>CAYRQZ010000028.1:0-27393 GCA_964426585.1 uncultured Bacteroidales bacterium | reverse complement strand
AAGATAATTTTTATTAATAATTATTTGTTCATATCTTAGCACCTAAATAATTACGAAAAAAGTAATTTTTTAGTAAACTTTTAATAAGTACAACAACCATATTTCTTCATATTTTAAACGCTTAAACAATAAAATAAAACTAATCCCCTCTTCCATTTTACTTTTTTAAAATTAGTTAAGTTAAACAAAACAACTCATTAAAAACATAATTCAAAATAGTAAATTAATAACAGAACAAATATATATAAAATTTAATTGGGTTGATTTTATATATATTTATTAATTTACATATTATACTTTCAACAAATTATTTAAAACTAATAGCATATAAAATTATAAAAACAGTCTTTAGCAGGTCTTAATAAAAATGAATATATGAAAAATTGTCAATTATTAAAGATTAATTTGTAGTTTGTTCATATTTATATGCGTAAATCAGTATAAATTAGTGTTTATCAGCGTTTATTCTTCTCTTCATTCAATTTTACTATATTTTTATTTAACTCGTTTATTATAAAATTTGGTATATCTTTCAATTTAATACCGTTTATATCTATTGTAAAATCGGCACGGGCATAAGATTGTCGAAAAAATTCATAATCTTCTCTAATCCTTTGCAAATACCTTCCTTTTATAGCTTTATTCATTTTTACAACAATAGGATTGGAATCTTTATCATAAAAGGTTAACCTATTTAAAACATTTTCATGCAAATCCTTAATATGAATTGAGTATAATTCTTTATTTGCCTTATGTTTTTTATACACACTAAGATTGGCATATTTTAACCCTGAGGGGGCCGCCTGCAATAAGTATATCAATATTTTTTCCGAAAAGGTGATCGAGAACAACACTGGTTTTTTTCCTAAACTCATTCATTGAAAAACATTCATCTTGAATTCTTTCAATAGAATTTTCTTAATAATTTTCGACTTCTAAATCTAAATCAAAAAAAGTCAAACCAATTTTGTCTGCTACTAACTTTCCTATTGTGGATTTTCTTACGCAACTAATTCCTACTAAATATAAAATCAAAATTAAGAATATTGCATCAATATTTCAACAATCTTTTTTCTTGCAAATTCAATGGACTCCTTTATTCCTTCGGATTTTTTCCCTCCTGCTGTGGCAATAAACGCTTGCCCTCCGCCGCCGCCTTGAATAAATTTTGCTGCTTCTCGAATTAAATTACCAGCATTTAATAATTTTTCTTTTGTCAAATTTTCTGAAAAAGCAATAGCTAAATAAGGTTTAAAATCAATAGAACTAGCTAATACACAAGCAAACTTTGAATTTTCTGCTCTAATTTGGGAGCAAATTTCTTTTAAATCATTTGCATCACTAACTTTTATTTCTCCGACTATTAATTTTACCTCATTAATAAGTTCCGCTTTGTCTAAGAGCTTGTGTTTTATTGCTTTAAGTTCTTCTAAATGATAGTTTTCTAACTGTTTTTTTAATTTTTGATTTTCATCAAGCATAGAAAAAATAGCGGCATTTAAGTCTTTTTGTCTATTAAACTCTTGGCTTAAATTATTTAAAATATCTAATTTTTCAAAAATATAATTTTCGGCAATTTCTCCTGTAATTGCCTCAATTCTTCTGATACCTGCAGCAATAGCCGACTCAGAAATAATTTTAAAAAACCCTATTTGTCCTGTATTTTCTACATGTGTACCACCGCATAATTCAACCGAATCACCAAATTTAATAAGCCTGACTTTGTCTCCATATTTTTCGCCAAAAAGAGCAATAGCACCCATTTCTTGAGCTTGCAAAATTGGTAAATCTCGCTTTTCGTCCCTATTTATATTCCTTCGAATATTTTTATTTACGGCTTTTTCAATTTGTCTTATTTCTTGTTCGCTTAATTTATTAAAATGAGAAAAATCAAAACGTAGTCTATCGGGTGCAACTAAAGAACCTTTTTGCTCAACATGGCTACCTATAATATCGCGTAAAGCATGATGTAAAAGATGTGTAGCAGAATGATTATTTGCAGTTGCTATACGATTTTCTATATTAATTTCTGCTTGAAAAACAGTTTCAATATTAATAGGTAACTGTTTTGAAATATGAATAATCAAATTATGTTCTTTTACAGTATTTATAATTTCAATATCTTCATTTATACTACGAATAAAACCGCTATCCCCTACTTGACCGCCTGCCTCAGCATAAAATGGAGTTTTATCGAAAACTAAATGATAAAAAATGTTTTTTTTCTGTTCTACTTTTCTAAATTTTACAATATTAATTTCTGCAGTTTGAAAATCATAACCAAGGAAGGCAGTTTCTTCGATACTTTTTAAAACAGTCCAATCTTCTGTTGCGACTTCGGAAGCAGCCCTAGCTCTATCTTTTTGCTTTTGCATTTCAGCTTCAAACCCCTCAACATCAACAAGATAATCATTTTCACGAGCAATAAGTTCTGTTAAATCTAAAGGGAAGCCGTAAGTATCATACAAAGAAAAAGCTTGTTTTCCGTCAATTATATTTTTGCTTTGTTTTTTCAACTTTTCCATTTCAGTATCAAGCAATCTTATTCCTTTTTCTAAAGTTCTTAAAAACACAATTTCTTCTTCTTTAATCACTTTTTCGATAAGGTTTTTTTGACTCAGTAATTCGGGAAATGAATCTCCCATTAAATCGGCAAGAGTTTGCACAAGGCGATAAATAAAGGCTTCTTTTAATTCCAAAAATGAATAAGCGTAACGCACAGCTCTTCTTAAAATTCTTCTAATAACATAACCGGCTTTATTATTTGAGGGAAGTTGCCCGTCTGCAATAGCGAACGAAACGGCACGCAAATGGTCAGAAATAACTCTAAGAGCAATATCTATTTTTTTGTTTTCGCCATATTTTTTTTGTGAAATTTCAGAAATATGTTTTATTAAAGTTTGAAAAATATCTGTATCATAATTAGATTTTTTTTCTTGTAAAACAGCACACAATCTTTCGAAACCCATACCAGTATCCACATGTTTTTGTGGTAAATTTTCCAAACTAGCATCAGCTTTACGGTTAAATTGAATAAATACCAAGTTCCAAATCTCTATAACTTGCGGGTGGTCTTTATTTATCAATTCTTTTCCAGGAATTTTTGCTCTTTCTTCATCATCTCTAATATCCACATGAATTTCAGAGCAAGGACCGCAAGGTCCCATGTCGCCCATTTCCCAGAAATTATCTTTTTTGTTGCCATAAATAATTCTATCCTTTGGGAGATAATTATTCCAAATTTCTTCGGCTTCGGTGTCTATTTCTAAATTTTCGGTTTTATCACCTCCAAAAACGCTGGCATAAAGTCGAGATTTATCAATTTTATAGACTTCGGTTAAAAGTTCCCAAGCATAGGCGATAGCCTCTTTTTTAAAATAATCACCAAACGACCAATTACCAAGCATTTCGAACATAGTATGATGATAAGTATCATGTCCAACATCTTCTAAATCGTTATGTTTGCCCGAAACTCTTAAACATTTTTGCGAATTTGCCAGTCGTAAACCATCCGGTTTTCGCGAACCAAGAAAAATATCTTTGAATTGATTCATACCGGCGTTGGTAAACATCAGACTTGGGTCATTTTTTATAATTATTGAGTCACTTGGCACAATTTTATGCCCTTTATTTTCAAAAAAATTTTTAAATTCTTTTCTTATCTGTTTTGAATCCATCGTAATACTTTAAAATCTTTTAATTATTCAATTAAACAAAATATTTGTTTGCAAATTTAGATTAAATAATATAATTTTGCAGGTTTAATTTTAGATTAGTTTAATTTTTATTAAAAAATGAAGAGTTTTAAAACAAAATACAAGTTTAATTCAGAGACTTTACAATACGAAAAGATTAAGTTAAGTTTTAAAAAAATTATTGGAAAGATATTTCAACATTCCATTACTTCTATAACATTTGGAGCAGTTTTGATGATTTTATATATCATTATTTACGAATCGCCAGAAGAAAAAATGTTGCGTTCTGAAGTTAAATTTTTACAAGAAAATTTAACTAAAATTAATAAACGTCTCGAAAAAAATGATAGTTTATTAAATAAAATTGCAAAAAATGATAATTATATTTATCGTACAACTTTCGATCTAGACACAGTTCCAGCAACAATACGGAACGCAGGAATGGGCGGAGGAGAAAGATATAAAAAATATGATGGATATAATAATACAGAAATTGTTAAAGAAGTTGCCAAAAACTTAGATAAAGTTGAGCAAAAGCTAAAAGTTCAAGACGAATCTTATACGGCTATTATAAACGAATTAAAAAAGAAAGAAATATTATTTCATTCTTTGCCTGTTTTGCAACCTATTCACACAAATGAACTAACCCGTATAGGTTCATTTTATGGCTATCGCCCTCACCCAATTTTAGGGATAATAAGGATGCACACAGGTTTAGATTTAGTAGCTCCTTCAGGCACTCCTGTTTATGCATCAGGAGACGGCAAAGTACAATTAGTTGAAAAAAACAGAAGTGGTTACGGAAACAATATAATTATAAATCACGGTATTAACGGACTAAGTTCGAGATATGCACACCTAAAAACTATTGATGTAAAGCAAGGTCAAAGAGTTAAAAGAGGCGATTTTATTGGCACTGTTGGTTCTACTGGTTTATCAACTGCCCCGCATCTTCATTATGAAATAATAGTATATGGCTCAACTGTTAATCCTTTACGCTATATGCTAGCACCTAATGCTTGGGAATACGAACAATTAATAAATGAAACTAAATATAAAGGCGTTTCTTTCGACTAAAATTAAATTATTTTTTTTCTTGTTTTGCTTTTCATCATTGATAGCAGAATCGCAGATAAAATTTATAATTCCAACCTTTCTCGGTAATGAATATAGAAATTATTATGGAAATCAAGCGCCTGAGAAATTAGATATTATTTGGAAGCTCAATTTAGGTTGCGGAAACACTACTATGCCTAACAAAACTGGTAATTCAGTAGAAATGTGCGGTGCGGGCTGGACAGGTCAAGCCTTGCTTTTAGAAGATAATGACACACTGTATTTAGTTCAAGGCTCATACGACCATAATTTAAGAAAAATTGAAGCAGAAACAGGTAAGGTAATTTGGGAATATACCTTTGATGATGTAATAAAGTCAACGGGTTGTCTTTGGCTAAATCCCACAAAAACAAACTCCCATCCAGATAAAATTGTAATATTTCAAGGTAGCAGAAGAGGCTTTGGAGTTTCTTTTAATGAGAAATATATTTTTAGCTATAGAGCCGTTTCGTTTAGAACAGGAAAAGAATTATGGAGATACAATTCTGTCATAGGAGGCTCGTATAGCAGAGATGTAGACGGAACTGCACTAATAGTTGAAGACACATTATTCATAGGATTAGAAACAGGCGACTTTGTAAAATTAAATCCTAATCCAGACTCTGCAACAATAATTAATTCGCACAAACAACCAATAGAGTTTTTTAAAAAAGCATTATATACGCAAGAAGACATACAAGCGCATGGTCGAAATGTTGTAATAGAAAGCTCACCTGCATTATTAGATGATTATATTTTTATTACTTCCGGAGCAGGATATTTATTTAGATATAATAAAAAACTAGGAAAATTTGATTTTAAATTTAAAACAGGTGCCGATATGGACGGCTCGCCCGTAATTACGCGAAATAAAAAAGTTTTAATAAGTATTGAAAAAGAATATATCCAAGGAAAAGGCGGGGCAATGTTAATAGACCCCAAAAAACATGAAGATTCTTGCGTTGTTTGGTATTGCCCAACCGGGAATAATAGTTTTGCAGACTGGCAAGGAGGAATTATTGGTTCTTGTGCAATTAATGATAGATATATTTCAAAAAAGTGTAATTCACTGGCTGCTTTTATAGGTATTGATGGTTATCTTTACGTTGTCGAAAATGAATTTATTAATCCATACGATTCTGTAAAAGGACCTTGCAACAAAAAAACATATTCACAACCTCAAGAAGTTTTTAAATATTATACTGGACCTTCAATTTCAACGCCAATTTTTACAAAAAATAGACTTATTGTTTTAACTTACGAAGGTTTATATATGTTTTCTTATGATGATAAATGTATTTTCAGATTAATGGAAAAAAACAATTCTATCAGAGGCGAAGCAACACCAATAGTTCACAACAAAAGACTTTATGTCGCATCAAGAGACGGAAATTTATACTGCTTAGGTAAAAAAGATTAATCGCTTTTCTTTTCAAAAGCTTTTACAACAAAATAAACGCCAAGCCCTAAAACGAGCGTTGCTAAACCGACCAAAGTTTCACTTGTTTTTTCTTTAAACATATAAATCATATTCCATATAACGAAAAGCATAAAAATTATTGGCACTACCGGGTAGCCTTGTGTTTTATATGGTCTTTCAATATTTGGATATTTTCGCCTATGAATAAACACGCCGGCAACAGTTAAAAAGGCAAAAATATTCATTACAAAACCTAAATACGTCAATAATTGTTCAAAGGTAGAAGTAAATAATAAAATTAAACTTATGCTTGTTTGAATTAAAATTGCGATTAATGGAACTCCATTTTTTCTTTTTTTCTTAATAAAACTTAAAGCAGAATAATCTTCGCCAATTACTTGAATTATTCGCGGTCCTGCAAAAATCATAGAAGAAATTGTAGAAATTAATAATAATGAAATTAAACCCGACATTATTATTCCGCCTTTTCTGCCAAAAATATCTCCGGCAGCGACAGCACCAATATCCAATTGTCCCGAAAGTGAATTAATAGGCGAAACATAAAGAAAAATGAAATTCACTAATAAATACAAAATTGAAACGACAACAGTTCCAATTATTAAAGATTTTGGTAAGTTTTTTACTGGATTTTTAAGCTCGGAGACAAAATATGCCGAAGCGTTCCAGCCCGAATAAGAATAATACACAAAAATTAAAGAAACAGCAAAACCAGAACTTACTAATTGACTCCAAGTAACAGAACTAGGCAAAATTGAAATTTCTTGATGTTCGGGTGCTAAAGTAAAACCTGCAATAATAAAACCAAGAATTAATAAGAGCTTAATAATGGTAAAAACATTTTGAAAATTACCACCTGACCTCACGCTAATTGAATGCACGAGAGTAATTATGAGAATCACACTTGCTGCAATTATTTTGGGGTCAATCCCTTGATAAACATTTGAAAAATAGCCAGCTAAAGCCATTGAAGCCAAAGCAATTGGTGCTGCAAAACCAACAAACATTGAGAAAAAACCTGACATGAAACCTAAGGCAGGGTGATATAATTTAGATAAAAAGTGATATTCTCCACCCGAACGTGGCATTACAGAACCTAATTCTCCATAAACTTGAGCGCCTGTATAGGCAATTATTCCGCCAATAAGCCATAAAATCATTATCGCTGAAACATCTGTTACGCCACCAGCTAATTGAAAACCTAAAGAAGTAAACACTCCTGTTCCAATCATATTTGCAATCACATAAGAAATTGCAGTAAACAAACCAATTTTTTGTATCGTTTCTGAGTTTTTCACTTTTTTCATTTAATTTTGCAACAATATTAACACATTTTTAGTTATTCTAAAATAAAATAGCTATTTTTATAAGATGAAACTTAAAGTTTATATATTACTAATTTTGTTCATTATATTATTTTCTTGCGTTAATTCAAATTCAAATAATAAAATTCAAAACCAAAATTTACTTGTAGAGACAACTAAAATTTCTCACGCAAACGATACAGTAATTTCAATTAAATATGATTGCTGTTTTATTGTGAGTACAAGCATAAAATATCCGCCTGAAAATATTTCTATAAAAGGGAATATATTACTTTTACATGGGTGGAATTTACCTGCACAAGAGTGGTGCGAAAAGACGAGCTTCTGCGAAAAGGCATTACAGAATGGCTATGTTTTAATAATTCCAGATTATGGAAAATCTAATTATATTTTAGAAATTTATCCGCAAACTAATCCAAATTATATAAAATATCCGACTTTAACGTGGATTTTAGAAGAACATATTCCTATTTTTCAAAATGAACTTGGAATATTATTGCCAGGACAAAATAATTTTGTTGCCGGAATTAGCACAGGAGCTAGAGGTGCAAGCCTTCTCGCATATTATAAACCTGAAATTTTTAAAGCAATTGCAAGTTTATCAGGAGATTTTAATATTTGTACAATGCCTGAAGAATACCTATATTACTCATTTTTAGGGCATTATAGCGATTTTCCAGAAAGATGGAAAAAAGAATGTTTTGCTTATGACTGTAAAAATTTTAAATCCGCGATTTACATTGCCCACGGCGAAGCTGATAAAACCTCTCCGGTAGAACAAAGTAAAATGATGTATGATTCTCTTAAAAACCAAGTTCCTAAATTAAATATTAAAGCAAACTTCAAGCCAATTGCTGGGCATAATTATGAGTATTGGGAATCTGAAACTGACAATATTTTAAAATTTTTTGAAGAAATTAAATAAGTTTCTAAATTTTTGAAAAATTATTGTTTAATTTAAAATGCTCAACTATAGTTTTTTATTTATTAGTTAACAAACTATATAACTATCTCATTATTTGGCTATTCAAAGCTCTATGATATTTTTGAGCATTTGCAGCATGTTGAGCATTTGTCTTAGCAAAAACATGATAACCAGAAAAATCATCTTTAGCACAAAAAAATAAATAACTATGTTTTTCGTAATTCAAAACAGCATCTATTGAGGAAACAGAGGCAATATTTATCGGTCCAGGTGGTAAACCTGAATACTTATAAGTATTATAAGGCGAATCTATTTCTAAATGTTTTTTTAGAACTCTTTTTAAAGCAAAATCACCTACAGCATAAACCACTGTAGGATCGGCTTGTAATAATATTCCCGAATTTAAACGATTTATATAAACACCAGCAATTCTTGCTTTTTCGTCATTTTTTTGTGTTTCTGCTTCAACAATTGAGGCTAAAATACTAACTTCGCATTGTGACAAGCCAATATTTGCTGCTTTTTGCTTTCTTTCTTCTGTCCAAAAAGACTTATATTCCTTAGCCATTCTTTCTATTAGTTGTTCAGCCGAGGTGTTCCAATAAAATTCATAAGTATTTGGAATAAACATAGTCATAAAAGTTTCTTTATTAAACCCATATTTTTCAAAAATATCTTTTTGTTTAAATAAGTTTGTAAGTTCAATAGAATCAGCTTCAATATTTTTTGTTAATTTTCCTGCTAAAATATCCAAGCTTCGAACTGAAATAAAACTTACTTGAACAGGACTTTGCTTGCCACTTCTCAATAAATTAATTAATTCATTATTCGACATTCCATTAAAAATTTCATAACGTCCAGGCAAAATTTTTGAGACAAACTTTTTTCTTTCTGCAACAAACTTAAAAGACTCAATATCAAGCAAATAGCCCGATTTTTCTAAAATATTTAAAAGGTCTTCATAATTTGAATTTGTTGGAATATAAAGGTAAGCTTTTTCGTCATTAAATTTAATATTTGATGAAAATATTTTGTCATAATACTTTTTACCAATAAATGCAGCAAAGACAATCAAAATAACAATTATAATCAGGGCAATGCTAAATATTTTTCTTTTTTTAGTCATAATAAACAGTTTTAAAACTTTTAATATTATTTATTACTAATAACTTTAAATTCAGTACGTCTATTCAAAGCTCTATTTTCTTCGCTATCGTTGTTAACAATAGGTAAAGAGAAATCATAACCTTTGAACGATAATCTATTTTTATCTATACCTTTAGTAATCAAATAATTATAAACAGCCATAGCACGATTTTCGGATAAAGTTTTATTATAAGCCTTTGTGCCGACATTATCGGTATGCCCGCCTATTTCGATTTTTAATTTAGGGTTTGCGTTAAGGTAATCGCACACGATTTTTAATTCTGCAAAAGATTCTGGTAATAATTGGTAGGAATTAAACTCAAAGAAAATGTTTTTTAGCACGACAACAACTCCTTCTTCTAATGGTTGCAAAGGAATATTTAAGATAAAGGCGTCTTCTGGGTTTTTAATATTTTTAAGTGAAAAACTTTCGGAATAAAACAAATAATTAGTTTTTTCCACATTAAAGGCATAGTCTCTTTCTAAAGGTAAAGTTATTAAATATTCACCATTTACAGGGTCTGTTTTCATCACGATTACTTCTTCACCCGTTTCTACATCAATTAATTGGCATTTAGCCTCTAAGCGATTATTATTAGTTTTATCGTATACAAAACCTTTGACATAAGTTGTGGCAATGGGTTTAATTTCTTCGGGGATTAAAAAATAATAAATATCTAAATCTCTTTTTCCGCTATTCGAGGCGAACATAGCTATATCACCTCTTGCATTAACAATAAGGCTTCTCTCCTCTCCCATTGTATTAATTGGGTATCCGAGGTTTTTCGGTTTCGACCAATTTCCATTTTCGTCAATTTTTGAATAGAAAAGGTCAAAGTCTCCCATTCCAGGGTGTCCACGAGAAGCGAAATACAAAGTTTTTCCGTCGGGGTGAATGAATGGCGAGAGTTCTTCGAACTCGGTATTTATTTCTGCTCCAAGATTTTCTGCTTCCGACAAAGCATTTCCTTTTTCATCAATTCTAACTCGCCAAATATCAGTTTTGCCACGTCCTCCAGCCCTACCTGAAGCAAAATACAAATATTTTCCGTCAGCCGACAAAGAAGGGTTACTTTCCCAAGAAGGAGTATTTATAGTTTTTAAATTTTTCGGGTTTGTCCATTTTCCATTTTCTAAAAACATTATATATAAATCGCATGACCCCATTCCGTCAGGCCGATTGCATGCAGTAATAATGCAAGTTTTTCCGTCAGCACTTATACATTGTGCACCTTCATTTAGTTTTGTATTTACGCTACCTGGAAGAGGTTGAGCTTTTGAAAACTGCCCAGTTTTTTCATCAAAATAAGAAATAAACAAATCTTCGTGCATGCTTTCAGGGCTTCTAAGACTTGAATTTGGATTAATGGGAATTTGACGTGTAAAAACTAAAACACTCTCATCAACAGAAAGCGAGGGCCAATATTCGTCATATTCGGAATTAACGCCTCTGCCAATATTAATAGCTTGAAAATTAACAGGATTGTTAAAAGCACTATCGGCAAAATAAATAAATTCTTTTAATCTTTTAAAATCATAATTTTTATATTTTTCTAAATCGACTTCGGAATAAAAATAATCTATAAAATTTTTTGCCTCGGCATATTTACCAATTTTATAAGAGTTTGCAGCAAGTTTAAAACTTAAAGCAGGGTCGTAAGAAGGGTCTATTTCAAAAACTTTCGAATATGAAAAATAAGACTCAATAGAATAGCCGAGAAAATCATAAATTTCGGCTCTTAAAAGCCAAGCTTCTAAAAACATAGGGTCTTTTTCAATGGCTTTATCAATTTCGGCTAAAGCCATTTTATTTTGGTGTTGTTCCATATAACTTGCAGCCTTATTAAAACTTTTAATTGCCGACTTATTAGAAGTATATGCTGATTTATGCTGAGCTGAAATTGATATATCAAAAAACAAAACTAAAATAAATATACAAGTTAATTTTTTCATGTTCACAAAATTAATTATGGAATTTGTAAAAACTTATGTATTTGTAATGAAACATTCCATTTAGGGTTTTTCTTAACATATTCAACAATCATAGTGCCAGTTTTTTCAAATCGGCTCCATTCGGGTTGTAAAAACAATACGCAAGAGTTTGTAACTTTATTAGCACAGTACTCCGCCCATTCAAAGTCTTTTTCTTCAAAAATTACAATTTTAATTTCGTCTGCAATTTGGAAATATTCAGGTTTTGGTGGTTTAGATTGTTTTGGCGAAAGACACACCCAGTCCCAAACTCCGCTAAAATTATGTGCACCACATGTTTCCAACATTAAAGTAAAATTTTGTGTTTTTGCTTTTGCACAAAACTCATCAAAATTATGAATTAAAGGCTCTCCTCCTGTAATTACAATTGTGTCGGCGGCAGTAGATTTTACGCGATTTAAAATTGAATTTATTTCTATAAACTCATGAATTTCGGGTTGCCATGTTTCTTTTGAATCGCACCAATGGCAAGCTAAATCGCAGCCCCCCGTTCTAATAAAATAAGCAGCTTTCCCTGTGTTAAATCCTTCTCCTTGAATAGAATAAAACTCTTCTAACAAAGGGATTTTTCCAAGTTTTACAATATTTTTTAATTCTTTATTCATCATTTTATTATTTTATCCAAAACTTTACGGGCTATATCAACATGAATCATAATATTCATCATTTTCAATTTTACATAATCTTCATTAAAAAATCTATAGCCTTTATTTTTACCGTCGAAAGCTCCAGCACCCGAATCTTTTATTAGATACCAATATTTTCCCTCAACAATTTGATAGCCAACAAGGTGGATACAGTGGTCATCGGTAGTAGCTCCACTGATTAGTCTAATTTGCCGAGCGTCTTCATTAATATACTTGGATGGAATGTCGAAATCGGGAATAATTGCAACTTCATTAATAGGGCAAATTCCAGGCTCCGACACATCTCCACAAATAGAAATTGTATATCCTTTTTCGATTGAGCTATTAATTAAATCCATAAAGTCATTTAAAGAAATATTATAATAATCTTTGCAATGCCACCAATTATCGTCTTCAACGAGTTCGCCCTTTTGATTATAATCAATTTCTTTAGTCGACATAAAAGAAAAATAATGATTTGAATTTAATTTAAGTTTTTCGTTCATAAATGTTTTAGCAGTATAGTTTTTGCCATCAAACACAAAATTCTCTGGCGGACAGGATATCCAATAATCTAAAATTTTATAAATACTATCCATTATTTCATTTTCATTCCAATAATTTTGGGATTTTACTGCCTCCAAGTAGTTTTTATATTGCAAAAACATTTCATCATGCTGATTAAATCTTTGATTATTTTTCAAACCATCGTAAACAGAATAAGGTAAAACGCCGTGGTTTCGCATAATACGCAAAATTGCATTTGCTTCGCTACCTTCGCCCAAGAAGGTTTCGCCTTTTGTTGAAATAAAATCCTGGGCTCGTTCAACATATTCCCAATAAACAGTATATAACTCTGAAATTTTTATATTTTGCCCTGTCAATCGAAAGACTTCCGATTCCATAAATGAAGTTGCTGAATAAGCCCAGCAGGTGCCACTATTGCCTTGCGAAATAGCTTGCAAATGATAAGCTACTGAATATTTGCTAATATCTGTGGGAAAAATTCTTTCCTGCATTTCCATTTTGAAAACTTCAATTGGCTCATATTTAATTTTCGTCCAATTATCGTTACCAAGTTTATCTCTTAAAATTTGTTTAAAATAAAAACCCGCAGGATAAGTTTTATAGCTTGCCTTATCAGTGTTTTGAGCAAATAAAGGACTAAATAAAAATGCAAAAATTAAAAGTAAAAACAAGTTTTTCATTATTATTGAATTTTTGTACAAAGATAAAAAATAATAGCGTTAAAAATTTTAAAAGTTAATAAAGTTGGAAAAGTAGTTAGGTAAGTTATTGCGAGTTATGTATAAAGGGATAATAAAAACATGTCGAATAAAATTTGTAAAAGAATGGTATAAATTTAATTAAGTAATTTTTGTATTTTTGTTTAAAAATTAGTTTCATCAATTATCATTAGGAATGAAATACCAAGAATTAAACAAACAAGAACTTATACAAGCACTTGAAAAGTTAGAAGCAGAGAACTTGGAATTAAACAAAGAGTTATCTAATATAAATGCTTTATTTACAGAAACGACAATAGGAATTTATAAGTCGAATTTGAATGGAGATATTATTGAAGCAAACTTACCATTAGTAAAAATGTTAGGTTACGATAGTTTTGAGGATCTTCAACAGTTTAATATTCTAAACGACAAATTAATTGATTTACAAGAAAGAGAAAATTTTGTAAAGACAATAGAAGATAAAAGAATAATAATAGGCTGGGAAACGACTTGGTTTAGGAAAGATGGTAGTAAGATTCACATAAGAGAAAGTTCGAGAATTGTTAAGGACGAAAAAAACGAGTTTTTGTATTTTCAAGGCACAGTTGAAGATATAAGCGAAAAGAAGAAACAAGAACTTGAATTAATAGAGAGTGAAAAAAAATTTAGAACACTAATTGAATTAATGCCTGATGGCTTTGTTGTACATAAAGATTCAAAAATTGTATATGCTAATAAATCAATAATAAAGATTTTAAAAACTAAAAACTCAGAAAATCTTATTGGGCGTAATATTTTTGATTTCATTCATCCCGGATTTCATAATATAGTAAAAGATAGGATTGAAAACACCTATTATTATGACAAAAATGTTTTTACGAAAGAAGAGCTTGTTGTTACCGATGATAATGAGCATCTATACATAGAAGTTTCTTCATTTCCTATGCTCATAGATTGGGAAAAGCACGTTGTAACGATAATCAAAGATATAACCGAGAAGAAAAAAGCGGAATCAGAATTACAACAATCAGAATTAACCTACAGAGGTATGCTTAATAGCATAAATGAAGCTGTTTTCATACAAGATTCTTCGGGTAAAATTATAGACGTAAACAAAGCAGCCGAGATATTATTTTTACATGAGCATAATTATTTTATTGATAAATATCCTTTAAGTTTAGCAGCTAATAATTTGAATGATTTTCTGGAAATTAATTCAAAAATTGAAGAAGCATATAAAGGAAAAAAGCAGTTATTAAACTTTTGGGGGGAAAATTCTAATGGAGAAGTTTTCTTAACAGAGATAAGTCTTTCGCCAGGTTTATATTTTGACAAAAGGGTTGTTGTTGCAGTTTTACGAGATATTAGCGAAAGACATAAAATGGAAGAACAACTCAGGCAAAGTGAAAAGAAATATCGTGAATTAATAAATTTTGCTGTTGGTGGGATTTTAATTGGTACTCCAAACGGAGATATTATTGAAGCAAATGATTATATATGCAAATTATTTGGAAAAGCGAAAAATCAAATCATTGGAAAAAATATTAACGATGGCTTTTTCACTAGTAAAAGTCTTCAAAACACCCCTTTAAACTACGAAAAACTTAAACTAGGCGAAGTTTTAATAAATCAAAGAGATATTGTGAGAAACGACGGTAGAATTATCCCAGTAGAAATGCACACTAAAATGATGCCAGACAAAACTTATCAATCAATTTATCATGATATTTCAGAAAGAAAAACTGCCGAAAAATTGCTTTTAGAAGCTAAAAGCGAAGCCGAAAAGCTAAACGCTCATAGAGAAGCTCTATTAAAAGCAATTCCAGATATTATTATAAGCATTGACGATAAAGGAAATATTCTTGATTTTTATTCAAATTATAGTACAAGTATTTTAAGTAAACCTGAAAATTTTACAAATAAAAATATTACTAAAGTCTTTTCAAAAGATTTATATACTTTTATAAATGCAAAAATGCCTGAAGTTTTAAATAATCAAAAAATAGAAAATTTTACTTATACACATAATTTACCGAAAGATAAAAAAACACTTTTTTTTGATATTAGATTAGTATTTTTAAATAAAAATTCTATTTTATGTTTAATCAGAGACAATACAGATCGAATAGAATTAATAAAAGATTTGGAAATAGCAAAATTGAAAGCCGAAGAAAATGAGAATTTAAAATCTGCTTTTTTAGCAAATATGAGTCATGAAGTTAGAACACCTATGAACGCAATTATAGGTTTTGCCGATTTATTAAAAAATGAAGTTAGCCTAGAAGAAAAAACAGAATACATTAATATTATTCAAAACAGCTGTAATCAATTATTAACAATTTTAGACGACATTATTGAACTTTCAAAACTTGAAAGTGAAGCTGAGATAATAAACGTAAATTCATTTAATTTATTTGATCTAGTAAAGGAAGTTTACGAATCTTATTTTGTATCGATGAAGAATAAGCTTGCCATAGAATTTGTTTTTAACACACTTGATATTAATACAAATTTGTTATGTGTTACTGATAAGGTAAAAACAAAACAAATAATAAGTAATTTAATTAGTAACGCCATAAAATATACAGAAAAAGGTAAAATTGAATTTGGCTACAAAGAGTTAAATTCGAACGAAGTAGAGTTTTATGTTAAAGATACAGGCGTTGGAATAAGTTCAGAAGATATAGATAAAATTTTCCAAAGATTTGTTAAATTAGACAATAAACTTTCCAAGCTTGTAAGAGGTTCGGGTTTAGGGCTTTCTATTTGCAAAGCCTATAGCGATATGTTGGGTGGAAAAATAACAGTTACTTCGATTTTAGGCGAAGGTAGTACGTTTTATTATACTTTTTCTAAATACACATTTGCCTAAAGGCTTGTATTTTATAAGTTTAATCTTTAACACAACGCACAGAAAAGCCAAACTCCTTGTAGGCTAAGGTATTTTCTACATAACTATTATTGTAGGACATAAATCTACAATAAGCAAAAACATTTGGGAGTCCCGTAGAACTCCACCAATTACCTCTGTCGCCAATAGTTTCAAATACATCAACATTAAAACGGCCTCCTGGTAAGGCAGTAAATCCTCTTTCATTAGTTGCTCCTTCATTCGGCTCACTCCAATGAACACAACCTTCCTCTTTAAGTTTACAAGCTGTTTTGCCACCTACAACATTAGTTAATTCACTCCACTCTGAAGTACTTGGCAAATGCCAGCCAACCGGACATATACCCTGTACGCCACTAGGATTAGTTTGACTAGTATTATCTCCATTCATTGCTGCGTGCCAATTGTATAAAACACCGTAAATTGCATAGTTTTCAGTTGATTTAGCCTCTTCTACATCTGTGCCATTATAATCATAAACATAATAATACGCTTCATCATTTGAGGACATATCAGTTCCTACTACACTAGGTAAATATTTTAAATTTTCAGCCATCCAATATTTATTTCCTATCAATACTGTTTGATATTCATTAGCATCACGTTCGTCAATAAAAGGCTCTCCATATATTGGCGTTACAACAATTTCGGGGTAATAAAATATAATACTATCAACTTCTGTATGCACATTATATTGCGAAACAATTACCCCTGATTTCATGATATATATAGAATCGTTTTGTGCACTTATAGTTGAGATAGAAAAGGCGAAGGTCAAAACTATAGGAAAAAACATTATGAAAGCTAATTTTATTGATTTCATTTTTTCTTTCATTTTATTATTTTTTAAAATTTTCAATTAAATATTAACTCAATTTCTAACACAACGCACAGAAAAGCCAAACTCTTTACTAACATTGTTTCTATAGGCATTAGCGTAATTATAAAAAATATAACGATTCCAAGAGTTTTCTGAAAAGGCTTCTGTTGTTGTCCACCAATAGGCTTGTTGCCCAATAAAGTCAAATTCGCCCGCGTTATTTCTATAGCCTCCGGGTAGAGCGGTAAATCCCGATTCGTTATTTGCTCCGACATTTGGCTCATTCCAATGTTCTGTTCCGGCTTCTTTAAGTTTACCGCCTGCAGCATTTAAACTTCCATAATTATTTGTTAACTGTGTCCATTCAACATCGCTTGGCAAATGCCAGCCCTCAGGGCAGACGCCTTGAACACCGCTTGGGTTGGAATTACTACTTATTGCATAATTCATAGCTGCGGGCCAATTATACAATACACCATAAATAGAATAATTTTCTGAAGATTTGGCAACATTCACATCTGAACCATTATATCCATAAACATAATAATGCGAATGTATAGGTGATCCGGTACTAGAGCCAACTACGCTAGGTAAATATCTTAAATTTTCTACCATCCAGCACTGATTAGCTATTTGTACAGTTTGATATTCATTATTATCACGAGGGTCGACAAAAGGCGATCCACAAAGAGTGGACTCATCAATTATAGGCTTATAAAACAAAACACTATCTACCTCAGTATTAACAGCATATTTGGATAGTATAGCTCCAGATTTCATAATATACATAGTATCGTTTTGCGCACTTAATATTGAAAGGAAAAATAAAAAATGAAAAATTAGTACTAATACTTTTCTTAAACTTTGACTTACTGATAGCATAATTTATTCTTTAATAATTTTCACTGTTTTAATTTCATTTTCGTTAGTATAACGACAGATATAAATACCTTGAGCTAAACCGCTAAGGTCGAGTGTTACAAAACTCTCTATAATCTTTTGGCTTTGAATTACTTTTCCATCTAGGTTTAAAATGCTTATTATTCCCCCTTGAGTTTCTAAGCCTTTTAAATCAATATTTAAAAAATCGCTTACAGGATTAGGATAAGAAGCTAATTGCATGTTTGAAAAAGAATCGGTTTGAGCTTCAAAGCCTGAAATTAAATCTTCAAAATTCAAATAACGCAATTCTGCCAGAGCATAAGTATCTGTAAAATTATCAAATTTTTGAACATTTATATTCCCATCGGAAAATGATAATTTTTGAATATTGCTCAAACTGTATGATGTTTGCGAGTCGTCAGCTTTTACAACATAAATTGTTTGTGCCTGCAAGTTAGCCAATCCAAAAATTAATAAAAATATAAAACTTAAATTCTTTATTTTATGCATCATAATATTTTCTCCTTTTTAAAATAAGACCATTATTGTTTATTTACCTCTTTTTAAATAATTAATCTTTTTAGTTATTGAATTTATCTTTTAAGCAAACAAATATAATATTTTTAATTTAAATTTCAAATAAAAAATTCTTTTCTTTTTATCATTACTGGAAAATAAGTCTAGATTTTAAAACTTGAACCAATTAGCAAGTAAAAACAGGCTACTTTTTGTTAAAATCTCGTCATATTTAGATAGGCTAGTACTTTTTGTTATCTTTTCATAAAATAATTAAACAATAATAGATATGATGACACCAGCCTGTATCAATTGTGGAAGTCAGTAACTTATTTCGATGACTTTTTGTATCACTGTGCAGAATGTTTTAGCAAATAGACAGAATGAGACAATCTTATGGCAAAAGACAGTGGAAAGGTTTTAGATATTACTGGAAACGAGTTGTGCTACAGCGATGATGTAAGCCATCGAAGATCCAACACAGGTGCAAGGTCGAATTGATGGGCAAACTATCTTTTTGAAAGTTGACTTTTTGAAGAAAAAAAGTTTTCATTGTTTATACAATTATTCTTTAAATTCAAATTATTAGTAATAATAAACCTCTTTAACAGTATCGCCGGGTGGGCAAAAATATTCTTTTGTTGAAAAATTAGTATTTCCGTTTATTGTTTTAATAAAAGAAATGCGTATAGTCTCGCCGCCAACAGTTTTAATTAAAAAATCTGTATCTATATTTGCACCTTCGAAAATAGTAAAATCGTTTTGCGAACAACTTACGCAGGCTTCATTAATGCCTTCGATTTGTATTTTTAGCAAATCATCTGAATATGCAGGTGGATTATTTTTAATTTTTATTTTAATAAATGAGGCTTCAGCTAAAGGGTAATCTTGCTTATATTCAGCAGCTTGGTCTTGAGGCTCTATTTCAGTATAATATTTATGAAAGCCTTCTTTTTCGACACGTATTTTAAATTTTAAATAAAGTTTTGGTTCAATTTCGATAAAATAATTCCCATCTGAGTCGCTAATAGTTTCAGCAATTTTTGAAAAAGACGAATTCATATTTCCCGATTTTATTTGTGAGGCTTCTAAAATTACTTTTGCCTCTTTTACCGTTTCTTTTGTTGAAAGATTATAAATTTTCCCGGTAAAATAACTCTTTTCATTTTTATTGCAAGAGCTTAAAAAGCTTAGTAAAAACACTATATTAGCAATGCTTACAAACCATATTAGACTATTTTTTAAACTGATATTCATTTTTATTTAAGATTATTTTAAATTAATTTTAAATTAGTTTTCTCTGAATTTAATAAAAAAATTATAATTTTATCCAAAATTAAATAAAAAATTAAATATTATGAGCATTTTAGGAAATTTAGAGCCAAAAAATGTGTGGAATTATTTTGAAGACCTCACAAAAGTTCCACGCGCATCGAAAAAAGAGGAAAAAGTAATTGCTTTTTTGTTAGACTTTGCAAAACAACATAATTTAGAAGCAAAAAGAGACGAAATAGGTAATGTTTTAATAAGTAAACCCGCCTCAAAAGGCATGAAAAACCGCAAGTCTGTTGTACTACAAAGCCATGTTGATATGGTTTGCGAGGCAAATAAAGATACAATTATAGATTTTGACAATGACCGCATAACACCTTATATTGACGGTGAGTGGGTAAAAGCCAAAGGCACAAGTTTAGGAGCAGACGATGGAATAGGTGTAGCCGCTTCTATGGCTATTTTAACCGACAATAGTTTAGTACACGGACCTATAGAATGTTTATTTACTGTTGACGAAGAAACCGGACTTACAGGAGCTTTTGAAATTCAAGAAGGCTTTTTTAAGTCTGAAATTTTGCTAAACCTTGACTCTGAAGATGAAGGTGAAATTTTTATTGGCTGTGCAGGTGGAATTGATTTAACAGCTGATTTTGAGTTTAAAAAAGAAGAAGTACCTCAAAATTATAAAACTTTCAAGTTTATTATTAACGGTTTACAAGGCGGGCATAGTGGAGACGAGATACATAAAGGCTTTGGGAACTCTAATAAAATTGCCAATAGATTTTTATATTTAATTAGCAACAAATATAAAGCAAGACTATCTTTTTTTGATGGAGGGAACAAACGCAATGCCATTCCACGCGAAGCCGAGTTTATTTTTTGTATCGAAAATAAATATGAAAATGAATTAATTAGCGATTTTGATATTTTTAAGAAAAATATTATAAATGAGATTGTTTTAACTGAACCTAATATCAATTTAAGTTTAAATTCCGAAATTTTAGCAGAGTTTGTTATTGATACAAAAACACAAAGCAATCTTATTAATGCAATTTATGCCTGCCCTCATGGAGTTCATGCATGGAGTCCAGCTATTGCAGGTTTTGTAGAAACTTCAAATAATTTGGCTTCGGTAAAATTTATTGATAATAATATAATTCAAGTTGTTACTAGCCAAAGAAGTTCTGTAGAGTCGGGTAAAAAAGATATTAATAATATGGTAAGATCTGTTTTTGATTTAGCTTCGGCAAAAGTCGAAATTGGTGATGGATACCCGGGATGGGCACCTAATCCAAAATCTGAAATTTTAGAAATTGCTAAAATTTCTTACGAAAAACTTTTTGGGAAAAAACCTGTTGTTAGAGCAATACATGCAGGTTTAGAATGTGGTTTATTTCTTGAAAAATATCCATATTTAGATATGATTTCTTTTGGACCTACACTTAGGGGTGTTCATTCTCCAGACGAGAGAATAGAAATAAAAACCGTAAAAATGTGGTACGAACATTTATTAGATGTTTTGAAAAATATTCCCGAAAATTAAAATAACAAATTAAAAAGGTGGTATCTAATAAAAAACCACCTTTTTAATTTTCCCTTACTCCACCACAAATTTTATCATCTCCTCTCCTATTTTTATAAAGTAAATTCCTGATTTTAAACCTCTCACATTTACAAAGTTTTCCGGAATGTCGCTTTGTAGAACTAATTTTCCTTGTAAATCATAAATTTTGTAGGGTAAAGTTTTATTAAAATAAATTATTTCATTTGCAGGGTTAGGATATGCTTCAATTTCGCTTGCTGTAATGGTCTCAATATCATTTGGTTCGCAAATGCTAACTGTATTTAGTAATATGCTTTTAGAATAATTATCTAAAAAAGCTGTTATATACGAATAGCCTGTGCTTTGCAATATTCCTTTTAGTTCTGTTCCGTTATCTTCTATAAGTATTTTTGAAGGATTGCTTTCCCATGTTACGCCATTTTCGTTACCAAGTGTAAAATGGCAAGTTATGCTATCCACAGTATTGTAGTTTTCGGAGTATTTCACTGACAACATGCGATAAAGATTATTAGTTGCAATACTATCTACCCGCTTAATTTTAGCCTTTGTTAGCGTGTTGGGATTGTACTTCTATATTGACAAAGTTAGATTTTTCATGTTTTTACTTTAAATAGTGCAATACTTTATTTAAACAATTCATATTCTTTGATATATTGTTAATGTAAAAAAACATTTGGTAAATTAATGCCGAATTTTGCTATTCCTTAATCAGTTTCCCTCGTTGAATTACTTGATTATCATAACTTATAGTATAATAATAAACCCCTGCCGTCAATTGACTTAAATAAATAACATTTGAATTTGTATTCAGATTTTTCGATAAAACTTTATTTCCCAAAATATTAAAGAATTCAACATTAACATGAGATATTTCTGATTTATTTATGAGTATATTAACATAATCCTTAGCTGGATTTGGATAAATAAAGACAGATGGATTATTTTCAATCATAGTTTTATTCACATCAGAAACATTTTTTGGGTTATTGAAATCATCGGCAATATCATCCTCAACCGAACAGCCGATTTCATAATAAAAACATAAAATATTTTTTGCTAATACTCCAGAATAGCCAGAGCACAAATCAGCGACTGATTCTAATAAAGCTAACTCGGCACTATCTAATTGCCAATAATTTCTATTAGAGGTAAAAACATTTTCTCTAAACGAATTAAACGCTCTAAAGTAATTGTACTCTTGTTGCTCTTCAAGTGAAAGGTCGAATTGGACTGGTATATTATCTAATATGTTCCAAATATGTTCAAATTGATTTAATTCAAAATAATTATTAGTTAAGAAATATTTTGCTTGTAACTCATCAACTCTTTGGTACCACCCATTAAGTTTATGAATGTCAAAAACACTATCAACCATAATGCGGTAAATATTATTATCGCTCAACTCTTTCATTAGAAAACTCAAATGAGAAATAGAATCTAATTCTTGATTAACAATATCCATAATCTCTGATCCAATGTTGTCAAAATTGTTATCAACCAGAATGCTGAAATCAGACTCAATAAAGTCTTCCACTAGCAAACAATAAGTATCATACAAACTCTCATAAACTTCAATATCACTCAAATTATCATCATTTACTAAGTCATAAATATTGTCACTATCAAAACTTAATGTTTGAGGATTAACAACAAATTCACACAATGTAGAAGCACAATTATTTCCGGTAATACCACTGTTTTTACTAACATTTGTCGTAGTTGTCGGATCGTGTAAAAAATCCGTGCTATAAAAATATGTTACCAGAGGTATGCCGGTAGGGTAATATAGATTTAGGAAATAATCTAGTGAAATTCCTTTCATAAAGTCATTATCAGCGCCAATTGTGCTACTGCCCTGATTACGTCTAATAATTGAATTACAATAAATATCACTATTAAAAGTATTTTGAAAAGCATTGCATTGAAATTGTAATCCTGAATAAGGAAGAGAAGATCTCCCATTTGTACCATAAGTGGTAATTCCTTTATAAATATTTGTGAATGTATTTCTGTAAATCAAATTTTCACTTGTGCCGGAATTATTGACATAAATTCCTGTCGTTGTCGAACCGGCGGGGTTATAAAAATAATTTGAAAAAAAACTGTTTTCCTCAATTTTATACCCTGTGCAATTCTGAAGTTTAATACCTATATTCATTCCTGAATTTAGCTTAAATGATGATTGTGTAATATAAAAATTGTTTGTTGCAGAAATATTTACACCCTCGTAGGAATTCTCAAATTCTGAATGATTTATTGTAATTGCATGAGAGCTACTTCCATCATTTAGCACTTTAATACAAGTATATAAATTGTCGAAACTTGAACTTACCGTTGTCCCCATACATGTGCAATTCGATGCGTTATAGATGCCTGTGCTACAAGATTCGGTAACTGTAAACCCTGAACTGTTTGAATAAATTCCATAACCAATATTGCTTTGATTCGTAGATTCATTATTAAATACCGTGCCTGATACTTTAATTCCTCTAATTCCTTGAAAAATAATATGAGAATACAAATAGCTACCTGTATAGGATAAAAGTCCGTCATCAATGGTAAAATTACAATTATTGATATAACTAATATTATTGGTAACTCCGCCAACAATATTATAATTTGTGTATTCCTTAAACTCAATTGACTTGATATTATTGAAAAAAGTTGTGTTTGATGCCTTAATAATACCGCCTGTCGTATTATAATTTGCACCATCCCAAGTGCAGATTGCATTTTTTGAATATTCTATTCTTGCTCCATTTTTTGTTTCAACCGTACCTTGATATTGTGCAAGTTGTCGCTGGTTTTTATTACCAACCACTAAAATACCATTCCATAACGCACCGCATAATTTTGTTAAAGTTCCTCCATCAATTACTAGCTTACCTCCTGGTTCAACAACAATTTCACTATTTGGAAAGCAATAAATATTTGAAGTTATTGTAAGGGTACATGAAGGGTTTATTGTTATTGTTCCTCCTAATAGTGCGTCACTACTCCATGTTACTTGTGTCTGATCAATTACAGTGTTTGAATGTGATGTTTGAGCTGAAACTGGATTACTTATGGTTATATTGCGTTGAAAAACAACTTCACAATCAGGTCCCTTAAAAATATGCACTTTTACCCATCCAGTGCCGACACCGATTGGAACGACAATTGCATTTGTTCTAGACGAACCAGTGATTTGTAAATTAGAGGATGTTTCCCAACGCACGCCACAATTGCTCAATACTGAGCCAATCAAGCTATAAGTTACAGGTGGCGAGCAGGCTGAAAATGAAGTGCTTCCTGATATTTGGCAATTAGAATGATAATTGGTAACTATGTTACAATAGCCAAGGCCATCCAAAGTTTCAATATCTGTATCATCAGGATCTAGCCAAGTTTGTAACTTTCTCATATTAGAATCTCCACTTTCTCCAGCCCAAGAAAGTGAAAATTTGCCATAATATTTACTGACAGGTGGACATCCAAATTCTCCACCATGTAATTGACCTATTACATGATGATTATTATTTATTAAAGGGGAACCTGATGAACCGCCTTCAGCGGTACCATAGTCAAAGACAGCCTTCCAATGTGTACCTGGTTGAGATTGACTACCATCGTTCCAATCTATTAAATTTGAGTATGAAGTAGGACTGCTAGTTTCAATACATATTTTTTTCGCATCTCCGGCTGGATGATGAATTCCTACTGCATTTTCTGAACTTGTGCCAGAATTATCCCAACCGAGATAGTACGGATTTATATAATAATCTTCGAATGGGTCTTCTGTCAATTCCAATAATGCAAAATCACTATAAGCTTTATTAGCTTTTATAGTTGCTCCTACTGTAGAAGTAATCACTGGTTCAATTGAGCTATTGATGCATTCAGGGTGTTCGTAATGCCAATAAAATGAATAATAATAAAGATTTGGATTAGTTTCAGCATCAAAACCCAATATGCAATGATTTGCAGTTAAAAAATATGGGGCATAGTCTTCCTCAGTATTATTAATCAATGAACCAGAACAAATTCTGTTCCCATTAACTACAATTAAGGCAACTGCATTTTTTTCTTCTTGCCAAGCACTTCCTTCAGGACAATTAACATTGATATTACAGCTCAGCGAACCTCCAAAAACTTTTGTTCCACCGATGCTGATTTGTCGATAACCTTGTACAACATACTCTATTGAAATTATTGCAGATTCTTTCACCTCTTTAGGCTGGTAATATTCAACTACAATTTCATCACCATACAATAATCCTGTTGCAAAACCAGTTGGAGTATTTTTTGTGCCAGTATTATTTTTTGATGTAAATGCACCTATATAACTCTCTTTATTTGCCTCGTATATAAATAGTTTTGAATTTTCTGGTAACCAAAATTTATTATAAAGTAGATTTATTGATAATGCGTTTGGACATAATATATATAATCTCCAAATTTTATCCCCAGATGGTAAAGTAGTCCATTCACCAGAGTTCTGCATATCAAAATTCACTTGATGTTTATACCCAAATCGTGGAGGAAGACCATTTTCTTCATCAGACATATCTTCTTCTTGTAATCTTTTTAAACTAATTTCGGGCAATACCTTGTGAATAGTACTGTTTTTAGTTACATTGTCAATATTGAATTTAAAACTTATCGGTTTCTCATGGGTGCTTATCTGCGCACTTGCATTTGTAAGAATTGTCAAAATAATAAAATAAACTATAAATCTTTTCATCTATCTTGATTCAAATAATAAGTAATTAAAATCTTCTCCAGTATAAAACAGCTTTAATGCACCTGAATCATTCAGTTGGTAAGCAAAAGTGTTCTCAATCGCATTTCTGAATTCATCACCATCATATAATTCATTGACATCAGTACTAAATTGATGGGTAAATTTAATCGAGTCATTAATTATTTCGTAATGCCAACTTACGCCATTTGTGTATGTTTGCCCTCCAAACACGTTATCATTTTGGAAACTGAATTTATAGCACTTATCACAATCCATAGGTTCAATCGGTCTAAAGGCTTGTGTTTCAGAACTGCCGAACCCGACACACTTCCAAGTCCCGATCAGCTCATTTTTATCTTTCTCGCAAGAACTAAAGAATATAAGGGAGAAACAAGCAATTATTACGAGAAAGTTAAAATTTCTACTTGCAACGTGAGAATACAAACATTTTGTTTTCATAATATTTTTTTTGTAATGGGAACTTCTAATTATCTATTTTTTTCTCGTTTGACCTTTCCATGAGCCGAAGTCCCATTAAAGCTCATTCAAAAGTCATTAATGTTATGCCAAAGATAACACATATAAACATACAAACAACACTTTTGTCGAATTTTTTTTTTCGTTTGTTTAGCTATCTATCGGACTATCAGACTATTAGCATACAATTATTTTTATGATTTAATAGGTAAAAGCAGCAATCTCACTATTTGTTCATAACGAAACAGGTTGTAAGTAAGGTTTAACAATCCAATATTCTCTTTCGCCCTAACAAAACCAATTGAACGTATAAAACTACCGCTCATTGAGTTTTCGATAAAGCCAAAAACATGTTCGACACGAAAACAAAATCGTGATTTTTCAATGTTGCTTTTTTTCTGATCTTCCGAAAGTGGGTGATTTCGGTATCCTTTTTCGCAAATCCGTGGCGCCAGATTGAGCTTTGCTATTGTCTCGACTATCTGTTCGCTATGATAAGCGCTGTCGGCGCTTAAAACCAAATTACGCAATAGGAATTTTTTGAGTTAAGTCAATAGGATAATCCCAAAGTCCTGCAAACCATTTCCTACGTTTCTTAATGAGAGCGATTTTTAGTTTTAGTGTATCATCAGTCTTTTCAAAATACACACCTATGGCAAAAGTTCTGTAACGAAGTGTTGAAAGGGTTTTCTGTGTCTTTTCCTGAAGCACAAAAAGTCGGAATATCGACATTAAATTGTAAGCAATCATTGAAAAGATTAATGCAGCTTCTGTT
>CAYRQZ010000027.1:0-28240 GCA_964426585.1 uncultured Bacteroidales bacterium | reverse complement strand
AGGCAACATTACTTTGTTGCGAAAAATTTGCTTAAATTCTTTTTGTATTAATCTATATAATATTCGCATTATTCTAGTCTAATTTTAAAATTTTTAATACTTAGTCCAATCAAAAATACAGTCATACCTATTAATATACTAATTTCTTTCCATGAATATAAAATTCCTTGACCTTTAAGCATGATGCTTTTAATTGACAAAAGATAATATTTTGCAGGAACTATATAACTTAAGTATTGTAAAAACTTTGGCATATTTTCGAGTGGAAATATAAATCCCGACAACAGCATTGTAGGCAATAGAAGAGCAAATACTGTGATAAACATTGCAGTTTCTTGTCTATTTGTGAGTGTTGATATTAATAAACCAAGTGATAATGCCATTACAATAAAAATAAAATTAACTAAAATTAAAGTAAGCCATGAGCCTAAAATAGGAACATGAAAAACAAAATATCCAACTAATATAATACTAATTGCATTGACAACAGACAAAAGTGCGTATGGGGTAAGTTTTCCTAAAATAATTTGTATTGGTCGTAATGGAGATATTAATAAAATTTCCATTGTTCCCATTTCTTTTTCTTTAACTATCGACACCGAACTCATAAGGGCAGTAATCACCATTAAAATCAAAGCCATAGTTCCTGGTACAAACATATATGACGAAGATTGTTCTTCGTTGAACCACATTCGTGATTCTATTTCAAGTGCTGAAGTATTGTGTTGAGAAAATTTTTCAGTGATATAGTTGTTAATAATTATTGTAATATATGAATTTAATAAACTTGCTGTATTTGGGTCGCTTGCATCAAGAATAATTTGGATATTTGCTTGATTTTCTCTAACAAGGTTTTCTGCAAAATTATCTTCGAAAATAACAACAGCCTTCACTAAATTTTTTTTAAATTGTTCTTCGATTTGAGAATATGAGTTAAGATGTTCGGTAACAATAATATCTTCCGATTCGCTAAGCCTTGAAATAATCGCTTTACTTGCGTTGTCTTTAGAAATATCCATGACAGCAATTTTTGCGTCTTTAATTTCATTTTTAATAACAAAGCCAAAAATTAAGACTTGAGATACAGGTATTAAAAAAAGTATCAACATTGTCCTTGCATCTCTAAAAATATGAAGGAATTCCTTTCTTAAAAAACCTACAAATCTATTCATTATTGCTATTATTAATTATGTTTTCGTTATTTCTAACTAGTTTAACAAATACTTCGTCCATATTTTTAGCGTTAAATTTTTGCTTTAACTCTGATGGTGTTCCTATTGCATCAATTCTGCCATCAACCATAATTGAAATTCTGTCGCAGTATTCTGCTTCGTCTAAGTAATGTGTGGTAATAAAAACTGTAATACCACTTTCGACAGCTTCGTAAATTAAGTCCCAAAATTGCCTCCGAGTTATGGGGTCAACTCCGCTTGTTGGTTCGTCTAAAAAAACCACTTTTGGTTTGTGAAATATTGCCACCGAAAATGCAATTTTTTGTTTCCAGCCTAAAGGTAAGTCTTTCACAAACTTATTTTGCATATCGGCTATACCTAATTTATCGACAAGTTCAGAAAATCTAATTTTTATTTCTTTTGATCTTAAACCATATATTCCTGCATAAAACTCAATATTTTCTTTTACAGTAAGGTCTTCGTAAAGAGAAAATCCTTGGCTCATATAGCCAATATTTTTTTTAATAATATCTCTATATTTATATACATCATATCCGGCAACCATAACTTTTCCGGAAGTAGGAAAAGAAAGTCCACTCAAAATTTTTATTGCTGTTGTTTTTCCAGCTCCATTAGCACCAAGAAAGCCAAATATTTCAGATTTTTTGACTTGAAAGCTTAAATTGTTATTAGCAATAAAATTTCCAAATTTCTTAACAAGATTTTCTACTTCTATAATATTTTCAGCATTTTCTTCCATTTATGAATTGTAGTTTGAAAAATAAATAAAGCTGTCTTCAATATCAGGTTTTCCTTTATTGATTTTTGTATTTTCTATTCCATTCTTTTCTAAAAATTCTTTTATTTCGTTTACTTTAACTGTATTTTTTTTCAGGACTAAATGTAAACTATGTCCAAAACTATTAACGCTAATTAAGTTTGGAAAATGTCGTAATATTTTTAGAGATTGTGGGATGAATTTTGTTTCAATAATAAATACATCTTCTGGAAAAGTTGCCGATATTTGTTCGGGACTACCTGAGCTTATAATTTTTCCATTATTCATAAGTGCAATATTATCGCACAAAATTGCTTCTTCGAGGTAAGGTGTAGAAACAAGTATTGTAATTCCTTGAGCTTTAATTTCGTTTAGCATGTCCCAAAATTCTTTTCTCGAAACAGCGTCGACTCCTGTAGTGGGTTCGTCTAAAATTAAAATTTCTGGTTTATGAACTAAGGCGCATGACAAAGCGAGTTTTTGTTTCATTCCGCCAGATAGTTTTGCTGCTCGCCTATTTTTAAATGGTTCGATTTGAGAATAAATATTTTTTATAAGATGATAATTTTCTTTAACTGTTGTTCCAAAAACTGTAGCAAAAAAAATTAAGTTTTCTTCGACAGTTAAATCGCGATATAAAGAAAATTTCCCTGGCATATATCCGAGTTTTAGCCTTAATTTTTGATAATCTTTAATTGGGTCTAAACCGGCGACTCTAATACTGCCACAATCAGGAAGCAATAGGCTAGTAATAATTCTCATAAGGCTAGTTTTTCCGGCACCATCGGGTCCGATTAAACCATAAAACTCGTTTTTTTTCACTTCTATACTTAAATTATCAATAGCCTGTGTTTTTCCGTAAGTTTTACAAAGCTTATATATTTCAATTTCGTTCATTATCAGTTTTTTACGCTTAGAAATAAACCTCACCTGGCATTCCAATTTTTATTTTCCCATCGTTTTTCACATTAATTTTTATGGCATAAACTAAGTTTACTCTTTCTTCTTTTGTTTGAATAATTTTGGGGGTAAATTCAGCTTCGGAAGAAACCCAGATTATAGTACCTGTGTAATTAAAATTTTCATTTTCGCTTTTATCAATACCGACTTTTACATTTTGTCCAATAGTAATTTCAGAAAGCTGTTTTCCGCTAATATAAGCTCTTAAAATAATTTCGTCAAGGTTGGCTATTTTATACAAAGGCATTCCTGCAGCAACCATTTCGTATTGATTGGCATATTTTTCTAAGACAGTTCCTTTAATCGGGTTTTTTAGCATAGCTCTATTTAACATGTCATCTATTTGTGCAATACTTTGTTGAATAACGTCTGTTTCCGAAAATAAAGAAGTATTTTGCGACCTAACACTAGCTTTTTGTTTTTGCGAAATATTTAGCTGAGCGTTCAAGTCATCGAGTTGTTTACCTGTTGCTGCACCAGATTTTACTAAATTTTCAATTCTTTTCTTTTCATTTTGATAGCTTGCAATTTGTTCGTCTATTACTGCAACTTGCGCAATAATATTTCCAAAATTTGATTCTACTGCATTTTTTTTGCTAAGAAGTTGTTTTTTCTGAAAATAAAGTTGAGTAGTGTCAATTAAACCAATAAATTGACCAATTTCTAAATTGTCTCCTTCTTTAATCGAAAAGTCTAATAATTTACCTGTAACTTCGGCTGAGATAATAGTTTCGTTTGCCTCAAAATTGCCGAAGGCATCTGGTTTTTTATTTGAGTATGAACAAGAAAAAAATATTACACTAATAATAACAATCGAGATAAAATTTTTAAGTTTCATATAATTATACATTAAAGATTTTACATTTTATATAATTCACCTTTTAATAAATTGTATTTCACAATAGCTTCGTAAAGCATTAATTGATGTAGTTCATTTTTTAATCTTTGAGAATTTTCTTCGTTAAGCACAGTTAAATATTCGCTCGATCTAATTACTTGTCCGTTTAATTGAGCGAGGTAATTTTTAGTGATAGACTCTCTCAGTTCTAAAATTTCGGCATCAGTTTTAGAAATTTCTTTTAATTTTTCAATTTTCATAAATTGAGCTTGTATTGCGGCGTTTTGATTTATCAGAAAAATATCTTGAGTATTTTTAACAATTCCAGACTTAACATCTAAAATTTCGTTTTGAAATTTTGCCATATTCCATTCCCAAGGTGTCCAAACAGCTTTTATACCGACTACTGCGTAAGGTGCGAAATCGTTTTTAAACATATCTAAACCTGGTCGCCCATAGCCAGCTTGCCCAAAAGCATAAATATGAGGCATCTTAGAACTTTTCAACAAGTGCTTATTCGCCTGAATTTGAGCCGATTGAAGTTGAAACAAATTTAATTCGGGGCGAGATATGTCTTTGCTTGTATTCAGTTGAGGGGTTGGTACAAGAAGGGCTGTTTTAGAATCGAATTTACTACCACAATATACTCCCAACATATTCAAATAATATTGTTCTTCGAAGTGTAATTCGGTAATATTTTGATTTAAAATTAGTTTTTCAGCCAAAAGTTCATCTAATTGTGTTTTTGTAATCACCTGATTATCAACTAAGGCTCTCATTTCAGAGATAATTTCATCTAATTGCCATTTTTTTAGCTCTAATATTTCTATTTGCTTTTGCAATCCTAAGCCTGCAAAAAAAATATTAATAACTCTTTCTTTATGGTTATAGAGCTCTAACTCTACTTGTGAAATACCTGCTTCGATGGTTGCTTTTTCAATTTCTTTTTGAGCAGAGTTTACGCCACCATCCCAAATTGCTTGCGAAAATTCTGCAAAAATTTTGTACTGATCTTTGCTTAAAGTTGGGAAAGCATCTTGAAAAAATGTTGTAAACCATTGATTGTCAATTTCAATTTGAGTAATGTCGCTTTGCAAAGTTGCAGTAGCGTTAAGTTTTACTGACGGGAAATAGGCAATATTTGCAATTTTATTATTTAACTCTTGATTTTTCTTTAAAAGTTCAATTTTATCAATAATTGGATAATTGTTTTCGGCAAGTTGCAGGCATTGATCTAAGTGCAAACTTTGAGCATTTGCTAATATTATACTAGTTAATAATAATATAACTACAATTAAATGTTTCATTTATTCTTTATAATTAGGATTTTTAATGCTGTTAATAATAAATTGACTTATTTGTTTTTTGTGAACATCAATATATTCATCATAATTTAAGTTTAATTGCGCCATAATTTCGTCAATCATTGGTTTTCCGAGAAATGGAAAAATTGAAAGCGAAATTATATTAACTAAAATTCCTGTTGATTCAATATCATTTCTCAATATTCCAATTTTTTGTTCGTATTCAATTTGTTGAAAAAAAGTGTTAAGTTCAGCATAAATATTAATTTCTGTCATTAGTTTTTTTAAAAGCCCTTTATTTTGGTTAACTTCATTAATGAAAAAAATTAAAAAATTTCGATTTTTCCAAAGCAGTTCTTGATTAACCTCTAAAAATTGAGTTAACTTTTCGCAAATACTACCTTTAAAACTTATATTGTTTCCTAATCTTTCAATAATTCTTTTGGCAATTAAAATAAAAGTTTTTTCAAATAAAGATTCTTTTGAGCGGAAATAATAATGTAGCAACGATTTATTAATTTTTGCATGATCAGCAATTTGTTGCATACGAGAGCCTGCAAATCCTTTTTCCTCGAAAACATCGGCTGCTGCCTCGATTATGCGGTCTTCTATACTTTTATTTTTTTTCATAATTTTATTTGACCATTTGGTTAAACATATTGGTCAAAAATAGTTGTTAGTTTTATAAAAAAAAAATAAATTTGGTTTATTATTTAAAAGTCGGACAAGTTTAAAAGTTCGACTTTTAAAAGTTGAACTTTTTTTTGTTCAACTTTTAAAAGTCGAACTTTTTTTTTTGAAATAAACTAAATATTAACTAATTTTAAATACTATAATTCAAAAAATAATGTTAAATTTACAGTCATAAGTTTAACTTTTCTATGTTAACAATAAATATAATAATTTGGGTAGGTTTTTCGCAGAGTTTATTTGCTGCAATATTAGTATCTGCTAAAAAGAATCTTGAAGTTCAAGATAAGATTTTAAGTGCGTGGCTTTTTCTTCTTGCTATTGAATTTTTAACAGGTGGGATAGATATTTTAATATGGGGCTTACCCCTACTTTCATCCTCCTTTTTATTGTTTAATCCTGCCTTTTATTTATATGTAAAATCTTTAACCAAACCAGGTTTTAAATTAAATTACTTACAATTATTACATTTATTACCATTTTTGGGTTTTGAGTTGGGGGCTTATTTATTAGAAGAAAAATATTCTTTGCGTAATTTTTTCGAGATAGATTCTACTGTTTGGTTTAGATTTTCATTTTCTATTGCTTCAGTTATTTCGTGGATAGTTTATAACTTTTTTAGTATTCGTATGGTTTATTTTCACCGTCGCCATTTAGAGAGTGAATTTTCAAATATTGAAGGCGAAAAACAATTAAAATGGATAATTTTTATAGTCATTTTTTACAATCTTTTTGATTTATTTTCTTTTATTATAGCTGGATTAGATACTGGTTTAACAGATTTTCGTCTAAAACAGTATGCTTATAATTATTCGGCTCTTTTAGTTTTAATTTATGTTTTAGGTTTTTACGGATTAAGGCAAAGTTCTATTTTTGTTAATAATTTAAACACTAATTCTGAAAATGAAGAGCTTTACAAAGAAAAATATCCTAAATCTTATTTATCTGATGAGCGTAAAAGTCTTATAAAAAATGCCATATTAACATATATGAAAAATGAAAAGCCTTATTTGAATTCAGATTTTAATATGAGCCTACTTAGTTCGGCGCTTTCAGTTCCTCGTCATCAATTAACTGAGGTTTTAAGCACCGAGCTTGGAAAGAATTTTTATACATTAGTTAATGAATATAGAGTTGAGGAGGTAATAAAGCAGTTAAGCATTCATGGTAGTGAGTTCTCGATTGAAGGCATAGGTTATGATGCTGGTTTTAGTAATAAATCTACTTTTTTTACTGTGTTTAAAAGATTTACAGGTTTAAGTCCTATGAAATATAGAGTAAAACATATAACATAAATAAAAATGGATCGACTTTTGTGTATTGAATTATTATAAGGTATAATTAATTATTTAAAATTAAGGAAAAAATTATGAAACGTATTTTGTTAGCATTAATAACAGTCTTAGTTTTTAGCTTAAATGCTAATTCGCAAGCAATTACTTTTTGTGTTACTGGTGTAAAAAATGCATATGGTAAAATTAGATTAGCTTTTTTTGCATCTGAAAAGGAATATAAAGATGAAAAACCAAAAATTGAGAGATACATAAATAAAAAGGATATTAAGAACGGTAAAATTACTATTAAATTTGAGGATATTCCAGTAGGTACTTATGGTGTTTGTCTTTTAGACGATGAAAACAATAATGGCAAAATGGATTATTCATTTTTTATTCCACAAGAAGGTTTTGGGTTTTCCAATTATTATCACGATGGTTTATCAAAACCAAAATTTGAAAATTTTAAATTTAAATTAGATAGTGCTGACGATAAAAAAATACAAATTAAAGTAAGATATATGTAATAAAGAGAGTTACTCAACTCTCTTTATTATTCTTTATTAAAAGCTTGATTAAAAAAAATATTTTTAATATCTAATCTTTCGCGAGGCATAATTTCCATTTTATAAATATCTAAGGGTAAATTACCAGGTAAACCACCATAACCTGCAGCGATAATTGTAATTGGTTCAATTTTATCAGGAATATTTAACACTTCTCTTGCCTTGATAGTATCGAAACCACTTATGCTATGCAAAGAAATTCCAAGAGACTGAGCCATAAGCGTCATATTTCCGACAGCTAATCCTAGGTCGTAACGTGCATGGCTTAAATTTTCACCAGTTTTTTCGTGCTTTGTTGTAATCATTGCTAAAATCAATACAGGTGCAGCTTTAGCCCATGCTTGATTAAATTCAACCATAAGCTCTAAAATTTTATTATAAAGTTCTGCATTTTTTAATTTATCTGCATATATAAATCTCCATGGTTGACTATTATACGAGGATGCTGCCCAATGAGCTGCGTCAAACATTTTTTCTAAATCTTCTTCGCTAATTGCTTTATCAAAAAAACCACGAGGGCTTCGTCTTGATTTAATTAATTCTAAAATATCCATATATTTTAATTTTGTAATTTTTCAAAAGTAATACAAATTATTTAAATACTTTCTCAAATTTGATACTTTAACACATTTTTAGAAATTGATTAATATCAATTTTTTGTAAAAAGGCATGGTTTTCTGTCAACAATCTTGTATTTTATTTGTTTTACATTGGAATTAATTAAGGATATTATGTCAATAAAAAAAGTATATTTAGACGAAACAGATGATGAGTGCATCTCTTGTGGACTTTGCGAATCTATTGCGCCAATGGTTTTCCGTGTTCCCAATAAAATGGAAGTAATTCCCGGAGTAGATTATAATGAATACGAAGATGAAATTAAAGAAGCCGTAGAAAGTTGTCCTACTAATGTTATTAAATACGAATAATCAAAATTATTAGTTTTGGAAATAGTTGATATTAACTCTTGCACTTTAATAAAAAACCCACATGGTGTTGAGGCAAGAAAATTATATGAATCTGATAATTTGCAATTAGTTCAACTTTCTTTAAAGTTAGGGGATAAATTAATAAAACATAGCTTTCCCATAGATATGGTGTTTATTGTTTTAGAAGGTAGCGGTGTTGCAGAAATTGGTAAAGAAAAACAGAAAGTTTTTAAAAATTCATTAATTTATAGTCCAAAAAACGTTCCGCATAGTTTTTATAATGATTCAGACTCTGATTTTAAGCTATTAGCGATAAAATCTCCAAAACCTAGTGAAGAACAAACAAGAGAAGCTGTAAAAAATATGTTAACAAATAAGAGATTAGAATAATTATAAATTACGAAAAAAATAATAATTAATATTTTTTTATAACTTATAAAATTATTACATTTGAATTTACAAACAAATTAAACATTGTCTTATGAAAATTAGGAATTTATGGATTGGCTTTATAGTCATGATGCTTGTGTGTTTTTCTGTATTACTAATCTTTGGATATGAGATTTATGTACAAAAACCACCAATACCTTCAAAGGTACTAACAGAACAAGGCGAAGAATTATTTAATGAATTAGAAATCAAAGATGGGCAGAGCGTTTGGCAATCTATTGGGGGTCAACAGGTTGGCACTGTTTGGGGGCATGGTGCTTATGTTGCACCTGATTGGTCTGCAGATTGGCTTCACCGCGAGGCAGTTTTTATGCTTGATGCAATGGCTTTTGCAGAAGATGGTTTAAAGTATTCAGAGTTAAGCCAAGCAAGGCAGGCTTATTTTAAAACTTTGTTGCAGCAAGATCTAAGAAAAAACACTTACGATGCCGAAAGTAATAGTATTACAGTTTCGGAATTACGGGGCCTAGCAATAAAGAATAATATGGATTATTATGCTGGGTTGTTTACTAATGAAGAGAGTTTAGTAAAAACGCGAGAAGCTTATGCTATTCCCGAAAATACTATTAAAGATGAATTAAGCATGAAAAAAATGAATGCTTTTTTCTTTTGGGCTGCGTGGGCTTGCGTTACTGAGCGTCCTGGCAAAGATATTACATATACAAGCAATTGGCCTCACGAAGAATTAGTTGGTAATACAGCTACTTCCAAGCATTTGTTTTGGTCTATATTTAGTATTATGGTTCTATTGGCAGGAATTGGATTAGTTGTTCTTTATTACGCAAGGAATCAAGAAAAAGATTATAGTTTGGAGAAGTACCCAGAAAAAGATCCTTTAATAAATTTAAAAGCTACACCGTCGATGAAAGCTACACTAAAATATTTTTGGATAGTTTCTGGCTTACTTGGCTTGCAGGTTGTTTTAGGAATTTTGATAGCACATTATGGTGTTGAAGGTGGTGGTTTTTATGGTTTGAGTTTAGATACAATTTTACCGTATTCAATTTCAAGAACTTGGCATGTTCAATTAGCAATTTTTTGAATAGCTACAGCTTGGCTTGCCACTGGTTTATTTATTGCTCCTGCTGTTTCGGGAGTTGAGCCAAAATATCAAAAATTAGGAGTGAACGTTTTATTTGGTGCTTTATTAGTGGTTGTATTAGGTTCTATGATTGGCGAATGGTTAGGAATTATGCAAAAATTTGGATTAATTCACAACTTTTATTTTGGACATCAAGGATATGAATATTTAGATTTAGGAAGATTCTGGCAAGCCTTACTCTTTGTCGGTTTATTGATATGGTTGTTTTTAATGATACGAGCATTGCGTCCTGCTCTCAAACAAAAAACTGATAATAGACAATTATTAATTTTATTCATTGTTGCCTCTATTGCTATTGCTGCTTTTTATGGTGCTGGTTTAATGTATGGGCGTCAATCGCATTTATCAGTTGCCGAATATTGGCGTTGGTGGGTAGTTCATTTGTGGGTAGAAGGTTTCTTCGAAGTATTTGCAACAACAGTAATTGCCTTTGTTTTAGTTAAATTAGGGCTATTAAATGTTAAACGAGCAACGTTTGCGGCTTTATTTACCGCTATAATTTATATGGTTGGTGGAATTATTGGGACTTTCCATCATCATTATTTTGCAGGAACTCCAATGTCTATAATCGCTTTAGGAGCTTCTTTTAGTGCTTTAGAAGTGGTTCCATTAGTTTTAATAGGCTTTGAGGCTTGGCATAATTATACTTTAACAAAAACAACAGTTTGGATGAAAAAATACCGATGGGCAATTTACAGTTTTATTGCTGTGGCATTTTGGAATCTTGTCGGTGCTGGTATTTTTGGTTTTTTGATAAATCCTCCAATATCACTTTATTATATGCAAGGTTTAAACACTACTCCAGTTCATGGGCACACAGCCTTATTTGGTGTTTATGGTATGTTGGGAATTGGATTAATGATATTTTCTTTGCGTGGTTTAACTATTGACAAAGAATGGAAAGAAGGTGTTTTGAGATTTTCGTTCTGGGCTTTCCAAATTGGATTAATATTAATGGTTGCAATTTCTTTGTTACCAATAGGTTTAAAACAAACTATTGCTTCTGTCGATCATGGTTTGTGGTATGCTAGGTCTATGGAATTTATGCAACAGAGTTCTATACAAACTTTAATATGATTACGCTCTATTGGTGATACTATCTTTGCGTTAGGGACAGTCGCTCTTATTTGGTTTGTTGTAGGATTGAAAACAGGCTGGTCTATAAAAAAATAAAATATGTAAAAGCAGCTTTAGGGCTGCTTTTTTATTCTCCAGCAATAATTGCAATACCTTTAGCATAGCTTACCACTTCTGTACCAATTAATGCAACCGGAAAAGCATCATCGAAATCTTCTTTAGCTAAATTTGTGTAATAGTCGGTTTGCGAAGTGTTTTCGTGAGGGAATATTAAGTATTTATAATAATTTGATGATTTAATTTCGATAACATCGGTATATCCTTTTAGCTCGAGAGAATTTAAGTCAATAGGACTAACAGCAGAACGAATTTGAATCATAAAAATAACTTTTCCTGAGTAATTATTTGACAACTCTTTTTTAGGATTTTTACTCACTTTATTTTGCTCTTTTTCGAGATTTTTCTGAATTTGTTTTTCGTTTTTTTCGATTTGTTTTTGCAAAACTTTTTGGTCTCGTTTCGAGATTTCTGATGGGTCAGCAATATTAACAGTTCGCCCAATGTTCATTAGACTAAAATTGAGGTATTTTTTCGGGTTATATTGTATGTCGAATAATAAACTTTTTAAATTAGTTGCAGCGTCTTCAATTTGTTTAGCAAAATTTTCATCTTGCAATAATTTACCTAATGAACCTTCGCCATTATTAACTTTGTCTAAAATTATGTTAAAACTTGATATTGCATTATTTGCTTGGATAATAGTTTTAGAAATTTCGAGCGCAACAAGTGTATCGGAAAATGTAGAAAGGTTATTAAAAATATTAGTAATATTTTGTGAATTATCTTTTAAAGTTGTAGTAATAAGCTCGATATTGGCAATTGTTTTAGATATAGCTGCCGACTCTTGTGTCAATAGTCCGTCTAAATTATATGCAGAGTTTTCTAAATAAGACAGTGTATTTTTAATGCTTTCAAAACTTTTTTCAAGGTTTGCTCTTGTATTTTCATTAAAAATAAATGTAATAATAGTAATTGCATTGGAAAGTTCTGACATTAAATGCTCGGCTTGTTGTTTAACCGGAAGCATTTGATAACTTACTTGATCTTTCAGGCTTTGTTCAACTTCGCCAATTAAAAAATCGTTTGGTTTATGTAAGTTTTGTTTGTTGCTAAAAATAAGCTCTATGCCTTTAGTTCCCATTAAGTCCATACTATAAATTCTGGCAATGCTTGAATCGGGAATTAAAAATTCATCATTAATATCTATTCTAACTTTTAGAAAATAATTTTCATTAGGTAATAATTTAATTTCTCCGACCTGCCCAACTTTATAACCGTTAACTGTAACAACGCTAGATTCGTTTAGTCCTTCAATTCTATCATAATAAATATAATATGAATTTGTATTATTAAAAAGCGAAGTTCCTTTAAGAAAATTAAAGCCCCAGAAGGCAACAAATAATATTGCTATTGTAATGAAAGCGTATAATATGTATTTACTTTTTGTTTTAGTCATTTATTTTATTTGTTCACTTCTAGCTTCGTTGAGAGGTATCCTTTGTCCATTCTTAAAAGCCACAATAAAACTATCAGAATAATCTGTTTTCACCTTTTTATGAAGTTCAATAATTTTGTCATACTCACTTTCAGCACCGATAGTGTATTTATAAACTCCATTTTGCAAATATACATCAACATTTTGATAAGATTTGAAATTTTGTGGTTTAATTTCAATTTTTTTTTCGGCAGTTGCAATTTGTATTTTAAAAATAATTTCAGATCTGTTAGCTGGGCTATTTGTATCGGCTTGAATATTCTCGGTTTTATTATCTATTTCTGTAAGTTGTTCAGGCTTTGCGGTATTATTTATTTTATGTTTATCTAGTTCAAAACTTTCGCCTTCATAATTTTTTTTAAAAATAACGAAAGCATCAAACATTGATTTAACTAAAATTTCTTGTCCTTTGTCGGAGTTAAGATAAATTTCTTCTTCTGGATTTGAGATAAAACCTAATTCAATTAATACACTAGGCATTGTAGTTTTCCATAGTACCCAAAATCCTGCTTGCTTAACGCCCCTATTATGCCGTTTTGCATAACTTGTAAAGTTATCTTGCAAAGTTTGCGCAAATAAAAGCGATTGAGCCAAATTTGCGTTTTGAAATAAACTGAAAATAATGTTGGTTTCGGGGTCGTTTGGATCAAATCCGTCGTATTTATCAAGATAATTTTCTTCTTTAAGAATTACAGAGTTCTCAAGTTTAACAACATTTAAGTTAGCTCCGGTTTTATCTACTCCCATAACGAAAGTTTCTGTTCCGTAAGGGCTTGAACTTGTTGAGGCGTTAATGTGAACGCAAATAAATAAATCCGCATTATTTTTATTAGCAATATCAGCTCTTTTATATAATTCAACAAACTTGTCGTCAGTTCTGGTATAAATAACATTAATATTCGGATAATTTTTTTTAATTAACTCTCCTAACATTAATGACATTTTCAATGTTAAATCTTTTTCTTTTGAAATTTTCCCAACAGCACCTGGGTCGCTCCCGCCATGACCTGGGTCAATAACAATAGTTTTTAATTTGATTTTATTTGTCTGAGAATAATAACAATTTGGTGTTACAAATATAAATATTGTAAGCAAAATTAAAAAAAAGAATAATTTTTGTGTCATAAACATACAAGTTTTATTTAACGAAAGATTTTTTTCATTAGTTTTGACCAAAATTTTTATTTTGTACAAAATTACGAATTTCATATTGCAAAAAAAATTTTTGTTAAGTTTCTTTTTAACATTACTAATGAGTTTTTTATTAACACTTAAAGCTCATAACAATCTTTATACCATTAATTCATTATTAACATTTGTTTTGCCTCAGCATATTGATGATACTATAAAAACTGTTATAAGTGTTGATTCTGTGCCGATTAAGAAGTCGAACATGAGTTTTGATTATCCTGTTTATTATGATGCTGAGGATTCCTTGTTATTTGATTTTATTGCACAAAAAGCTTATTTGTATGGTAAAGCAATAATAATTTACGAGTCGGTAAATATGACTGCTGAGTTTGTTGAAATGGATTTTGAAAATAATGAAGTTTATGCCCATGGGGTACTAGATTCTACTGGTAAAGTTATCGGGAAACCCATATTTAAAGAAGGAGACGAAGAGTTTATCGCCGACACTATAAGGTATAATTTTCGGACAAAAAAAGGTATTATTAAGGAAGTTATGACTGAGTTTGAAGGCAGTTTTTTACATGGAAGCATGACAAAAATGCAACCGAACAAAGATATTCACATGATTCATGGTAAATTCACCACTTGCGATTTAGATCATCCTCATTATTATTTTGCAATTAGTAAAGCTAAAATTATTCCAGACGATAAAATTGTATCGGGTCCTGCATATCTTATTATCGAAGATATTCCTACGCCCTTAGGGATTCCCTTTGGTTTTTTTCCGAATAAAAAAGGCGGTACTTCAGGGGTTATTATCCCAGAATTTGGAAATGAAGATAATCGTGGAATGTTTATGAGAAATGGTGGATATTATTGGGCTGTTAACGATTATTTAGATTTGACCTTACTAGGTGATTTATATTCAAAAGGCTCTTGGGGCTTATCATTTTTGTCGAATTATAAATTAAGATATAAATTTAACGGGCATTTGAATGTAAAATATAACAGAAACATGACAGGCTACAAAGATGTAAATAGAGAAATTACAGATTTATTTGCCGTTAACTGGAAGTTTACTCAAGACCCAAAGGCTCTTCCAAATACAAGTTTTGCCGCCGATGTTAATATTAGTAGTGCTAATTTTGATAAATATAATTCATATTCATTGAATAATTATATGTCAACTAATAAGCAATCTAGTATTTCAATTTCTAAAGTTTTTCCTAATTCTCCGTTTAGTTTAACGACAGCAATTCGTCACAATCAAAATAATGTCACAAGAGCAATAACTCTAACAGCTCCTGACCTTAGCTTAAACATGAATAGAATATATCCCTTTAAACGAAAAGTAAAAGTTGGCGAAAGTAAAATTTATGAAAAAATTGGATTTGCTTACTCGATGAATTTGACAAATAAAATAAATACCACCGATACTACTTTATTTAAAATTGGCTTTGATGATATGACAAACGGAATTTCTCATCGCATACCTATTAGCACTTCAACAAAATTTTTAAAATATACAACAATTACTCCTTCATTTAATTATACAGAACGCTGGTATTTTAAAGAAATGGTAAAATATTGGGACTTTATGTCAGCTTCAGATACTATTGGATTTTTAAGTTCGCGATATGATTCTGGCTTTTATAGAGTCTGGGATTATTCGGCTAGCCTAAATTGGTCAACACAAATTTTCGGAATTTTTAATTTTAAAAAAGGAAAGTTAAAGGCGGTGCGACACGTTTTAAGTCCCTCTGTTAGTTTTAGTTATTTGCCCGATTTTGGTAAGCCAAAATATAATTATTATGATGATTATTACCGCATTCAATATAACGGGACAACAGGCCAATACGATACAGTAAGTTATTTTTATTCGCGTTTTGAAGGCTTACCCTACGGCGCTCCATCAAGAGGTGGTGCTGGAAGTGTAAATTTTAATTTTGGCAATAACCTTGAAATGAAATTAAGAAATACTAAGGATTCAACTGTTGCTGATAAAAAAGTTAAACTTCTAGAGAGTTTTAATTTATCTTCTAGTTATAATATTATGTCAGATAGCCTAAATTGGTCGCCTATTGCAATTAGCGGAAGAACAAAAGTAAAACTTATCGATTTGAATTTCAATGCAAGTTTAGACCCTTATGCAATTGTCGAAAATGCTTACGGCACCGGTGGATTACGAATTAATAAGTTTGCAAAACAAGTTAATGGTGAGTTTTTACGACTTACAAGCGCAAACATTTCGGCTAGTATTTCTTTAAATTCAAAAATGTCGGAATTAAGACAAACAAACTCGCAAGAAAAAGACCCTTATAATGTTTTGTATGGGTATCCTGATAATTATGTAGATTTTAGTATTCCTTGGAACCTTAGAATATCTTATAGTTTTAGATACGCAAAACCATATTTTGAGTCAAATATTACACAAACTATTAATGTATTTGGAGATTTTAATTTGACAAACAAATGGAAAATAAGTTTTAATACAGGTTTTGATGTTGAAAAACGAAAAGTTACTCCAACAACTATCGACATTTATCGCGATTTGCATTGCTGGGAGGCAAGCCTACATTTAGTTCCATTTGGGCAACACAAATCGTATATGTTCCAAATTAATGTTAAGGCTTCTATGTTAAAAGACTTAAAATTGGCAAAACGCAGAAGCTGGTATGATAATTTTTAAGTCTCTTACTCTTAAATTTTTGTTAAAAGTTTGTTATATGGCAAACTATTTGTTTTATTTTTTGTCTATAAATTATAAATTTGTGTTTTTGAATAAAATTTTTTAATATGAAAAAGTTATTATTATACTTATTAAGTTTCATTTTTAGCCTTTCGCTAATGTCGCAAAAATATGAGATTAAAATAAAAATCAACGGCGTAAGCGACACAGTTGCGTATTTAGGTCATTATTTCGGCGAAAAAAAATATGTGGTTGACACTGCAAAAATTGATACTAAAGGTAATGTAGTATTTAAAGGAGATAAAGATTTAGAAAGAGGCATTTATTTGGTTGTTTTGCCTTCGCGCGGAATGAACTATTTTGAATTTTTGTTAAGTGATAATAAGAAATTTTCAATTGAAACTGATACAGTTAACTATTTAACAAGTATGAAAGTTAAGGGAGATAAAGAAAATCAAGCATTTATTGATTATCAAAAAAAGATGCTTGACACTCAAGAAAAAAGAAATAAATTAATGGAAGAATACGAAGCTGCAAAAGAAGAACCCTCAAAACAAAAACAGATTTCCGAAAAATTTACTGCTCTAAACAAAGAACGTGTTAGTTTCATGGAAGATTTTATAAAGAAAAATTCAAATACTTTTTTTTCAAAGCTTTTACTTTCTATGTTAGATCCCGAAATACCGGAATCCCCAAAAGACGAAGACGGTAATGAGATTGACCCTCAATTTTCATATAAATTTTACAAATCACATTACTGGGATAATATTGACTGGTCTGAGCGAGGTTTGTTAAGAACTCCAATTTTCGAAAATAAATTAGACTATTATTTCGATAAAATGATAGTTCCTATTGCTGATTCTATGATACCTGAATCTCGTATTATTATTTCAAAAGCTTATGAAGGAGGCGACTCATTAATGTTTCAATATACAGTTTCGCACTTGTTGCATTATTTTGAATCATCTTCTATTATGGGCTACGATGCTGTGTTTGTCGCTATTGCCGAAGAATGGTATATGAGCGGAAAGGCAAAATGGGTTGATGAGGAATTTATGGGAAAACTAATTGATAGGGTTAATAAAATTACACCTACCAAGCTTGGAAATATTGCAACTGATTTAACAAGAATGCAAACTATTGATGAAAAATATATTTCTTTACACCAAGTGCAAGCCGATTATACTGTTTTGGTTTTCTATGAGCCTCATTGTGGACATTGTAAAAAAGAAGTTCCAAAACTGATGGAACATTATAGAGATAGTTTAAAAGAGTTGAATGTAAAAATATTTGCCTTATATACCCAGTACGATAAAGATGAATGGAAAACTTTTCTTGATGAAAAAAATCTTTACGAAAATGGTTGGATAAATGTTTGGGATGGTCCTATCCCTCATTCAAAATTTAGAGATTTTTATGACATTTATAGTACTCCTGTAATTTATGTTTTAGATAAAAACAAAAAAATTATCGGTAAACGTATTGGCGTTGAAAATATTAAAAGTTTAATCGATTTCGAAAAAGAGAGAATAAATCGTGAAAATCAAAAGTAATCTCGACTTTTTTCCTATTAAGGCTATAATATTATTGACTGCTTTTATTGTAACTTTTAATTTTTTTGAACTAAAAGCCTATGATATTAAAGTAGAAATTAATAATTGTCCTGATTACTATGTATTTTTTGGCAAACATCGCGGACCCGATTTTGTCATAATCGATTCGCTTCCCGTTAAAAACAATTTTGTAAATTTTCGTTCAAACCAAAAATTAGAGCATGGAGTATATTTTATAGTTATCCCTCCGCAAACAAGGTTTGATTTTATTATTGATGAAATTCAAAATTTTACTATAAAAACCGACATGCGAAATGTTGTAGGCGAACTCAAAATTGATGGTGATCAAGATTATTCGATATTTGCAGACCTTCAACGGCAAATTGCAGGAATTAATAAAAGTCGTGCGCAATTAGAAATGCAAATCGAGTTTTTCAAACTTGTTCAAAACGATACTATTATTTTTATTCAAAAGCAAATAGATAGTTTAAATTTTGAGCAACAAAGCCTTTACCGAAATTATAGAAAGAAAGTTAAATCTGAAAGTTTTTTTTATAAAATATTGAATTTGCTAGTTGGTATAGATGTCCCCGACTCTATATCCTCAATTGCTTTTACTGCTCCCGAAAAGCATTTTAATTATTACAAAAATCATTGGCTTGATAGAGTCGATTTTAATGATGAAGCATTATTAAATACTCCGACATTCGCTTTTCATAAATTATTAGAAGATTATTGTTTTTATTTTATAGATACAAAAGTAAATAATATAGAATCGACTTTTCCAGATATTGATGAATTAGTTGCTAAAACTGAAAATAACCTTGCTTATAATCAATATATTTTGTCATATTTAATTTCGAGATATGAAAATCCTAAGGATTTGCGTTTTGAAACTTTACTGGTTTATATTTATAGGACGTATTTTTTGTCAAATAAACCTGATTGGATAAATGAACAGGCTTTTTCGATAATGAAATTTAGAATAGAAGCAATTCAATATAATTTACTTTCTAGTATTGCAAAAAATTTAATTTTGCCTGATTATCAAGGGAAATTGCATTCAATCTATGATATGCCAAACAAATATAAATTACTATTATTTTGGGAACCTGATTGCGATATTTGCACTGAAACAGCTTTAGTTTTACAAAGTTTATATCATCAATTACAAGAATTTGATTTAGAAATTTATGCTGTTTTAACAAATAAAGAAAATGCTGAATGGCAAGAATTTATTGAAGAAAACTCATTAGATTGGATAAATGTATACGACCCAAAAGGAGAAAGTAATTTCGAGCAATATTATGGAACTTATAAAAGTCCACGAATTTTTTTATTGAGCCAAAACAATGTAATTATTTCAAAAGATATAAAAGTAACGAGCCTAATCGACTTTATTAATTATTACGAATCAAAAACTTACGAAAAACAAAAAAATATTTTTACTTTTTGAAATAAATTAAACTTTTTTTGCGTTAAATTGTTATGTTTATATAAATTAACAAATTTTTAACTTAATTTTAAAATTATGAAAAAGCTAGCTTTGAATCTTTTGTTCATTTTTGTTTTAGTTGGATATGTATCTAGCCAAAAAATGATTAACTTCCCTTCAAGCCGACCATTAATCCAAATACCTGTGGATACAAACAAATGGACGTCTGAGGATAGTGATGGCGTTATAACTTTAACACCGAAACACGAAACTTCGGGTAATTATTTTTGCATGATTTGGACAACTGATAATCCAAGTTCTGAAACTGCCATTGATGATTTAGCAACTCAAGCCACAGGTTTAGTAAATAGTCTTTTGGAAGATGTAACTTGGTCGGAAGATGTTACAGATTTTGAAAATAATGGAATGAGTTTTGTGGGCATGGACGGTAAAGGGTATTATGCATCCGATGACGGAACACATACAAAATTTTCTGCCTCGGTTATTTTACTATTGCCGGACGGAGTAAGTTGTATTGCAATTGTGTTTTTTGGTGCAAGCAATTTGTATGACAAATATGAGAATGACTTAGTTGACCTGATGTTAGGGATTAAGAAAAAGTAAATAAAAAAGCGGTTTTGAACCGCTTTTTATATTTACAATAAATATTTTTTATATGTCAATTTTTGCATAAGTTGCGTGTGTTTCAATAAATTCTCTACGTGGAGCAACCTCGTCTCCCATAAGCATAGCAAAAATATGGTCGGCTTCGCCTGCATTTTCGATAGTAACTTGTCTTAAAGTTCTATGTTCGGGGTTCATAGTTGTATCCCAAAGTTGTTCGGCGTTCATTTCTCCAAGACCTTTATACCTTTGTATATGTAGCCCTGTTTCTTTACCTTGTCCAAGTTTTTCGACTATTTCAAATCTATCTTTTTCAGTCCAAGCGTATTGCTCTTGTTTTCCTTTTTTAATAAGGTAAAGCGGAGGGGTTGCAATATACAGATATCCGCCTTCAATTAAAGTTTTCATATATCTGAAAAAGAAAGTCATTATAAGAGTTGCTATGTGTGAGCCGTCAACGTCTGCGTCGGTCATAATAATTATTTTATGATAGCGTAATTTCTCTATATTAAGAGCTTTGCTGTCTTCTTCGGTTCCAATAGTAACTCCAAGTGCGGTAAAAATATTTTTAATTTCGTCGCTATCGAAAACTTTATGAGGCATAGCTTTTTCGACATTTAAAATTTTTCCTCTAAGAGGTAAAATAGCCTGGAAGTTTCTGTCTCTACCTTGTTTAGCAGTTCCGCCAGCCGAGTCTCCTTCGACAAGATAAAGTTCGCAGTTTTCGGGGTTTTTGTCGGAGCAGTCTGCCAATTTTCCAGGTAATCCTGCACCTCCTAAAACATTTTTGCGTTGCACTAACTCTCTAGCTTTCCGTGCTGCGTGGCGTGCAGTTGCAGCTAATATTACTTTGTCGACAATAGCTCTAGCGTCTTTTGGATTTTCTTCGAGATAATTTTTTAAAAGAGTACTTACAGCTTGATCAACAGAAATACTAACATCAGAGTTTCCAAGTTTAGTTTTTGTCTGTCCTTCAAATTGAGGTTCTTGAACTTTTACAGAAATTACTGCAGTAAGTCCTTCTCTAAAATCGTCTCCGCTAATATCGAATTTTAGTTTTGCAAGCATTCCGCTATCTTCGGCATAAGATTTTAAGGTTCGCGTTAATCCGCGTCTAAATCCTGTTAGATGAGTACCACCTTCAATAGTGTTGATATTATTTACATAACTATGAATATTTTCTGTAAAAGAGGTGTTGTATTGTAGGGCAATTTCGACAGGGACATCATTTTTTTCTGTAGAAATATGAATAATATTTTCGATAAGCTTCTCGCGTCCTTGGTCTAAATATTCTACAAATTCATTCAATCCATTTTCTGAGTAAAACTCTTTAATTTTCGGATTTCCATTTTCGATAATTTGTCTTTTATCTTCTAAAATTAATTTAATTCCTTTATTTAGAAAAGCTAATTCTCTTAATCTTGATGATAAAATGTCGAACTGATATTCTGACACAATAAAAATAGATGTATCTGGCCAAAATTCTATACAAGTTCCTGTTTCATTGGTAGTTCCGATTTCTTTGACGCTTTCTATTGGTTTACCTATTGAATACTCTTGATAATATATTTTCCCATCTCTTTTTATAGTTGCAGTTAATTTTGAAGATAAGGCATTAACGCAAGATACCCCAACACCGTGTAAACCGCCTGAAACTTTGTACGAATCTTTATCAAATTTTCCGCCTGCATGAAGAACAGTCATAACCACTTCTAGGGCTGATCGTCCTTCTTTTTCGTGCATATCAACTGGAATACCTCTACCGTCGTCTTCGACTTTAATAGAGTTGTCTTCGTTTATAGTAACTTTTATATTGTTGCAATATCCTGCTAAGGCTTCGTCTATTGAGTTGTCGACAACCTCATAAACTAAATGGTGCAAACCTTTAGTGCTAATATCTCCAATATACATGGCGGGTCGTTTCCTAACAGCTTCGAGACCTTCTAAAACTTGAATACTTTCTGCTGAGTATCCATTTTTGCCGTTTTCTATCTTTTCTAAAATCTCTTTATTTTCTTCCATATATTATGATATATAATTTTTTTTAGGAGTACAAATTTAAAAAAAATAGTTGATATTTTTCACATAATTCAAGTTTTAAAGCATAGAGTTATTAACAACAACAACAATTGTAATGTGCTGATATTTAATTTGTTATAAAATTTTGTTAATAGTTAAGTTCTGTTTGTTCACAAGTATTAAAAAACTTATTCTAAACACATAATAATGGCATAATAATTAACACTCTTATTCTTAGAATAAATATTTTAATCCAAGCATGAAATTAAATCCCTGGGACATATAATTATTCCAAATATATTGTTTTTGAGCTGTAATATTATTTAAGTTTATAAATATTTGGAAGTTTGCAGCAAAGCTATATTCACCATATAAACTAATGTCAACAATAGGATTTAATTTTTTTTCTATAATATTATTGTTGCTATCATATTCTTTTGCGTATCTGGTTCCGATAAAGTCGGCATTTACTCCAAAATTTATTTTTGAGTTATATTTATAATTTGTATTTAGCCTAATGTCAAGGTTTGGTAAGTGCCATGGTTTTTCTCTGCTTCTAATATAAGAATAATAGTAATAGTGTCCTTTAATATTAATGCTCAATTTATCAAATAAATCATTTAAAGCAATTTCGCCATATCCTGTAAATCTCTCAACATTTGTATATTCTAATATGAATTTATTATTTAATACTGTGTTGGTATCGTTTACAAAAAATCCCATATTGTCGATTTTCGAATAGTTTGCATTAATATTAAAAAATACTTTTTTACTTATGTTTCCTTTTAATCCGACATCAATAACTTGGGCATAATTTGTAACTTGGGGATTATTGTTTCTATTTAAGAACGGGTTAATGTCGCATAAAAATTCGATGTCATTATTTTGGATATATCCTTTAAATCCAGCATAAGGTATTATTGTGTTACTAATATTATGTTGGAAATAAACGTTTGGATAAAAATGATATTTTACGGGATTTATTCCTAATTCACCTGTTGTATTTATTCCTAAAAGTATTTGCCAATTTTGCGAATAATGTTTAAAATATGGGTTTAAATTTAGAAAAATGTCATTATATTGAGTTTCGGCAATATTGTTTTTGTTAAATGTAAAATCTAAATCTAACCCATATCTATTATTTGTAATTAGCTTATTCAAATCAGATTGAACAATAAACTTATGTTGGTTATCTTTTGAATGAGCAAAGAAATACTGGTAAATTAAATTAGATTTAAAATTAATTCTGTTTTTCGAGGCATTATTTGAGTCAAAATTTAAAACAGCTTTAAGTTTGTTATATCTTTGCATTTCCATTTCGCCTCTGTCGCGAGGTTTAATAATTTCTGGTGCTGTTAAAATATTTGGGTCATATCCATAAAAATAATTTTGGTTTGATTTAAAGCTAATATCTCCGCCTAGGGTAGATTTGTAAAAAAATCTTTTTCCATAAACATCAATAAAATTATTGTTAAATCCTGAATATATTTTTTGTTTAGCTGTATTTTTCACTTTTCCAAAAGCTGAATGATGTTTTACAAACGCACCAACTGAGAAGTTTTTTTCTCTAGTATTGTTAAAATAAACTTCGGCAAGAGGCGATAAATAATTCCCAATTCCGAGTTTTATAAAACCATTATCTAAAGGTTTTAGAGGCTCGCCTTTAAGGCTAGCAGCAGAAATCGGGTTTGGTTTAAAACTTGTTTTAAACATAATGGGATGCACTTTATATTCAAAATTTGGATTTATTTTTAAGGTATCAACAATAACAGGTAAAAACTGCATTCTGTTAGCGTCTTTAAGTACTGGCGAATATTCAGTGTAAATAATAAGTCCGGTATCGTCAATATCATTTGATTTAGTATTTTGCGCATTAATCTTTATGCTCCAAATTGTTAATATGCTAATTAAAATATATGTTGTTTTCATATTCATACTATTAATATTAAATTATTTTATTTCAGCTGGTTGTGGTAAATTAATAGGGTTTTCTTCTTCAAATAATTTTTGGTCTTTTTCGCTACTGCTGTTATCTAATAGATTAATTTTCAAGTCTAATAATTCTTCGCTTGCACGTCTTCCTTGTTCGTCATCAATTATATTTGTAAGTTTTTGGCTAGCTTCATCTTTAATTCCGTCAGTTTCGTTTGGATAGTTATTCAATAAAGATTGCAATGTATGTTTTGCCGAGAACAAATCGTCTCTTTCATAATAAATGTCGGCTAAAATTAAGAAGCTTTTTGCAAGCCAGTATGCATAAGGTGAGTTTGCTTGTGCGAATTGGTATGTAAGATCTTCGGCGAGGCTATCTTTTTTCATTTTATAATTAATCTCAATTACTTTGTACATTGCTTCAGCTCCTTCGGCGCTTTTGACTTCTTTTGATAAATTATCAAACAAACTTAATGCTCTTACAATATTATCTTTAGCATAATATGCTTTTGCCATTTTAAAATGTGCTTCTCTTTGCTGTTCTTGGTTTGATTTTTCGTTTTCGATAACTAAAACAGCCGCCGTAATTACGTTATCAAAGTCATTTAAGTTATAAGCACATCTTAGCTGTCCTATGGCTGACAATAATTTTGTAGATTTATTTTCGGCTAATGGGTAGAGTCTATTGTAAAGATTATAAGCTTCTGACCATTCTTTTTTATCGAATAAAATGCTGGCTGCTTTAATAATACTTTCTTCTGTATAAGAACCAATAGGAGCATTTGCAACTACACGATAGTTTTTAAGGGCTTGTTCTTTTTCTTCAAAATAAAAGTGTAACTCGGCTTTGTAATAATTAGCTTCTATATAAAATTGTCCTTGTGGAAAAGAGTTTAGATAGTTAGTAAGTGAGGTTAAAGCTTCGTTGTACTTTTTATCCATATAAAGCTTTTTTGCAACTTGCCACATTATTTCATCTTGCTCGTCTTTACTAATAGTAGTTCCGCTAGTGTTAGCCCAGTCAACAAAGCCGTCTGGATTATCTTGTTCGATATAAATTGCTTTAATCATTTCGGCTGCATTTTTGGCTTCTTCTGTGTTTGCATATTCGGCTATGACTTGTTTGTAAGTATCTAAGGCTTTTGTATAATTTCTTTCGTTAAAATAAATTGCACCTAAGCTCGACAAAGCAGCTTTACGCATAGAAGAGTTTGGGTAGTTGTTAATATGTCGATTGTAATAATATTTAGCTGAATCAACATCATTAATGCTTGTGTGGTAAGTTCGTCCTATTTCAAAATTTGCATTTCCTGCATATTCAGAATCGGGATAAGTTTGGACAAGTTTTCTTAATGACCAAATTTTTTCGTTTGCTTTTTTTTGTCCGCCGTATGAAAGAGCCATTTGGTAAAGAGTATAATCAGGCGAAACTTTGCCTATAGCTGATGCTTTTTTATAATATTCAGCAGCAGGACCAAACTCTTTAACAATGTAGTAGCAGTCTCCTATTCTATTATAAACATCATTTAAAATTTCAGAATTTTCAAATCCAGGTTGTTGTTCAAATTTGCGAAACCATGTATTGGCTGTAATATATTCTTTTTTGTTAAAATAAGCATAAGCAAGATTATAATGAGCTTTTGAATATTCGTCTAAACTAATAGAACCTGTAGAGTTTACAAACTCTTTGAACATGTCAATTGCTGCATCAACATTTCCTAATCTATAATTTGCCTCTGCTTTCCAATAATAACTAAGAGCATTTATTGATTTGTCATAAATTTTATATTCTAAAGATTTGTCGAACATTGTTATTGCTTCGTTATATTTTAATTGAGTAAAATATTCTAAACCTCTAAAATAAGTAAGGCGTTGGTAGGCAGCGTCAATTTTGGGGTTTCGTTTTGGCATTTTTTCAATTGTAGCAATAGCGCCTTGGTAATTTTTAGTACTTAAAAAAGCGTCTACCAAATAATCGTAAGCTTGTTCAACTCGTGGTGAATTTGGATATTCTTTAATATAAAGGTTAAAAGCATTAATAGCCTCATTGAAAGGTGAAAGAGAAAGTTCGAAACTTAATTGAGCGAAATTAAAAAGAGCATCTTCCCTAATAAAATCATTAAATTTCAATTGAGAAGCAAGCTCGAAAGAACGCAAGGCATCAACTTTTTTGTTTAGTTTTAAATAGCAATCTCCCATGTGGTAAGCAGCATTTTGACTTAAAGTATCTTTCATATTAGCTATTTTGCTAAACGAGCTTGCAGCTTTATCGTATTGTTTTGTGTTATAATATGAAAACCCAAGTTCATAATAGTCGTAATCACTTGCAGAACTATTTGCTACTACATAAGAATTTAAATAAGGAATGGCTTCCGAATATTTGCCTTTACGATAATATGCCGAGCCTAATAATTTATTTAATTCGGCAGCCCGTGTGCCTGTTTCGTCTTTTAAAATTTTCGGTGCATATTCAATTAGTTCGTCATATTTTTCTTGTAAATAATAAATTTGAATTATATAAAAGGGAGCAATAGAGGCAAAAGAAGGACTTTTTTCTAATTCTAAAAATCCTAATAAAGCGGTTTGATATTGTTCGTTTATGTATTTTAAATGAGAATAAAAATATAGCGACATCGGTCCATAAATATTTTTTGCATCTTTGGATTCATAAAATGCTTTGGCTGCTCTGTCAAAATCTTTTCTAGCGAAATGACTAAAACCAAGTTTAAAAAAGTATTCGGATTGTTCGTCTTCTGTTAATATTAGCCTGTCAGTTTTTGTGTACCAATCTATTGCGTTTTTGTAATCTTTATTTCTAAACTTAAAGTTAGCCATTTGAAAACTTGCATTATTATTATTACGGCTTTCGGGGTGGTCTTCAATAAAACTTGTAATTTGATATTCAGCATCATTGTTAAATAAGTTCATAGAACAAATTGCAAAATAATAAGCAGCATCATCTTTATACGCAGCATATTCTTTGCCTTGGTATAATAAAATTTCTGAAAATAATTTTTGCGCTGGGACATACATTCCTTTTTCGTAAAGATTTACAGCTGTTGTCCACTTGTTTTCCATTTCGTTGTACGATAAAGTCCTTTGCCCATATACGGATATAGAAAACAATAATACCAATAAACTTAATTTTAATTTAATTTTCATATCTCTGAAATTTCAAAATTATTCTAATTCCAAAATTAATACACTTAATAATAAATATATAGCATTAGCTAAGTTTTTAATTAACATAAACTTGTTTATTTCTAATTTTATAATTTATTAAATTTTAAAAGATAAAATATAAATTTGTAAGTGTTTATTTTTATAACTTTAAGTTATTGATTTTATTATAAAAAATTATGGAAAAAGATTCTGCATATTTGATTGAGACAGAAAGTCTTGATGTTTATCAAGAAGATAAAAAGATATTGGGAAATATTAATTTAAAATTTAATATTGGCGAATTTATATATTTTATTGGCAAAGTAGGTAGCGGTAAATCGAGTTTTTTAAAGACTTTATATGCTGAGCTCGAATTAAAAGCTGGTCAGGCAAAGGTTGCAGGCTATGAGTTAAAAAATATAAAAAACAAAAATATTCCTATGTTAAGGCGGAAAATAGGTATGGTTTTCCAAGATTTTGAGCTTATGAACGACAGGAATGTTTACAAAAACTTAGAATTTGTTTTAAAAGCCACAAATTGGAAACATAAAAATGATATTCAGTTAAGAATAAATGAGGTTTTGGGCAATGTCGGAATGATTGATAAAAAAAATGATATGCCAGCCAAACTTTCAGGTGGCGAAAAGCAGTCTATTAGTATTGCCAGAGCTTTATTGAATAATCCTCCTTTAGTTTTTGCTGATGAGCCTACAGGAAATTTAGATCCCGAAAGCGCTGATTCCATAATGAAAATTCTTTATGAACTTCCTAAAATAGGAAAGACAGTAATTATGGTTACTCATAATTATGCCATTCTGAAAAAATACCCGGGAAGAGTGTTTTTATTCGAAAATGGCGAGATAAAGCAACAAAACGAAGAAATTATTGAGCTTGAATAATAGTCAATTGTTAAATTTGTTAAGATACAAATATTTTTAGTTATCTATTTTACAAATCTTATAAACTTTCCCCTCAATTTTTAAATAATACACTCCGTTTG
>CAYRQZ010000026.1:2368-28676 GCA_964426585.1 uncultured Bacteroidales bacterium | reverse complement strand
TAAGTTGTTAACAATCAGCATGTTAATAAGATTGGGGTTTTTAGACAGTCTGACGGTTTGCGGCTTGGCGTAGTGGGGGCTTTTCAGCACAAAACTTCATACGAAGCACTAAGTTCAAATTTAGCACAAATTTTCATACGAAGAACGTCCGCCCCCATTACGCCAAACCGCTGTTATGTGTAGTTTTTTATTTGTTCTTCGGTTTGTAATTGTTGTATCTTTTGTTGTCAGGTGTTGTTTTGATGTGGGGTGCTACATATGTGCCGTTACTTTTTTGATAACCCTTTTGCACTTTGTATTGTCCACCATTTGAGTAGTTTCTTGGTGTAGATGTTTTTGGTGCTGAATAGCTTGGTGTTGAATAGGTCTGCTTGTTAGCTTTGTATCGCATATCAGGTGTTCCGTCTTTTTTTGTTTGTGCTGAAACGCTGATTGACAACAATGTCAAAACAATTAGTGTTAAGAATGTCTTTTTCATTTTATTGCTATTTTGATTTTTTGCCTACTCTATTCAGTTTTCGGCTTCCCTGTTTTTTTTAATCGTTACAATCATTTGCATAAGACATTGCATCGTCAGCCGAATTTTTAGCTTTCTTAGCATAGTTCTTAACATCGTCCCAATCGTCAGAGTTGTAACCTTTTTTTGCGTATGAGTAACCATCGTCCGCTGCACTATGAGCATTATCACAATTACAATCGTCATCTTGTGCATATGTCATTGCATCATCAAAACTACTCATTGCTTTTTTGAGATAACGCTTAGTATCTTCCCAATCGTCAGAATTGTAAGCTTTCTTGCAATAAGAATAAGCATCGTCTGCTGCTGAATAAGCATTAGAACACTCTCTATCCGCTTTGCTTATTGTAGTCGGATTTCTGTCGTAACTATTTGAAGTAAAATCGTTATTATCTTCTTCTGAATAATTAGATGAACTACTTTCATAATTTCTGTTGTTGCCACTTGAAGAGTAATTATCATTTTGCTTTTCGGACTTTGAAAAACAGGAATTAAATATTACTGTCAGCGATATTCCAACAAGTATATATATCCAAATATGTTTTATGTTCATCACTTAAAGATTTTATCATACCATTTTGCAACATCGTCCCTAATTAACTCGTGGTATTCATAAAGAATTTCAACTAAATCAAAGTCAGCTCTTTTAGACCTATACTTATTAGTTGTGAAATAGCCGTAAAAATTACCTTCCTTATCTACAATTACAGGCGAGTCATTTGAATAGGAATTCCAAGGGCTATAAGAATTATACTTTGAGCCGTATGTCCCGTAAGAATTCCAAATAGAATTTGAATTATATTTTGAACCATAAGTTCCGTAAGCATTCCAAATAGAGTTTGAACTATATTTGTCGCAGTTCAAACAACCAAGATATTCATCGTGGTTTTTTCCACCATAAAGATGAAGTGTTTGTCCAAATGTCGTTGTCGCTGAAATAAAAATTAGAGCAACCAAAAATATTTTCCCCATTGTCGTCCGTTTTGTTCGTTTTGCAAAATTACACATAACTTGTTTATACCCCTCACAAAATCTCGCCTATACAACATACATTTGTTGGCTTGGCGTAGGTTTTGTAAGATATATTTTGCAAATATATATATATATATTTTATAATGTAAGAGTTTTTAAATTTTTTTAGTAATTTATTCCTAATCTAAATAAAAAGAATATTAACAAATAATATATGCCGATTTACAGATTGTTAAATTGGATTTTGGTGGTTTTTGTTGTTTTTTCTTGTTATTTAATTTTGCTTAAAAAATAAAAACCAGAAATCTTTGAAAATTGATTTTTCAATATAAAAGTAAACTTATTTTATAGCGTGATAGATTTTCTATGTTAAACTTAGTGCTATAAATCTTTACTTTTTATTATACGGATTCAAATTACTGCCAAATACTTTTACTAATATGTCGTTTATTCTTGCCATCGGGTCAAGTCTAATGTTTTTTTCTTCTTTAGCTACCATAAGAAATAGTCCGTCTAAGGCTTTGTTAGTAACATAAGCGTTTAAGTCGGTTTCTACTTTTTTGCCTCCTGTAATAAGCATTGCTGTATTGTATTTGTCGACTAAAGGTGTCCAATATTGAGCAAGTAAAATTTTATCAGTTGCAGAGTTAACTACTGGATAAAATTTTTCATACAATTTTGCCGAAGTGGTTTTTTGTAAATATTGGGTTGCGGCATTGTCGCCTCCTTGCAAAATCGAGATTGCGTCATTTATTGTCATTTGTTTTATTGATTCAACAAATACTTCTTTTGCTCCTTTTGATGCTTCTTCGGCGGCTCGGTTAAGTTTTTCTTCAAATTGACTTACTTGGTTTTTTAGCCCTGCATTTATGCAAAATTCTTTTACTTTAATAGCTTCTTCGGGAAAAGGAATTTTAATTTGAGGATTATTGTAATATCCATTTTTAAGCGACACCACGTTTACAACGTTTCCAATTCCTACCGTAAGAGCCTCTTTTAATCCTTGTGCAACTTCGGCTTGACTAAGTTGTTTTGCTGTGCTGCCACCAGACTCCATATCTCCTAAAACTCCGGTTAATACATCACAACTGAAAAAGAAAAATACCAAAGAAAGTGCTAATAATACTTTTTTCATAAAATTTAGATTTTTTCAAATTTATAAATATTTAATAATTTAACGATAATATTTTATTTTTTATTTCTTCCATTAACCAAAGCGGAGTTGAAGTAGCACCGCTAATTCCAACAGTTTTTGTGTTTTTAAACCAATTTTTATTCAAATCTTTGTCAGAAGTAACAAAAAAACTGTTTTTATTGTTTTCAACGCAAACACTAAAAAGCATTTTTCCATTAGAGCTGTTTGGATCGCTAACAAAAATAATTTTTTCGTGATTTAGGCAAAACTCTTTAAGGCGTGGGATTCGATTTTTTACACTTGGGCAAATAGTTTGAAAAGCTTTAAAAAAAGAGTTGTTTCCATGATATTCGATTGATTTTTGTTCTAAATATTCTAATATTTCTTGATATTTAAAATAGTCGGAAGTAGTTTGTGAAAACAAAAAAACATTTTTAGAAATATCAATATTTTCAGCTTCATTAAGCGAGCTAATTACTATTGCTTTATTGTCGGTTTGTCCAACTAAGCCATTAACTTCTGCATGGCCTTTTTTGCCGTAAATAACTATACAATTATTTTTATCAATATTATATTTTTCTTTTATTTTTTGTTGTAATGTTAAAACGACAGGGCAACTAGCATCAATTATTTCTATATTTAATTCTTTGGCTATTCTATATGTTTCGGGTGGCTCGCCGTGTGCTCTAATCATCATTTTTTTGCCACTAAGTTTTTGAAAATCGTTTTTTGTAACTGTTTTCATTCCCAAGTTGTTGAGTCTTTCTTCTTCTTTTGCGTTATGTACTATTTGTCCAAGACATGAAATTTCTTGCTTTGAATTTTTTTCTGCTTCTTTAATTGCACGCGTAACTCCGAAACAAAAACCGGCATATTTATCAATTTCGACCTTCATTTAGTTTTTCTTTAATTATCTGAACAGCTAAATCTAATTGTTGTTTAGGGTTTAGGTTTGAATTATCAATAAGAATAGCATCTTTTGCCATTTTTAAAGGTGAAATCTCTCTGTTTTGGTCAATAAAATCTCTTTCAGTAATGTTTTTATATACAGAATCAAAGTCTATATTTTCGCCTTTTTGTTTTAATTCATCGAATCTACGTTTTGCTCTAATTTCGGCGGAGGCGGTAATAAAAAGTTTTACTTCTGCATTAGGGAATACTACTGTGCCAATATCTCTACCGTCCATAATTACAGACTTATTCAAAGCCATTTTCCTTTGTAAATTTACCATTTGTTCACGCACTTGAGGCAAGGCTGCAATTAAACTCGCTTTTGATGAAACACCGAGAAGGCGTATTTCTTTTTCAACATTTTCGCCGTTTAGAATTAATTCAATATTAGAATTTTTATTTTTTTTGAATTCAATTTCAATATTATCTAAATCATTTAATAATAATTGAAAATTTGTTTCTTGTTTTTCAAAAATTCCTAATCTAATAGCGTATAATGCAATTGCCCTATACATTGCGCCGCTATCGATATATAAAAATCCCAAGTGTTTAGCTAAATCTTTTGCTAGAGTACTTTTCCCGCAGGAAGAATGACCGTCAATTGCTATTTTAATAATTTTCTCCATTGAATTACAAAGTTAGTAAAACAAATAAATATAATATTATTTAAAATGAATTGTTGAAATTAATATTTAAGATTTACTAAAAATAATCCATGCGCTGGAACTGATTGACTTGCTTTACATCTATTTTTAGCCTCAATAATTTTACAAAAATCGTCAACTGAAATTTTTTCCTTACCAACATCAACCAAGGTTCCAGTAATAGCCCTTACCATGTTTCTTAGAAATCTATCGGCAGTAATTTTAATAAAAATATCGGAATTTTCTTTTATTACTTCTGCATTAATTATTTTACAATTATTTGTTTTTACGTCTGTGTGCAGTTTGCTAAAACTTGTGAAATCGGTGTAATCGAATAGTTTTTTTATTGCTTTATCCATTAATTTTACATTTAAGGGATTTGAGATATACCAAGCCAGTTCTGTGTTAAATGGGTTTTTTATTTCAGTTATATGATAAATATAAGTTCGTTCTTTTGCCGAAAAGCGTGCGTGAAATTCTTCGTTCACAAGTTTTATAGAGCTAATTGCAATGTCGGGAGGTAAAAATTTATTCAGCTTTTTTATTGCGGTTTCATTATATTTTTTTTCTGAATCGAAATGAGCAACATAAAATTTAGCATGCACTCCTGTGTCGGTTCTCCCACAGCCAATAATTTGAATATTATCTTTAAAAATTAAATTTATAGCATCTTCTAAAACTTGTTGAACGCTAATAGAGTTTGGTTGACGTTGCCAACCGTGATAATTTGTTCCTTTATACGAAAGTTCAAGTTTATATCGCATTTTAATTCTTAATAATTCTAAAATTATAAGTTTCTTCTTTAAATTTTAAAATTAAAATATAAACACCATTTTCTAAAGAAGTATTAAAGCTTAAATTATTTTTTCCATTGCTAAATTCCATTTCGTCAGAGCTTTCTACAGTTTGTCCTAGCATATTGACAATTGAATAGGACACTTTTCCAGGAATATTTTGGTAAAATTCAATATTAATTACATCAACGAAAGGATTTGGATAAACTTGAGGGCTTATTATTGCATTATTAACCATTCCTGTGATATTCTGGCAGAATACAATATTAGAATAAGCTTCGGAATAATAATTTCCGTCTCCAGGATTTGCTCCGTCCATTCTTCTAACTTTTATTCTGTAATAAGAGCCATTAGGATTGGGGTTCATTTCTGCCCAATTAAACTGATTGTACAGAACAGAGTCAACCACGGTTAAATTATATGGTGTAGAGCCTCTTTCGATAAAATAATATACAACAAAAAAACCTTCGTAAGCTCCCCAATCTAACCAGCTGGCACCGTTTCCGTCTGGTACTGCATGTAAAAGGCAAGTTCTATGATGCTCGGACATTTGGCTTTCGGCACCGCAGGAATCAACACATGAAATTTTATATTTATAATAATGATTATCTGTGTCGACATCTGTATCAATAAAAATTGCAGGACTGTTATAATTCAAAGTCGTTAATAAATTATAGCTACTACCCGAATCTTTATAAAGATTATAATATTCTGTACCTTGATTTGGGGTTTTATTCCATATAATTTTCACATTTCCTTGTTCGTCAACATTAGTTAGATTTATTTTTTCATTATTAAATACAGTGCTAACAATAATAGTAATGGTGTCGCCTAAATGGCAACCTTGGTCGTCAATAACTTCAACAAAATAAACTCCTTGGTTTTCGACTTCTATCGAGGGGCTTGTTTCTCCTGTACTCCAAGTATATGAAGTAAAATTTCCCGGATCCAATATTAAACTATTTCCATAGCATACATAGCCGTATTCGCTAAAACTTCCTATGCTTTCCATATTTGGCTGCGAAATAGTTTCTTGAATAATTTCTGTGCAATTGCTTGGGTCGGTGATAGTTACGTAATACGTTCCTGGTCCTAAATTTGTGGCAATATTTGTATTTGAGTTTACTCCATTTTGCCAATCAAAATTAAATCCTGCACCCGATCCACCGTCTATAGTTATTGTTATTGTTCCGTTGTTTAAGCCATGACAAGTCATGTTATTATGCGAAGTTTCATAAACATGTGGCGTGGTTTGTGTTAATGTTGCATAAGCAGTGGCATAACAATAATATGAGTCTCTTACAACTACATGATATTCGCCACTTCCAAGGTTTGTAATATGCTGATTTACGCCAATTATTTCATCTTCGGAATTATACCAAGTATAAGCACTATATATTCCCGAACCTCCTGTTGCTGAAGCTAAAATTTGACCGTCATTATCTCCTGCGCAAGCTATTGGTGTTATTTCAGTATGTGCAATTAATTCGGGGGATTGTGTTAAAGTATAAGAAACAGTTTTAGAGCAAGAATTTTCGTCTGTAATTGTTAAATAATAAGTTCCTTGTTCTAAATTTTCTAAGTTTTGTTCTATAGAAAAAACTTCACTTTCAGCATTTTTTTTCCACTCATAAGTTAATTCTCCAAATCCACCAGAAGTTGAGATGTTAATTTTTCCCGTATTTTCCCCATAGCATAGAATATTTGTAAGATTATACGAATTAATTAAGATCCCTTGTGGTTGGCTAATATTATATGTTTCTGTTTTATTGCATGAATTGGCATCTGTAACACTAATTATATAGCTGCCAGCAGGTGCATTAACAATATTGTTTTCTGAATTTACAAAATTTGTGTTTGACCATTCAATATTATATGGACTTGTACCACCATTAATTGTAATTAAAATTTCTCCATCATTATCACCATTACAAAAGTTATTTTGAATGTTTGCTAAAATTCCTAATTGTTCGGGTTGAGTAATTGCTTGTGAACCTATGTTCTGGCAATTTTTAGCGTCTGTTACAGTATATGAATAAGTATTCGGGGCTAAATTTTGTATTACAGACGTATTTGCCGAATTTGACCATTCGATTAAATAAGGGATAGTTCCGCCTGAAATGCTTAGACTTATGCTAGCATTAGCATTTCCGAAACAAGAAATATTATTGTAATTAAGATTAGTGTTTAAAAGTGGTGGTTCAATAATATCGTTTGTTAAAATTTTATTGCAAGTAAAACCATCATTAATTGTAACTGAATATGTTCCTTGACTTAAATTTTGTCTTAAAAAAAGATTTGTATTATTATTTTCCCAGATATGACTTGCTGGGGTTTCGTAAAATAAATTAATTTCGCCTGAATTGTTTCCGTGGCAATCGATTTGTGTTAGAGTTAAATTTGCAGAGCTAATATTTCCGTTATATGGTTCTAAATAAATTTCATTATCTGCAATTATTTTATTGGATATATTTTTTATTAAAATATGCTTAAATCCTGGTTTTAAATTATTAAAATTATTTGAGCTTTGCCATGTTAAGCCATTATCAATAGAATAATTATTTCCAAGAGGAGAAATAATTGTTAGGCTTGCATTGTTTGAGTTAAAACAAGTTGGAGAAATGATATTACTTACAATATCTTGGGTGCAATTGATGCAATATTTATAAACACCATTGTCTTGAGAGCCTATCCAAAGATAATTGTCATCAAAATAATGTTCAACCCAAGTTGCCTCAAAACTTAAAGGGATATTTGTCCATGTTCCATTGTAATATTGGAGTTCTCCATTTTCAAAAACACAATAAATATTGTTTTCAATTTTTGTCATTGAAATTATTTTAGAATCCCCAGCATGAGGGTGTGCTATGCAATCATAGCTTGAATTATCAATATCGTAAGTTCTAAGCGAATAATCATCACCAAAATATTGTACATTCGTAGTGTTTGAACAAATTGCACCAGCTTGAGAATAGGTTTCGGAACAATTTAAGTTAGTAGCATCAATAAAATTGCTACCGTCAAAGTACTGAATTTCATCGTCGTTTAAAAACCACATTCTGTTATTTTCAAAATGTATTTTTTTAATAATATTGTTTGCCAAGCCTTCGTCTATTCCAATAGTTTCTATAATTACATTATTTTCAATAACATTAACTTTGTTATTAGTTGCAATATAAATTTTTCCAGAATTATCAGAGGATATGTCATTTATATAGGCATTTGTAAGACCTTGTGCTAAATTAAAACTAGTAATTGTTTGTCCTGAAATTTTGTTTAATCCATTAACTGTACCTATCCAAATATTGTTGTTAATATCTTTGTGAATACATGTTATGTTGTTATTACTTAGTCCGTCACTTACTTTATAAGTTTTCCAATTTCTATCAACGACTTTATTAAGCCCATCTTGAGTTCCTATCCAAACAGTATTAGTGTTTTCGTCTGTATAAATTGTATTTATGTTATCATTTACAAGATTTTTATTAGTTCTGTAAATAATGAAATCTTCGTTTATATCGAAAACACTAAGTCCATTGAAAGGCGAGCCTACCCATATTTGGCTATTGTTATTTTTAGTAATTAAAATTTTATTTACAATAATATTCGACATTCCATGGTTATCGTTATAAGTTGTAAAGTTGCTTCCGTCAAATTTGCTTAATCCTAACGAGGTTCCAAGCCAAATATTTTGATTTTTATCTTGATTTATTGTTAAAACGTTTGCTGTAGGTAATCCTTGCAGGGTTGTAATGTTGTTCCAATTATTATAATTATAAATTCCTATTCCACCATTAGTTGCAACTGCAATGTTTCCGTTATCAAGTTGAATAATTTCATTTACTATATTTCCTGGCAGTCCGTTAGAAGTATTAAAAGTAATAAAGTTATTTCCGTTATACATTGACAAGCCATTCCCTGTTCCGAACCAGACATTTCCACTTCTGTCTGCTAATAGACATTTTACCCCGTCTGCCACTAGCCCTTGACTTTCTGTTAAAGTATGCCAATTAATTCCGTCAAAATAAGCCACTCCATTACTTGATGTTCCTATCCAAATTTTGTTGTAAATATCTTCATCAACGCACCAGATAACATTAGACGGTAGTCCATTTCCGGCATTAAAATTTGTCCAAGAACTACCGTTCCATTTTGATAGTCCACCCGAAGTAGCAGCATATACATCGCCATTACTATGGACTAAAAAGTCATATATAGTATTTCCTCCAAGTCCGTTTTCTGTATTAAATTGCGAGAAATTATTCCCGTCAAAAACAGTGATTCCGCTACTACTACCTATCCAAATATTATTTTCATTGTCTTGTACAAAACATCTTGTATTATCATTGATAAGAGCTTGTGAATATGAGTAATTTGTAAAACTTTGTGCAAAAGAAAAGTTTACAAAAATGCAAATAGAAATAATGAGCAATATTTTTTTCATAAAAACTGATTTATAACAACAAAGCAAATTTAATAAAAAATGTGAAAAGAAATAAAAAAAAATCGGTTAATATTTTTTATTAACCGATTTTACTAAGCATAAATAAATTATTTTAAATCTTGGAGAGCTTTTTTTATTCTTTTTAGAGCTTCGCGCATTAGTTCTTCGCTAGTTGCATAGGATAGTCTAAGGCATTCTGGAGAGCCAAATGCATCTCCCGCAACTGTGGCTACGTGAGCTTTGTCTAAAAGGTAGAGAGCTAAGTCGTCTGAGTTATTTATTATTTTTCCGTCATAAGATTTTCCAAAAAATGCTGAAACTTCGGGAAAAACATAGAAAGCACCTTCTGGAATATTTGTTTTTAATCCGGGTATGTCTTTCATAAATTCTAAAACGGCGTCTCTACGTTTATTAAAAATTTTGGTCATATTTTTACATTCTTCTGCTCCTGCATTTAGTGCTGCCTCGGCGGCTTTTTGAGCAATAGTACAAGCACCAGATGTAAATTGTCCTTGAAGTTTTGTAACAGCTTTTGCTATCCATGTTGGTGCACCAATAAAACCAATACGCCAGCCTGTCATTGCATAGCCTTTTGAAACGCCGTTAACAACAACGACTCTGTCTTTTATTTCTGGAAACTGAGCAATACTTTCGTGTTTTCCTACAAAGTTAATGTGTTCGTAAATTTCGTCTGAAAGGACAATAATATTTGGATATTTTTCAATTACCTTGGCTAAACTTTTTAATTCTTCTTTAGAATATAGATTACCTGTTGGATTTGAAGGTGAGCTAAAAATTAAAGCTCTTGTTTTTGGTGTTATGGCAGCCTCAAGTTGCGCAGCAGTCATTTTAAAGTCTGATTCAATTGTGCATTTAACAACTACAGGTGTTCCTTCGGCTAACCCGACCATATCAACATAACTAACCCAATAAGGAGCAGGGACGACTACTTCGTCGCCTGGGTTTAAAATTGATAAAAACACATTTATAATTGAATGTTTTGCTCCGGTTGAAACAACAATTTGGTCGGTTTTGTATTCTAAATTGTTTTCGCGTTTAAATTTTTCAACTATTGCCTTACGTAAGGAGTCGTAACCAGGAACCGGAGGATAATGTGTGTAATTATCATCAATTGCTTTTTTTGCAGCATCTTTAATATGTTGCGGGGTGTCAAAGTCGGGTTCGCCAATACTTAAATTAATTACATCAACGCCTTGCGATTGTAAATCGCGACTTTTTTGAGCCATTGCCAAAGTAGCCGATACAGCCATTTTGTTTAATCTGTCTGATACTTTTTCCATTATTAATTGTTTATAAAATTTTAACCGCTAATATATAAACATATTTTATATTTTTATAATATTGTAAAACATAAAACTAATAAATTTTTTATCATGTATATTGAAATTTTAAAAATTACTATTCCTTCGCTTATCGTTTTCCTAACTGCGTATTTTGTATTGAAAACTGTGTTGAAAAAAGAAAATGAAAATAAAAAGCTACAGCTTGTTTTGCAAAACCAAAAAATAATTACTCCATTGAGGTTGCAAGCTTATGAAAGAATTATTTTATTTTTAGAAAGAATTTCTCCAAATTCTATTATTGTGAGATTGCAAACCCCAAATATGACTATTGGACAGTTGCACAAGGAAATGCTTGTAATAATACGTAGCGAATTTGAACATAACCTATCTCAGCAATTATATTTGTCAATAGAAGCTTGGGAAGAAGTAAGAAATGCTAAAGAGAAAACTATAAAATTATTAAATTCTTGTTTAGAAGGACTAGATGTTAACGAAAATGCTTTAAAGTATTCTCAAATTGTATTCGAAACTTTAATTGAAATTGAAAAATCGCCTACTCAAGAGGCTATTAATTTTATTAAAGATGAAATAAAACAATTGTATTAAGATTTTTTCCTGACTTAAATAATGATAAACTTAAAAATATTTGCAAAAGTCTGAAAATTATAAATTACAATTGTTCACGGACAAATTTTCGTTAAATTTTACCTTAGGGGCGAGTGGTATTTTATACAAACGCTAAAGATGAAATAAATATAAATTTGAGTACACTGCTTCTTAATTTTTAAATTTTCATTTTATTTCACACCTTTGGTGCTTCTGCCTGCACGCTATTCCTGTCATAGCCCTAACAGGCTTTGCTAATGATGACGTTGCGTTGTAGCTTGTAGAGCCTAAATTGCAAATTGCATGGTCAAAATCAAACAAATTGGTTCTACTTTTAAAAGTTGAACTAATTTTTCGAAAAAAATGAAACCTTTTTGCAAAAAATACGTATAATCGAAATGTGTTACCCTACGGGCAAAAGATGGGGGGGGGATTTTTTAACTGCAGGCGTCGCCTACGGTTAATCCCATTTTGTCCTACGGACAAGAGAGAATTTTCAACAAAAATCGAAATTTTTTTATGTCATAGCCTAACAGGCTATGCTATTTATGTAGTTGCTAAACTTTATGCCCAAATTATTAAGTTTGAGTCTTGGTTATATGGAAGAAGCTCGTTTTTAGCAAAAACTCTAATAGCATAATTGTAAAATCCGGGTTTTTGAGGTGCTTCGCTAATTGAATATTTAGCAGTTTTATTTTTCACTTCAATTAACACTGCCTGATATTTTGCATAAATTTTTGTAAATCCATTTGCGCTAGCATCAGTAATAATTACTTCGACTCCAATATCGTCAGAGCTTAATTTTTTCAAATCTATTTCAATTTCGCCGGTAAATTTTTCGTTAACGTTTAGAGGTTTTTTTTCAAAATCTGGAAATTTTACGCTAATAATCTCAAGTTCACTCCAAACTCTTTTAACACTTTTTTTCCATTCAGCAATTTGAATAGCCATTTCGTAATTATTAACTTTCATTATTTCGCTACGATTATACAGTTTATTATAGAATTTAGCAAAATAGTCGTCAATCATTCGTTTAGTAGTAAATTGTGGTGCTATTTCGGCGATAGATTTTTTTATAAATTTTATCCATTCTTTTGGTGTTCCATTGGCATCACGTTTATAAAACAGAGGAACAATTTCATTTTCTAATAAAGAGTAAATAGTTTGAGTGTCTAGCTCGTTTTGTAAATCTTGATTTTGATAAGTTCGTTCTTCTGGTAGTGCCCAGCCTGCACCTGGTTTATAACCTTCTACCCACCAGCCGTCTAGTACTGAAAAATGCAAAGCTCCGTTCATTACTGCCTTCATGCCACTAGTACCACTAGCTTCTTGGGGGCGGGTAGGGGTGTTAAGCCAAATATCTACACCTTGTACTAAATGTTTGGCTAAGCTAATGTCGTAGTCTTCGATAAAAATAATTTTGCCAAGGAAAGCAGGTAATTTCGACATTTGAACAATTTTTTGGATTAAATCTTGTCCTGCTTTATCGTTTGGGTGAGCTTTTCCGGCAAATAAAATTTGAACAGGCATTTGTGGATTATTTAAAATTCTTGCAAGTCTGTCGGGATTTTTAAATAACAAATCGCCACGTTTATATGTTGCAAATCGGCGTGCAAAGCCTATTGTAAGAGTGTTTACATTAATTTTTTCCGTAACTTCTATTAAATTTCTAGGGTCTTCGTAGCGTCTAATCCAACTTGATTTCACTTTATCTTTGACGTAATTTACAAGTTTTTCTCTTTGCTTTTGTCGAATTTCCCAAATAATTTCGTCCTCAACAGTATGAATTTTATTCCAATAATTAGAGTTTGACATATCGTTTAGAAATTCTTTTCCGAAAGTTTTTTCGTATAAATTTTGCCAAGCAGAAGCTGTCCATGATTGATAATGCACTCCATTAGTAACATACCCGACATGATTTTCTTCGGCAAAATATCCATTCCATAAATCTTTAAACATTTCTTGCGACACTTTTCCATGTAGTATCGACACTCCGTTAATTTCTTGTGAAACATTTGCAGCTAGGTAAGACATAGAAAATTTATCTCCTGGATTTAGCATACCTAAGTTCATCATTTCGTCCCAAGTAATTTTTAATCTTTCGGGATAATGAGACATGTAAACCCGCATTAAATCTTCATCAAAAGTGTCGTGCCCTGCTGGAACAGGTGTGTGGGTTGTAAACAAAGTTGAGGCTCTAATGATTTCTAGGGCTTCTTCGAATTTTAAATTACGTTTTGTCCGCAAAATACGCAGTCTTTCAAGTCCAATAAAAGCAGCATGCCCTTCGTTACAGTGATAGATATCTGGGTGAATTTTTAGGGCGTGTAATGTTCTAATTCCGCCAATACCAAGTATCATTTCCTGTTTAAATCTGAATTCTAAATCGCCGCCATAAAGTCGAGACGTAATATTTCTGTCGAGTTCTTGGTTTTCTTCTACGTCTGTATCTAAAAGATATAAAGCAATTCTGCCGACTTGTGTTTTCCAAATTTTAGCATAAACATTGCGTCCAGGGAAATATACCATTACTTTTAGCTGTTCATTATTTTCGTCTCTAACAGGCAAAATAGGCATTTTATCAAAATTTTGTGGTGAATACTCCGCATTTTGTTCACCAAAAGATGTAATTTTTTGTTTGAAATAGCCATATCTATATAATAAACCAATTCCAACCAAATCTGTATTTGTGTCGCTAGCTTCTTTTAAATAGTCCCCTGCCAAAATTCCTAAACCACCAGAAAATATTTTTAAATTATCATCAAAACCATATTCCATACTAAAATATGCAATTTTTGGTGATTTTTTATTTTCTTTTTCGGCTATATAGGTTTTAAAATCTTTGCATACATTATCGTAAAGTTCGGTAAAATATTTGTCGTTTTCTAGCTCTTTTAGTCGGGTTAGTGAAACATTTTCTAAAAAAGTTACTGGGTTTTTTAAATGTAAGTTCCATAATTCTGGTGCAATGTATTGAAACATTAATTTGGCGGGCTTATTCCATGTCCACCATAAATTTAACGAAATCTCAATTAGATCTTTGAACCTTTCGGTAACACTTGTTTGAACTTCGATTTTTCTCCAAAGTGGAGAGTATAACTCTTTATTAAATGTTTCTATTGTTGGTCTGCTCGGAATTTGCCTTACTATTTGGTCTTGTCTTTGTTCAACTTTTTTAAAAGCTAGGTCGTAAGCTTTTGAATATTCATTTACTAAATTAACCCACAAAGCATTTTCTGATGCTAAAAATGCTGCTTTTGATAATTCTTTGCGTTGAGCATGGTTTAATGAGATGTAAAAATTCAAATGTTTTACCACTTCTTCAATAACTACGTCTGTATTATCATCTGTTCTTTGAATTACTTCAACGCACTTATCATTTTCATTTAAAATATTTTGCATCCATTTTCCAAATCCAGCTAAACTAGTTGTAATTGTAGGTATTCCAAAAGCAACAGATTCAAGTGGCGTGTAGCCCCAAGGCTCATAATAAGAAACGAAAGCCGTTAAGTCAATTCCAGGTAATAGGTCGTAATATTTTATGTTGAAAATACCATCATCTCCATTCAAATATGTAGGGACAAAAATTATTTTAACTTTATTTTCTGCTTTATTGTAAAGTTGTTTTTCGCAAATTCGTCTTACTATTGGGTCGTATTCAATGTCGTGAATATTATGACTTAAAAAATTATTTTGTATGTTTTTGTCGCCTTCAAGATTATTTAGAATATTATTTAGCTGATTTACGGGTCCATAATTATTTGCCGGTACAAGTATAAGAGCTAAAACTTCTTCTTGTAAGTTTTGGTTTTTGTTTAATTCAGCAAGTGAGTCGATAAATAAGTCATATCCTTTGTTGAAAAATTCGTAACGCCCTGATGTTGCATAAATTACGGGTTCTTTTTCATATTTATAATCAAAAAGAGCTTGGGCAACTTCTAATATTTTTTTACGTGCAAAATTTCTTTTTTGGCTATAATCTTCATTTTGTGGAACAAAATTATTTTCAAATCCGTTTGGGGTTATTAAGTCAACCTCTTTATTTAGAAGTTGGGCACATTCTTGTGCTGTAATTTCGCTGACGGTAGTAAAAACATCGGCATTATGTGCACTTATTTTTTCTAAACTTTGCTTAGAAACGATATAAAATTGCCTTGCTAGTAAATCTCCGTTGTATTGATTTAGGTTTTTGTATAACGGCAATTTGTTTCCTGCAATACTTCGTCCAATAGCTGTGGCATGTGTAGTAAATGCTGTTGCTATTTGTGGCATGTTAGATTTTAAAAATAATATGCCTGTACCTGTCATCCACTCGTGAAAGTGTGCAATAACTTTATCATGAACCGATAAGTAAAAATTTACAAAACTTTCAATAATTTTTGCTGAGGCATAACCAAAAAGTGCAGGTTCGATATAATCCCATTGACCTTGAAGAGAATCTAGCTTATAATCTTCCCAAAATTTTGATAGTATTTCATCTTTTTGGCTAATATATTTAGAAAAATCTATTAGGAAAACTTTTGGTTTGCCTGGTATATCCCAATATCCTGTTCGCACTCTTGTGTTTTCTGCTTCTAGTTTAAAACGCCAATCGGTAAAAATATTATTATCTTCGATAAATTCTGGATGTTCGTCAGATTCTCGCCAAGTATCGGGTCCAATTAAAATATGATTTTTACATTTTTTTGCTAATTCAATAGCTTTGGTAGAAATTACTGTATGAATACCTCCAACTTTGTTGCAAACTTCCCAGCTAACTTCAAAAATATAATCGGGCTTAATAATATTTTGATTTTCAGGCATACATTTATAATTTATTTGTTATAAGATAATTTTGTTTACAAAGATAAAAATTATTGATATTCTCACCTAATATATTTGTTAAAATTACTTTTAACATTTCAGTTTAGAATTTTATTTTTTTGTTTAAGTTTGCAACAAATTTATTTTTATGGAAACTGTTTTAAGTGGTATTCGTTCGACAGGGAATTTACATTTAGGGAATTATTTGGGAGCTGTACAAAATTTTGTAAAAATGCAAGATGATAATAATTGTTATTTTTTTATAGCCGATTATCACTCTCTAACTACTCATCCAACTCCGACAGATTTGCATAATAATGTTCGTCAAGTTTTGGTTGAATATCTTGCTGCCGGTATAGACCCCGAAAAAAGCGTTTTATATATACAATCTGATGTGCCAGAGGTTACAGAGTTATATCTTTTGTTAAATATGAACGCATATTTAGGAGAACTTGAGCGTACAACTTCTTTTAAAGACAAAGCACGTCAGCAACCCGAAAATGTAAATGCCGGGCTTTTAACTTATCCAGTTTTGATGGCTGCCGATATTATTATTCACCATGCAGATAAAGTTCCTGTTGGTAAAGATCAAGAACAAAATTTAGAAATGACGAGAAAATTTGCCCGCAGATTTAATAATATGTATAAAGTTGAATATTTTAAAGAACCTATTGCCTATAATTTTGGAAAAGAATTAATTAAAATTCCTGGCTTAGACGGTAGTGGAAAAATGGGAAAATCGGAAGGTAATGGGCTTTTTTTAGCTGATGATGAGGCTGTTTTGAGAAAAAAAATTATGCGTGCTGTTACAGATAGCGGACCTAGTACTCCAAACTCTGAAATGCCTGATGTAATAAAAAATTTATTTACAATTTTGGAAATCGTATCTAGTTACGATACAGTTCAGTATTTTAAGGATAAATATGCAACATGCGAAATTCGTTATGGTGATTTAAAAAAGCAACTAGCCGAAGATGTGATAAAAATGCTCGTACCTATTAATCAAAGAATTAAAGAAATTGACTCAGATTCTGAATATTTAACAAAAGTTGCAAAACTCGGCGCAGAAAAAGCAAGAGAAAGTGCCTCAAAAACTTTAAAAGAAGTTAAAGAAATTATTGGATTTAAAAAGTTTTGGTAGGGGCTAAGATGATAAAAAAAGGGACGGGGGCTTCAACGCCAGTTCGTCCAACAAGCTTCACTTTTAATCAATTTTCTTTTAAAAATATTATATTATTTTTGATTTTTAAGTCGTAACTTTCCTCATTTTTACCTAATAGGCATCCCAATTTTGTGCATTAGGGCTAATGTTCGTTTAATGATTTCAGCATTAGACCATTTTTATTGAATATTTACTTTTCTGATTTCTTTGAAAATTTATAAAAAATCAGCAGGCGAGTATTTGCTATTTAATTCGTGCAATGATAATAATTTGTAAATATTGTAATCCCATAAGTATTAATAGGAGAAGCAGGATTTAATTTTTAATCATCGCCGCAACCGCAATCAATATATTGGTTTATTAGTTTATTTGAAATTCCCATAGATGAGAAACCTCCGTCGTTATAAATGTTTTGCATTGTAATCATTTTGCTAAGGTCGGAGAATAAAAACATGCAAGTATTGGCGCAAGATTCAGAGTCTGCATTTCCTAAAGGCGACATAGAGTCTGCATAATTAAAAAAGGCATTAAATCCCGACACCCCAGTACCGGCAGTAGTTCGTGTTGGGGATTGAGAAATAGAATTTATTCTAACTTTTTTAGCAACTCCGTAATGATAACCAAATTGTCTAACTATAGACTCTAACATTGATTTTGCATGAGCCATGTCGCTATAGCTTGAAAAAGTTCTTTGTGCTGCAATATAACTTAAAGTAACAACAGAGCCTCCTTCGCTAATAGCGTCTAGTTTTTTTGCCACTGACAATACTTTATGTAATGAAATTGCTGAAACGTCAAGAGTTTTTAATAAATAATCATAATCTAATTCGGGATAAGGGATATTTTTTCTCACATTTGGCGACATCCCGACAGAATGTAAAATAAAATCAATTTTTCCGCCCAAAACTTGCATAGACTCTTCGAATAAATCTTCTAGTTCAGAAATTTCGGTAATATCGGCTGCAATAATTTGAGAGTCGGTTTGTTTTCCTAAATCAAAAATGTCTTTTTTTCTTAATGCCAAAGGAGAGTTTGATAAAATAAAATTAGCTCCTTCTTGTTTAGCTTTGATAGCAACTTTCCAAGCAATAGAGTTTTCGTCTAAGGCACCAAAAATAATGCCCTTTTTTCCTTTAAGTAAGTTGTATGATTCCATATTTTCTTTTATTATTAGATAAAATTTAAAAATTAAACTAATTTTATGCTGATTTGTTTGATTTTAAACTAATTTTATTTAAAACTCAACAGAATAACAACAAAAAAGCCTCAATATCGAGGCTTTTGTGGTCCCACTAGGGCATGATCCTAGGACCCCCTGATTATGAGTCAGGTGCTCTAACCAACTGAGCTATGGGACCGAATTAGATATAAATCTAAATATTTCAAATAATCGTTTTCTTAGAAAGAAATAAGGGTGCAAAAATATCTATTTTATTTTAAAGTTCCAAAAATTTTTCAAAAAACTTTAAATTCAAATAAAATTTCTTTATTTATTTCCAAACTCCATCAAATAAGTTTTAATAAATTCCCATATTTTTCCATCTAAAACTGCTTGAGTATTTCCAGTTTCGTAGCCTGTTCGCAAATCTTTTACAAGTTTATAAGGGTGTAAAACGTAATTTCTAATTTGCGATCCCCATTCAATTTTTTGTTTTCCGTCTTCAAGTTTAGCCAACTCTTCTTGCTGTTTTTTAAGTTCTAAATCATAAAGTTGTGATTTTAATAATCTTAAAGCATTTTCTCTATTTTTCAACTGTGAACGGGATTCGCTATTTTCAATAACAATTCCTGTTGGCAAATGTCTTAGTCTTACTGCTGTTTCGACTTTATTCACATTTTGACCTCCTGCCCCGCTGCTTCTATAAGTATCCCACTCAATTTCCGAAGGATTTATTTCAATATTTATTGTATCATCAACTAATGGGTAAACAAAAACCGAAGCAAAAGAAGTATGCCTTTTGTGTTGCGAATCGAAAGGTGAAAGTCTAACAAGCCTATGCACTCCGTTTTCACTTTTTAAATACCCGTAAGCAAAATCGCCGGAAATACTCATAGTTACTGATTTAATCCCTGCCGTATCTCCTTCGAGCCTATCAATAATACTAATTTTATAATCATTATCTTCAGCCCAGCGTAAATACATTCTTTCAAGAATTTCAGCCCAGTCGTTGCTTTCGGTTCCGCCGGCACCTGAGTTGATTGTTAAAATTGCATCAAGGCTATCTTCTTCTTTGCCTAACATGTTTTTTAGTTCTAAATTTTCTATAAGCCTAATGCAGTCCGAAAACTCTTTATCGCTTTCTTCTTCGCTAAAATCGCCTTGCTTTAAGAACTCATAAACTAAATCTAATTCTTCAGCTTTTGAAAAGATATTATCAAATTCTATTAGCCATTTTTTCTCAGCCGTAATTTTTTTTAAAACTAATTCAGCCTCTTCGGGTTTGTTCCAAAAATCTGGAGCTTGGGTCTTTAAAGTTTCGCTATCAACAAAACTTCTTCGATTTTCTATATCAAAGATACCTCCTTAAAGCTTCTACTCTTGCTTTTGCTTCTTTTATTTTTTCTAGTGTTATCATTCTAAATTTTTACCTTGCAAAAATATAAAACTTATACAAAATTTCATATTTCTAACTTATCAAAAACTTTATAAATAATTTCATATTCAAAACCACGGCTTGTAGCAAATCTTAACAATTTTTCTTTCAAAATATCAGCTTCGCTAATTTTTATGCTCTTTATTTTAGACTTTAAAAGCCTTGTTAAAACTATTTCGTATTCTTGATAATTAATATTATTTAAACTTTTAGAAATTATTGTATTCGGAATTTGTTTTTGTTTTAACATATACGAAATTTTAATTTTCCCCCATTCTGAAAATTTGAATTTATCATTTACAAAAGCCGAAGCATAACGCATTTCGTCAATATAATTTTCGGCATTTAATTTTTCTATTATTAACTCAATTATATCTTGTTGATATTCAAACTTTTCGAGATATTTTCTAATATCAAAATTGCATTTTTCAGCCTTTGAACAATAATTAGCTGCTTTTGAAAACGCTTGATTAAAATTTTTTTGATTAGTCATAAACTTCAATTTCTACAAAATATCCATTATGTTTTCTAATGTTAATTACTTCGTAATTTTCAAAAATTAAATATTGTCCTTTAATACCTTTCAAAACTGCTTGAATTTTTGGGCTTGAATCAAAATTTATAGTTTTAAACTTCTCAAATCCGTTTGGACTAAAGGGATATTCTATGTTTAAAATGCTATTATCCAAGCTTATGTACTTTTTAAGTTCATCGGGAATATAAACAACAATATCTTTTTTAGCAGTTTTTAAATCTATATCGGAACTGGTAGCCAATAACATTTTCGACCAATTAGTTTTATCCGAAACATGTTGTTTTAGTGCAACTTCGATTTGTCCTGCCAAATTTCTATATGGTGTTTTTGCTAATTTAATTGCGGCAATTGCCCCTTGGTCTATCCAACGCGTTGGGATTTGCGTATATCTAGTTACTCCGACTTTTAAATTACTTGTTGCAGCCAAATATACATAATGGTCAATTAGTGAATTTTGTTTTGCCCATTCCATATCTCTGCTAATTCCAAGGTGAGATAAGTCTTTTTCGGGTTGCAACACTCCCAAGTCGCATTGCGGAATACTTGTAAAACACGAGTAACAATAGCCTTGGTGGAAACTTGTTTTTGTGAGCGATCCGCAGTTTATGCAATTTATTTTATTCAAATATTCTATTCGCAAATTTTTCCCTATCAAATCATTCATTTTAAGCTCAAAATCTCCTATTTTTAATGAATATTTCACAGGAAACTCATAAAGAGAGTTCATTTTTTGAATATTTCCAGAATAAATCATTTTGTTAGTGTTATTGAGGGTTAGGAGTGTGAGATTTTCTATCAAAGAAAATATTTTTTTCACTTGCGTTCAAACAAATTGCAAAAACAACTTTATATTTTTGGTCGAAAAGCCCAATTTCTTTTGCTGCATTGCCAACCGAGAACATAACTCTGTTGTCAATTCTATAATCAGCAGCTTTACTCACGGCAGAGCCTATTGCTATTCCAAGGTCAATAGTATTAAAAGCACAAGGAACTTCGGGATAATTATTTTTATTTTCACAATTATTCATACCGCAATATCCACAATTTTTTAGCCCTAAACTTTCAATATAAGAGGCAATAATAATCACAGCATCAGAATTTCTCAGGTTGTTAGCATCTCTTAAAAAGAATTTTTGCCCGCTTTTTTCAGAAATTTCTTCCATTTTTTTTGCGATAGTTTCCATATCTACTTTCCCGGCAACAATTCTAAAATCGAGAGTATCGCGACCTTTACCTTTTGGAGCAGTTTTAATTGCTATTCCAATATTTTTTGCTGCATCTAGAACTGCCTCAGAAAGTGAATTTTTGTCTAATATCATATTTTAAGTTTTAAAATTTTTTCAACTAATATTTCTGCTAATTTAATTTTTGACTCTTTTGTCCATCCGGCAATATGTGGAGTTAAAATAACATTATCACAATTTGCTAAATACTGAAAATCTGCATTATTACTTAAATTATTTGTAGTTTCAAACGAATCTTCTTCATACTCCAAAACATCTAAACCGGTTGCCAAAACTTTGGAAGATTTTAAAGCAGAAACTAAATCAGCCGTTTTAAGAACATGACCTCGTGCAGTATTTAGCAATATAATATTTTTTTTAAAATTAGATAAAAATTCTGCGTTAACTAAAAATTTAGTTTCCTCTGTTAGCGGAACATGAAGGCTCAAAATATCTGTTTCTTCGAAAATACGAGAATAGTCAGCTTCTTGGACAAAATTATCGGAATAATTAAATTTATATTTATCATAAGCAATTACTGTACAATCAAATCCTGAAAGTTTTTTAGCAAAACTTCTGCCCATATTTCCATATCCAATAATTGCCACAGTTTTTCCGCCCAGTTCTATGCCTCTATTAGCCTCTCGTTTACGAAGTCCGCTTTTCATTTCTTTATCAGCTCTATTGATATTATTTAAAAGACTCAAAAGCATTGCTAAAGTGTGTTCGCCAACTGCATCCATATTTCCTTCAGGCGAATTTAAACAGGCTATCCCTTTTTGCTTACAGTATTCAGTATCAATACTTTCCATGCCAGCACCAAGACGAGCAACAAATTTTAATTTTTTAGCTTTATCAATAATCTCTTTATCAATATTTATTCTGCTTCTAATAATGATTCCGCAATAATTTTCAATAATTCCTAAAATCTCATTTTTATCTGCTTCAAAGCACTTGTCTAAACAAAAACCAGCACTTTGTAATCTTTCTGAAATTAACTCATGAACAGTATCTATTAATAATATTCTTTTACTCATAAACGATTTATTGGACTACAAATATAATTCTAAGCATTTAAAAATAAAAATAACTTTAATTTTAGTTTAAAACTTTGCAAAAATTCAAGACAAAAACCTAAATCCTGAAAAGAACAATAAAGATCATCGCTTAAAAAACGAACATTATACGTATTTTTTTCAAAAATGTTTCATTTTTTTCGAGAAATGAATTCAACTTTTAAAAGCTGGACTAATTTGTTTGATTTTCGCAACTACAAATTTGGTAGCAAAGCATGATTTTTTACCGATATTTAATCCCTAACGTAATTAGAAAAGCATCGTACCCTTAAATACGCAATATCGGGAAACAGAAAACTATAAAGAAAATCATTGTGCCGTTAGGTACAAAATTTAAAACAATGAAAAATAAAAATTTATTCAATTCATTTGAAGTAAACAAGCTCAACCGTATAACCTTTACAATCTGATAATCATATTGATAATAACTATTATAGTGTAAAAAAAATAGGGTGATAACTTAAGTATAATATTATTCGAATCAGAGAAAGAATCTCTAAAAAGTATCAAATTTTGAACTAACTATCACACGTTTTTTTTCAGGAATTTAGCTAATTGTAATTATCATTTAGCTCTTTCTACGTATTCTTTTGTTCTAGTATCGACTTTAATTTTTTCGCCAATTTCGATAAAAAGAGGAACCATGACACTTGCACCTGTATCAATAGTAGCAGGTTTAAGTGCATTAGTAGTTGTGTCGCCTTTTAAACCGGGTTCGGTATAAACAATCTCAGAAACAATAAATGCGGGAAGTTCACAATTTAGAACAGATTCATTTTCGGCATGGAAAATAATTTCAACTTCTTGTCCTTCTTTTAAAAATTCAACACTATCAATTAATTCTTCGGCTAATGAAACTTGCTCGAATGTTTCCAAATGCATAAAATTATACCCTAAATCGTCTTTATATAAAAATTGATATGGTCGTCTCTCTATTCTGATAATGTCTATTTTTGCGCCTGATGAAAAAGTATTTTCAATAACTCTACCATTTTCTAAACTTCTCATTTTTGTTCGTACAAAGGCAGCTCCTTTTCCCGGTTTTACGTGTTGAAAATATACAATTTGATAAGGTTTCCCGTTAAATTCAATAGTTAAACCATTTTTAATATCTGCTGTTGTTGCCATAGTTTTTTTAAATTTTGCTACAAAAATAATAATACCAATGATTTTTCAAAAATATTTTTGAAAAATCATTAGTTAAGTTACATATAATTATAAAATAAGATATTAAATTATCTTTATTCACCTTTCATATCGACAAGGTTTAGATTTTTATCTAAAATTTCTAAGCTTAATTTTACCGACTCGGCTATTGCCACTTCTATGTCGTCAGGTTCTACACCGAGAAAGTCGCAAGCTAAAGACTTATCAATAAATTGGTTTGAGCATTGTAAACTAGCAAATTTAACTGGGTGTAATCCTGGTTCTAAATTAAGTTTTTTATGTTCTTTTAATGTTTTACGACCAGCCATTTTAAATAAAAATGTAGGAATAGTAATAATTTTTCTATTTTCATATCCCATATATTTATGAAAGATATTAAGCATCTCCACCCAGGTCATATTATAATAACCTATTGGATAATAGTTAGCTCCTTTGTTTTTTTCGAGTGCTCCTGCAATTGCTTGTGCTACTTGTTTAACAGTAACCATAGTAGTTCCACCTTTTGGATACATAGTTTTATCTTTCATTTTCCGTATTTGTTCAACTAAAAATACCCATACAGGTTTTCTTCCTGGCTGTGTGCCAAAAATATATGGTAACTCCAAAACAGCAACATCAAAATTGTCGCTAGCAAAACTTAAACTCATATTTAATTGGTCAACTCTACTTCTAATATAAGGGTGCCACTCATAAAGTTTATCTTTTGGTCGCACTCTTTCAAAATATGTAAAATATGAGCCACAGACAACGCTATGTTTCACTCCGACTTCTTTAGCAATTTGCAACAATCGTTTTAGAGCGTCTATATTAAATTTTTTAAAAAGCTCATAAATAGGAGCTGGTCCAGTTACTCGCTCGTCGATACCAGCAGCAAAAACAAAAGCGTCAAACCCTCGCATTCTTATTTTGACTTCTTCATCCGACATTTCCATAAAATTGCCAAACTCTACTTTCATTTCTTTATGTAATACAGACCCCTCAGGTAGAGGCGGTAATGCTAAACAATTTACTTCATGTCCACGATTTATTAATTCTCTAGCAGCTTCGCTACCTAGTAGCCCTGTGCCACCAATCATAAAAACTTTCATAATAATAATTTATTAATTAGTATCTTATAAAACAAAGATAAACTTGTTAAGTTCAGAATAATTTTAATAAAATTTAAGTTTTTATATAAATGTATTTATAAGTTTTAATTTAGCTATAATTTTTGTTTTTCAAAGAGTTTAGTTTATTTTTGTTAAAAATAATATAAATACTTAACAATATGAGATTTCTTGCAGTAATTTTTGTTTTTCTATTTTTCTTTTCTTGTGGAAATTATTCTAACAAAACCACCACTGAAGATGAAAAAATAATGTTTTCTTCTTATTACAATGAAAGGTTTGAATTTGGCTTAGACTATCCTGATTTTTTAATCCCCCAAGGAGAATCTGACAATGGAGATGGTCAAAAATTTATTTCTGATGATGGATTAATTCAAATGTGGGCTTATATAGATTATAAAATGAACAAAACTTTTGATGGTGTTCCTAGTGTTGATGAAGCTTACGAAGCAGATAAAAACATGGATAATGTTATAAAAAGTCTTGAAGAATATAACTATTATTACATTTATGGGAAAATTGATGATAAAACTTTATTTGCAAAATATACTTTTTTTCATAATTTGAATTATTTAGTTTTGTATTTTCAATATCCAATATCCGAAGATTCTAATATGGAATCGCTCATTAAAACAGTTGTTGAAAGCTTTTATTTTAACGAACATTCAGATTATAACGTAATGTTGTATATTCGAAAGTTTATAGATGCTTGTTGGATAGATAAAAACTTCAACTTAATACTAAAAAATGATTCTGAGGTTTTAGAAAGTTTCGTTGATTCTGATTTAGGTCTGTGTAGATTATACTCACCAGGTGCTATTCCAAGACTTGCAACAAAAAAGGATAATTATGGCTTTGATGAATATACTGATTTTACAAGTAAATTTACCAAAAAGTATTATGTTCACGAGTATGACCCAAGTATCCCTTTATGTGAGTTAGATTTTGGTGAAGATTTTACTTTAGTGTATTATCAATTTGTAAACGAACTTCCAAATTTAGTTGACCCAGAAACTTTCGAAATAAGTTCTTTAAACAAAAACTATCCAAAAGCAGATTTTATGGTTTTGTATTTACCAGATAAATATGAAAATCCAAGGGCTTTATATTTTATTTTTATTCATAACAAATGGAAATTAATAATAATTGACGATACTTTATGTTCAGCATAACGAAAAATTATTTTAAATGCTGTGATTAAATTGAATTAATTGTATATTTTTGTAATAATTTATAACATAATTTGTAGTGTTTTAAAATTTTTGAAAATTAAAA
>CAYRQZ010000026.1:0-2268 GCA_964426585.1 uncultured Bacteroidales bacterium | reverse complement strand
AAATCACATTATGAAGGACTTGGGACGCCAAAGAATAATTCAAAAGCATTTAATTTTATGTTAAAAGCAGGCGAATTAGGTTTCATTAAGGCCAATAGCTATTTAGGAAAATTTTATTATTTTGGCGAAGGCACAAAAATAAATAAAAGAGAATCGGTTAAATGGTTAAAAAAGGCAATTGAAGACGAAAGCGATATCGAATCCTTATATTTACTTGCTACATGTTATAATACTGGCGAAGGAATTTTAAAAAATGAAGCAAAAGCTGTTGAATATTTCGAGAAAGCTGCTGAAAAAGGTCATTCTAAGGCTAGAATAGAACAGGCTTATGCTTATAAAGAAGGGAAAGGTGTTAGTAAAAACTCAGCAAAAGCCGTTGAATTATACACAATAATTGCTGAAACTGGCGATAAAGATGCTCAGTTTTACTTAGCTTCGTGTTATGAAGCTGGCGAAGGTGTGGCTAAAAATGATAATACAGCTTTTCAATGGTATTTAAAAGCTGCCGAAAAAGGGAGTATTCCTGCCCAAAACAAACTAGGCGAATATTATTACTACGGCAAAGGAACAGCTCAAAATTATGAAAAAGCTTTTGAATGGTTTTATAAAGCCGCCGAAGCAGCTAATCTCGAAGCATGTAATAATCTTGGTAATTGTTATTATTTTGCACATGGCACAAAACAAGATTACAAAAAAGCCTTTTCGTATTATACAAAAGCTGCAAAAAATGACATGGCAGAAGCTTTATATAACCAAGCTGTTTGTTATTCAAAAGGACAGGGTACTAAATTAAATCCTAGAACAGCTGCACAATTACTTTTTAAAGCTGCACAAGCAGGATATGCTCCAGCACAAAACTTATTGGCTACTTTTTACCTCGACGGAATCGGTGTTGATAAAGATTTGAAAAAAGCTATTATTTGGCTTGATTTTGCTGTCGCACAAAATTATGCAGAGGCTCAATATAACCTAGCAAATTGTTACGCCAAAGGTATTGGAGTGCCAAAAGATAAAGATAAAGCCCGAGAATTATATTATCAAGCTATTGAACAAGGACATCTAGAAGCTAAAAAAGAATATGATAAATTAAAATAATTATTTATTCTTTAACAAATTTATATATCTCTCTCAAAGCTCCTTCTAATTCAAGCTCAATAATATAAACGCCTGACTGATAAAAATCTATGTTAATAATTGTTTGATTAAAAAACTTAGAAACCAATCTTCCGTTTATATCAAAAACATTAATATTAGTTATTGTTTTATTAGAATTTAAAATCAATTCTGAATTTGCAAGATTTGTAAAAACAACATTATTTGCGTTTTTGTCAGAATCGGAAATCAAACTTATATCATCGTTAATTGCGCTAACTTTTATGTTATCGATAGCCAAATTAGTTTCGCCAAAAGAAGTGAAATCGAAATATTTAGGGAATAACCCGGCTTGATTTATAGCAGAAATTTCATCATTTTCATCAGCTTTTATTTTAATTTCTCCACTTTCATAATTATATTTTAAATAAATATGATACCAAGTACCCTCCTGTGGATTTTCTATTAAAGCACCATAATCATCGCCAACCATATATTCAAAAACACCAGCTTCCGAATCCATACTAATTGCCACAATTTCGTACCAGTCTGAAGTAGAGACTATTACTGCGCCAAATCCTTCTTCCCAGGCTTGTGCAAAATATAAATCAAACTCCACTTCCAACACATTATTGTTTTCATCTCTTATTTCCCAAAAGTTTTCACGAGTTACAAAAGCTCCTGATGAATTTTCATAATTAGTGTTTAACAAAATACTTTTGCCATTTTCTTCATTAATAACAGTTATCTGAGCCCATTCTTCTTGTTCTAACTCTAAAAACCAAGCACCTTGATCGTAAAAGTTCCCTAAGTCATAAGATTCAAAATCATCTTGCCATAACACTTGCGTAAATGCAAAATTTACACACAATAAAGCTAAAAATAATAAGTAAGTTTTTTTCATAATTTTAAATATTTAATTTCTCCAAATATAAATAAAAAAATTGTTAAGAAAAACATTTATTACACGAAAGAAAAGAAATAGCTTATGGGTGTTTATAATAGAACTATCTTATTCCTATACACCTTATTATTTGTTTTAATTTCTATAATGTAAATACCTGTTTCAAAATTCGATAAATCAAAATAGTTTTGATTCATAAAATTTTCAAAAATTAGTTTTAAGCTTGAATCAAAAACACGTAAATTAAAATTTTCTAAATTTTCTATTTTAAA
>CAYRQZ010000025.1:0-28801 GCA_964426585.1 uncultured Bacteroidales bacterium | reverse complement strand
ACGCCCTGAAAGGGCAAAATAACATAGCTCAGGGCAACGCCTTGAGCTAAATGTTAAATGTTTTTTACGCCCTGCAAGGGCAATATATTTTTTAGGATTTTTATATTGGGCTTACAGCCCGCCAATGGAATTATGATTTATTAGCCTAAGGCGTTGCCTCAGGCTATGATATTTGTTGGCTTACAGCCAACATGCTTACGAATTGGAATAATTTTAAAAATTAATCTTAATAATTTTCAACAAATTTTCATTAACTACAATGCTTTCACGCCCTGAAAGGGCAATATAACATAGCTCAGGGCAACGCCTTGAGCTAAATTTCCAGTCAACCTACCCACGATTTGTCATAATTTTAAAAATTAATCTTAACAATTTTCAACAAATTTTCATCAATTACAATGCTTTTACGCCCTGAAAGGGCAATATAACATAGCTGAAGGCAACGCCTTGAGCTAAATTATTTCTCGTTTTTTACATTGCTTGGAGGTAAATAAAAATATTCCACTCCTTCGTGTTCTAAATTAGGTGTTGGAAAATTCGTAAACGATTTTGTTTTTACTTCATTAATAGCTTTGGTATTTAGCGAGTAGTTATTTGGTTCAAAAACTAGCCTGTATAGGTTATACAAAAACATAAAATCCATACCCACATATTCCATTGGGTGTTTTGAGTTTCTATTGCCTTTATTATTGGGCCAAACCAACCGCGAAGACGCCGACCAATATGGGTGATAATCTTCTCGCGAATAATCACTCGAAGGACCCGAAAACGGAGCTAATTCCAAAAGCTCTTTATAAAACTTTTTATCATTTTCATATTGCATAATACCGGATTTGTAAACTTTTTGGTATTTTTGTTTGTGCAAAACCACAAGAACTAAGGCATTGTGCTCGTAAGTGTATTTTTCACGTTTGTCACCAAGTAAATAAAGTAAATCGTATGATTTTGATTTCCAATTTATATCCGAAATACTTGCCAAAATCCTAAACATATAATCGTCTATTTCCTCAGGTAGCGATAAACCTGCAATTTTTAAAATTCTTAAATTTTTAAATAATAGACTTTTGAATAAATAAGCCGACAATCCCTTGTCCGAATTATCGTAATGGTAAATATTTTGCCCTTTTATAAAATTGCCTGCTTCTGCTATTCCGTATGAGTTTAGCCAAACACCCATATCTTCTCCATTTCCTTCGGCTACTAAGTCGTTGGTAACAGGATTCATAATATACCAATAACTTGAAAGCAAAGCGCCAAATTTATTTTGAGACGGAAGAGCTTTTAGCTTATTTTTAGGTTTTAAAACTATTTTTTGTTGCGGGTATGTTTGGTGACAATGTCTTACAAGTCTATCTGCTAAGTCTTCAGTCCATTTTTTAAAGGAAATTACATCTCCATACCAAATATTTTTTGATTTTAAATAATCCGGAATGAAATTATTACGAAATTGAAACTCTATTTTGCTAATATTTTCATCGTCAACTAAAACATTTATTAAAGCTAATGCTTGCAAAAGTTGAATTATATTATCTTGACTCATACCTTGTTGGGCAATAACACCTTTTTGAAAAACAGAAAGATATCTATTTGTTCCGTTGTTTGTTTTATTATGCCAGCCATATTCATTTTTAAAGTGTTTGTAATATTGTCGCCAAAAGCCTAAACTAACATCGTCTCGAATTAAAAAACCATTTATATCTTCTGGATAATTAATTAACTCAAAATCAGATTTTTCAGAATCGATACCGTGATGTTTTCGTAAAGTATATTCAGAATATAAATCTAACCTTTCTAATGCAATTAACGAATAAAAAAGCATTGATAAAGTTTCTTGATAATCTTGATTATTATTTTTTAATAGCCTATATTCTGTAGAAAGAAGCCCAAGCCAATGGTTAAAATTACTATTCCCATCACTCCAGCTAAGCCATTCTACATTTCCTAAACTATCTAAACGCCTGTCAACAGCAGGAATATTTACGCCAAATTGTTCTAAATCAGAGCTAATAATTATCCATTCATTTAAAAGACGGTTCCGATAATTCACATATTTGTCAATGAGTGATTGATTATTACTGAAAGAAATTTGACTAAAAAATAATATAATTAAAAATAAAGAGTATTTATGTTTAGTTGCCATAAGTATTTTTTTCCCAAAAATAAACAGAATTTTTAATTTAACACCAAGTTGTTAATACTTAAACTTTTTGAAAAGCATTTATATTTTTTTTAATATTAATTTTACAAAATGCGAGTTTTATTTTTTATATTGTTTTGTTGTTCGGTCTTATTAATATATTCACAAAATACTCCCGAGCAATATATTCGTTTATATAGTGAACTTGCAATAAAAGAAATGGAAAGAGCGGGAGTGCCTGCAAGTATTACATTAGCTCAAGGAATATTAGAGTCGGGGAGTGGAAACTCATTTTTAGCTAATCAAGGCTTTAACCATTTCGGAATCAAGTGTCATAAATGGGAGGGAGAAAAAATATATGCTGATGATGATATTAAAAATGAATGTTTTAGAAAATATAAAAACGTAGAAAATTCTTTTATTGACCATTCAGATTTTTTAAGGGAAAATTCTCGATATCATTTTTTATTCCAACTTGAAATTACCGATTATGAAGCTTGGGCAAAAGGTCTAAAGCAAGCTGGTTATGCAACAAACCCTAATTATGCTAACACTTTAATTAGTATAATTGAAAGGTACGAACTTTATAAATTTGATTCAGAGCAAATAAAAAATATTGGCAGTGGCAATATTGCAAAACGCCCAATTAAAAATAAAATTGAGATAGAATATAACTATGTTTTATATCCGTATTCAGATTATATTCTTTACAACAATGATGTGCCATATATTATCGTTGTTGATACGGTTAGCTTAAAAGGTTTAGCCCAGTATTTAGACATTATGCCTTGGCAGCTTGCTAAATATAATGACATGGATAAAAATTCAAGTTTGTACCCAGGTGATACTATTTATATTAAACATAAACGCAATAAAGCCGACAAAGATTTTAATGTTCATATTGTTCAAGAAAATGAATGTATTAGAGATATTTCTCAAAAATATGCTATCAAATCGAAAAAACTTTTAAAATATAACAACATAAATTTGACCGATACTTTAAAACCTGGTTCAAAAATTAAATTGAAAAGTAAATAATAATTTTTTCATAATTAATTTTTTAGACCACCAAATTACAAACCTTTTTTTTATAAACAAAATTTGTTGAAAAGTATATGTGTAATTATAGGTATATTTTAAGAAATTATATATCTTTATACACTTTTGTAAAAAAGTTTAACTTATTGAAATTAAAGAATTTAAGAAATAAAAATATTTAATTATGTTGGAAGAAGAAAAAACTTCAAGAGTTGTTAGAATTAATATTGAAGATGAGATGAAGTCAGCATACATTGATTATTCAATGTCTGTTATTGTTTCGCGTGCTTTGCCCGATGTTAGAGACGGTTTAAAACCAGTGCAAAGAAGAATATTGTACGGAATGTCAGAGTTAGGTTTGTTTTCGAATAAAACTTATAAAAAGTCTGCTAGAATTGTTGGTGAAGTTTTAGGAAAATATCACCCTCATGGCGATTCCTCTGTTTATATGGCTATGGTGAGAATGGCTCAAGAATGGTCTTTGCGTTATATGCTGGTTGATGGGCAAGGTAATTTTGGCTCTGTTGACGGTGATAGCCCTGCGGCTATGCGTTATACCGAAGCTAAAATGGCAAAAATTGCCGATGAAATTCTTTCCGATATCGAAAAAGAAACTGTTGACTTTACACTTAATTTTGACGACTCTCTTGAGGAACCAACAGTCATGCCGACAAGACTTCCAAACTTGCTCGTAAATGGAGCTAGCGGCATTGCAGTGGGAATGGCAACAAATATGGCTCCACATAATCTATCTCAAACTGTTGATTGTATTATCGAATATATTGATAATCCCGAAATTACAGCAAGCCAATTAGGCGAAATTATGCAAGCACCCGATTTCCCAACCGGAGGAATAATTTATGGGGTCGAAGGCGTGAAAGAAGCTTTTGAAACTGGGAGAGGTAGAGTGGTTATACGCTCAAAAGCCGAAATCGAAGTTACTGATAATGGAAGAGAAAAAATTGTGATTACCGAAATTCCTTATATGGTAAACAAAGCAGAACTCATTATTAAAATTGCAGACTTAATTAATGATAAAAAAATTGAAGGAATTTCTAATATAAATGATGAGTCTGACCGCACAGGAATGAGAATTGTCATTGATATAAAGCGAGATGCAGTTGCGAATATAGTTTTAAATAAACTTTTTAAACTTACTGCTTTGCAATCATCATTTAGCATTAATAATATTGCTTTGGTTAAGGGGCGCCCTATGATGCTTAATCTTTATGATTTAGTAAAATATTTCGTAGAACATCGCCACGAAATTGTTGTTCGAAGAACCGAATTTGACCTAAAAAAAGCCGAAGAACGTGCTCATATTTTAGAAGGACTTATTATTGCTAGCGACAATATTGATGAAGTAATTAAAATTATTCGAGCATCTCAAAGCCCCGACGCAGCAAGAGAAGCTTTAATGGAAAGATTTAGCCTCTCCGAAATTCAAGCACGAGCTATTGTCGAAATGAGATTGAGGCAACTTACAGGCTTAGAGCAAGATAAACTTAGAGCCGAATATGCCGAAATCTTAGAAAGAATAGCATATTATAAGGAAATTTTGAGCAATCTTGAATTGAGAATGAAAATTATTAAAGATGAAATGCTCGAAATAAAAGAAAAATACGGCGACAAAAGAAGAACAGAAATTATCTATGCTTCTGAAGAATTAAATCCAGAAGATTTTTATGCAGACGAAGATATTGTTATCACTATTTCTAATTTAGGATATATTAAACGAACAGCTTTAACTGAGTTCCGCGCCCAAAACCGTGGCGGTGTCGGTGCAAAAGGGTCTACAACTCGTGAAGAAGATTTTATTGAACACATGTTTGTTGCAACAATGCACAATACTCTCCTTTTGTTTACTGGTAAAGGTAAATGCTTCTGGTTGAAAGCTTATGAAGTTCCCGAAGGTACGCGAACCTCAAAAGGACGGGCAATTCAAAATTTAATCAATATAGAACCTGATGACGAAGTTAAAGCATTTATGAATATAGTTTCGTTGAAAGATGAGGAATACCTTGATAACTCATTCATAATTATGTGTACTACAAATGGAATATTCAAAAAAACAAGATTAAGAGAATATTCTAGACCTCGCCAAAATGGAGTTTTTGCAATTAACGTTAGAGAAGGAGATAGCTTGTTGACAGCTAATTTAATTGAAGAAAAACAAGGAGACGAACCCGTAAATATTATGATAGGCGCTAAAAATGGAAAAGTTATTAGATTCCCTCATAATCTTGTTAGACCTATCGGAAGAACTGCAACAGGCGTTAAAGGTATAAGCCTCGACAATGAAGATAGCGTCATCGGACTTATTACTGTTAGAACAGACCAAGATATTTTGGTAGTTTCTGAAAATGGTTATGGAAAACGCTCAAGTATTGATGATTATAGAATTACAAATAGAGGCGGTAAAGGTGTTAAAACTATTAATATAACCGAAAAAACTGGAAAACTTATTGATATTTCTGCTGTTACTGACGAAGACCACCTAATGATTACAAATAAATCTGGAATTACAATTAGACTTGCAGTTGATACTTTAAGAGTAATGGGCAGAGCTACACAAGGCGTAAGATTAATTAATCTTAGAGATGACGACTCCATAGCTTCTGTTGCCAAAATTGAAGATGGGGCTTTAGAAGAAAAAAACGCTTCAAATTTTGATGAAAATGACGAAAATAACCAAAATTATAATGAAAATTTTTCCCCAAATCTAAATAATGAAAATAAAGAATAAATTTTTGGCAAACAAATTGTATATTTGTACTCTAAATACGTTAATGATGAAAAATATATTATTATGAAAAAGTTATTTATTTTAATCTCAACATTCGCTTTAAGTTTTTCACTTATAGCACAAAAATCAGCAGTAACTAGCGCATGGAGCTACCTTAAAGATGGTTTCCTCGACGACGCTAAAAAATCTATCGACAAAGCTGAAGTTCATAAAGATACTGAAAGTTGGTATAAAACTTTTTACTTCAAAGGCATGATATATCAAGAAATTGGTATTTCGGAAAGACCAAAATATAAAGCTTTGTGTACAAATTGCTTAGATATTTCTTATGACGCTTATATTAAAGCTATTCAGTTAAACTTTGTTAATCCAGAGTATCGAAACCTTAATTTAACCACAGAACTAGGACTAATGAAGTTTGTGAAAGTTTTACAAGAAAACGACGAGAGAAATTATGAAAATACAGAAGCTTTGGTCGATATGATCACTAATAGATTGCCAGCATTATCTAATGCTTTTATAAATCAAGGCGTTGGAAAATATCAAGCTAACGATTTTGAAGCCGCTTATTCAAATTTTGAAAAAGCTGTGATGATTTCTACTATCTCGTTTAAAGTTGATACTCAATTATATTACTATGCGTCATTAGCTGCACTAAAAGCTAAAAAATTTGAAGAAGCTATCGGACTTAATGATATGCTAATTCAATTAAATTTTGGTTCAAATGACGATGAAAAAGTAGCTATCTATCAAAGCCAAGCGATAGCTTATCGCGAAACAGGAGATACAGCAAAAATGTTGAACATTCTACAAAAAGGTATCGAAAAATTCCCAACAGCAAATTATCCTTTAGTTATTGAAACTTTTAATTACTATGTTAACAAAGGCGAAAATGAAAAAGCATTTGAATATATCAATATAGCAATCGAAAAAAATGCTAATGATGCGCAATTTTATGTTATTCGCGGAACATTGTTGGAAGAAATGAAGCGTAAAGACGAAGCTAAACTAGATTATGTTAAGGCTGTTGCTTTACAACCTGATAATTTTGACGCTAATTATTCTCTTGGTGCTTTTTATTATAATACTGCCGTTGATACATTAGACTGGGCTGATAAAAATATACCTATAAATAAATTTTCGGAATTAGATAAATTTAAAAAAATCTCTGATGACTTATTTAAAGAATCTTTACCTTATCTAGAAAAAGCTGATATTCTGATAGTTAATAATATAAACGTCTTAAGTACCTTAAAAACTATCTATTATAGATTAGGCGAAATGGAAAAATATTCAGTTGTTAACGAAAAAATTAAAAGTATAACTGAATAATAACAAATCTAAAATATTAAAGGCTGAGAAATCAGCCTTTTTTTATTTTTGTTTATTGTTAAATAAATATTAATTATCTTTGCTTGAAGAAAAATTTGCTTGTTATGAAAAAAAATGTTTTAATTTATGGCTTAATATTTTGTGTAAATTTTATGTTTGCGCAAAATACAATTAATATTCAATTTGAAATTTCTCAAAGTGCCTCTCAACTTGTGCTAGATAGCGTTTTAATTCAAAATTTAACAAATGGAACCGACACTTGCATATATAATTTCCAATCTGTTATTAATATTGATATTCATACAGCAAGTTTTGATGCAATTAATGAATGTAAAGAGCTTAACATTAAACAAAACTATCCAAACCCTTGCAATAGCGAAACTATTATAGAAGCAACTATACCAGGCGAAAGTGTCGAAATTTCGGTTTATGAAATTTCTGGCAAAATAATTTTGAATAAAAAAATTAATACTGGAAAAGGTAAAAAAGTATTTTATTTTAATCCAAATTCCAAAGGAAGGTTCATCGTTGCATTTAAGTCACAAAATCAGGAAAAAGCAATCGCTGTAACCAGCTTTTCAAATCTTAAATCACAGCCTAATATTCGCTGGAGTGGCAACGATGAATATTTTATAAAAAAAATTGAAAAAAATTCCTTTTTCAGTTTTAAAAATGGTGATATTTTGAAATTTACTGGATATGTAACTGCTTGTCATCAAGTTGAGTATAGTTCAATTACCGACAGCCCCACAGAATCGCAAACTTATGTTTTCGATTTTACAAATCTACTTAATTTACAACCCGAATCGCCAATTATCGAAAATGTTGAAATTACTGAAAATACTTTGTCATGGCAATGGAATTATAATTCAGAAGCTATTGGTTATAAATATAATGTGGAAAATGATTTTAATACCGCTATTGAGCTTAGTGAACAAAATAATTTGTCAATAGCTAATTTATTACCAGGCACTTATTATAATTTTTGGCTCTGGGCTTATAATGATTGTGGCGAATCCTTTCCAGTTAAATTAAGCAACGCAACTCAAGCACTAGCTTTTTCCGATGACGAAAATGCTTTAATCTTATCAGCTAGCTCAACCCAAGCTATGTATATTTTAAGCATTTGTGATGAAAACGACACTTTAATTTTGAGGGCAATATCATCTAATGTTATTATTAGTGAGGAAAACCTGCAATATCTTATCGACAGAATGAAAAAAACTGTGCAAGGTAAAGGCGTGGGGCTTGCTGCACCACAAGTTGGACTAAATCGTAATATTGTGTGGATACAACGTTATGATAAACCAGGGATTATTAAACCTTGGGAATGTTATATAAATCCTAGAATAACAGAATATTCTAATGAATATTTTTTAAGAGATGATGGTTGCTTATCTGTTGAAACCGATTGCCAAAACCAGTGGAATATAGTTGGTAAATCTTGGCGGGCAAATTGGGTAAACGTTGAATATTACTTGCCTGATGGCACTTTTATCCAAGAAACAATTACTCACGCATACACAGCTCATATATTCCAACATGAATTAGACCATTTAAATGGAATCATGTTTTTTGATAGACAAACCGAACCTAGTACTAAATAATTTTAATGATTACAATTTGAAGCATGATCGTGGTGACTACAAGTGTTTCCGCTGTCAATTATTTTGCCCTGAATAAAATTATTTACAAGCTCATCTGTATTTCCAGAACAACCTCTTATTACATCTATCCCAACAGAATTTAATACATTAATGGCACCTTGCCCAATGCCTCCAACTAACATGACAGAAACACCTTTCTCAGCTAAAATGTATGCAATGTTAGATTTACAACCACAGGTTTGTGGCGATTCTAATTTTTCTATATTAGAAATTTTATTGTTTTCAATAGTATAAATTAAATAAAACTCACAATGTCCAAAATGAGAGTCCAAAGTTTTTGTTTCTGCTGTCGGTACTGCAATTTTCATAATTAAAATTATATATATATTATTCGTTTATTTCACCAGATATTGACTTCTCTAAAAATAATTTAATTTCTTTTGAAGATAATTTTTTCCCCAAAGCAAACATTAGTTTTGTGCTAGCAGCTTCAATGGTCATGTCTCTACCACTAATAACCCCAATATTGTTTAACATAACGCTTGTTTCATATTTACCATGTTGCACTTTTCCAACTGTACACTGCGAAATGTTTAAAACAATTAGTCCTTTTTTTATAGAATTTTTTAAAGAATTAATAATTTTTTCATCGGTTGGGGCATTTCCCGAACCATAAGTTTCAATAATTAATCCTTTTAATCCTTTTATATTACATATCGCCTCGATAGTTTCGGCTTTTATACCAGGGAAAAACTTTAAAATGGCAATATTTGTGTCAAAATTATTCTTAAAAATTGTTTTAGTCGATTTTTGTTTTAATAGATTGCTTTTTATTAGTTTTAAATCTATACCAACTTCGGCTAAAACGGGGTAATTAGGTGAAATAAATGCATCGAAATTCTCAGCACTAAACTTTGTAGTTCTATTACCTCTATATAATTTATTTTCAAAATATACACAAACTTCATTAATTAATGGTTTGCCATTTTCATTTAAACAGGCTAATTCTAAAGCGGCTAAAATATTTTCCCTACCATCAGTTCTAATTAAATCTATTGGCAATTGCGAGCCTGTTAATATTACAGGTTTTTTTAAATTTTGTAACATGAACGAAAGAGCCGAAGCCGTGTAAGCCATTGTGTCAGTTCCATGCAATATTAAAAAACCGTCATAAATATCATAATTAATTTTGATAATTTCATTTAATTCTTCCCAAAAATACGGATTTGCATTTGAAGAGTCTATTAATTTTGCAAAACTATACGAACTAATAGAAGCAGGAAAAGTTTTTAGTAATGGGATATAATTAATTAGGTGTTCAAAATTAAAAGGCTGTAAAGAGCCTTGTTCGTTTTTTACCATTCCTATTGTGCCACCTGTGTATATTATTAAAATTTTTTGCATTTGTTTTTTTTACAAAATTAAATATAAAAGTGTAAAGCTAAAATTTTTTAATAAGTAATATGATTTAAGGCTATTATTTATTTTATAATTACTAATAAAAGAACTTTTAAAACATATTTAAGTAAACTAAAATTGTTTATGTTTGCAAAAAAAATAATAGATGGAAACTATATTGAATTTAGTAGCTCAAGCTACAAAAATTACAATAAAACAAATTAAGGCAACATCTCAACTATTTGATGATGGAGCAAGTATTCCATTTATTTCGCGTTATAGAAAAGAAAGAACAGGGAGCTTAAATGAACAAGAAATAGAACTAATTCAAAAAGAAATAAATAAATTTAAAGAAATTGCCTCACGTAAAGAAAGTATTTTAAGCTCAATCGACAAACAAGGAAAACTTTCTGAAGAGCTAAAAACAATAATAGAAAATACTTGGGATGCTAATATTCTTGAAGATATTTATTTACCATACAAACAAAAACGCAAGACGAGAGCTTCAGTAGCAAAAGAAAATGGTTTAGAGCCTTTGGCTGAAATTATTTTTAAACAACAAAATATTGACATAGAGAAACTTGCCTCAAATTTTCTTAATGACAAAGTTTTAAGTATTGAACAAGCTATTCAAGGAGCAAAAGATATTATTGCTGAACAAATTAGCGAAAACTCAAAAGCACGTGATAGGGTAAGAAACATTTTTCAAAGCGAAGCCATTATCACTAGTAAAATTATTAAAACAAAAATTGAGGCAGCCGAAAAATATAAAGATTATTTTGAGTTCTCGCAAGAACTTACAAAATGCCCTTCGCATCGAATCCTCGCTATGAGACGTGGCGAACGCGAAGGATTTTTGAGAGTGGATATTTCTCCAAATGCCGAAACAGTACTAAAAAACCTTAAATATTTTTTTATTAAAGGAAGTGCAAATACATCAAAATTAGTTTATGAAGCTATTGTTGATGCTTATGATAGATTAATTAAACCATCTATTGAAAACGAATTTGCTAATCTTAGTAAAACAAAAGCTGATATTTCGGCGATAACTGTTTTTGCTGAAAATCTTCGTCAATTATTGTTAGCACCCCCTTTAGGCAAAAAACGTATTTTAGGAATAGACCCTGGTTATAGAACAGGTTGTAAGCTGGTTTGTATTGACGAACAAGGCAATTTACTACATAACGAAACAATTTATCCGCATAAACCGCAAGAGGAAAAGGGAATGGCTATTAAAAAGCTGAATTCTTTAGTTAATAGCTATAAAATTGATGTAATTGCTATCGGTAATGGAACTGCTAGTCGCGAAACCGAAAGTTTTGTTAAACATATTTCATTTGATAGAGAAATTCATGTTTATATCGTTAGCGAAGATGGGGCTTCTGTTTACTCGGCTTCGAGTGTCGCAAGAGAAGAGTTCCCTCAATATGACGTTACAGTTAGAGGTGCCGTTTCAATTGCTCGAAGATTAATGGACCCTTTGGCTGAACTTGTTAAAATTGACCCAAAAGCCATTGGCGTTGGGCAGTATCAGCACGATGTCGACCAAAAACTTTTGAAAGATAGTTTGGATAGAGTTGTCGAATCTACCGTGAATAGCGTAGGAGTGAATCTTAATACTGCTAGTAAACAATTATTGACTTATGTTTCGGGATTAGGTGCTGCCTTAGCTCAAAATATTGTCGATTACAGAAAAGAATATGGAGCTTTTAAAAATAGAAAAGAACTTAATAAAGTGCCTAGACTTGGCGAAAAAGCTTTCGAACAGTCCGCAGGCTTTTTAAGAATACCAGAATCATCTAATGTACTAGATAATACCGCCGTTCACCCCGAATCCTATGGTATTGTTGAGAAAATTGCTAAAGACTTGAACAAAACTATAGTTGACATAATTAATGATGCCGACATTTTAGAAAACATTGAGTTTGAAAAATATTTAACAAAAGACTTCGGCTTACCAAGCTTAGAACTTCTAAAATCAGAACTTAAAAAACATGGACGCGACCCTAGAAGTATTATTAAAATAATGGAGTTTGACAAAACTATTTATAAAATTGAAGATCTGCAAGTTGGTATGGTGGTACCAGGAATTGTAACTAATATAACTAATTTTGGAGCTTTTGTTGATATAGGAATTAAAGAAAATGGTTTAATACATATTTCTCAGATTTGCGAAAAATTTATTAGCTCGCCTAATGAAGTCTTAAAATTACATCAACACGTTATGGTTAAACTTGTCGAAATTGATATTGATAGAAAAAGAATTCAATTAAGTATGAAGAATATTCAATAAAATAATTAAATTAATTTAAGAAAGATTATTATGGGTAAACAAATCATTGACCTCGAAAATGTGGTAATTAAATTTGCAGGCGATTCTGGTGATGGCATTCAGCTTACCGGCACTCAGCTTACTAATACCACAGCTCAACTTGGTGAAGAAGTTGCAACTTTTCCTGACTATCCTGCCGAAATACGCGCTCCTCAAGGAACCGTTGGCGGAGTATCGGGATTCCAATTACATTTTGGAAAAAATATTCACACACCTGGTGATAAATGCGATGTATTAGTCGCCTTGAATCCCGCTGCTATTATGGCAAACATTAATTCTATTAAATGGGGAGGAACTATTATTGCTGATTTTGATACTTTTATAGATGCAAATCTAGAAAAAGCTGGTTTTAAAGAAAATACTTTAGCCGATTTGCAGCAAAATTTCAACCTTATTGAGGCTCCAATTACTTCAATGACCAAGGAGAGCCTCAAAGACACAGACTTAGATGTTAAAACTATTCTGAAAAGCAAAAATATGTTTGCTCTTGGAATTGTTTATAAACTTTTTGGATTCCCATTAAAATATTCTGAACAATTTTTTGATGAAAAATTCAAAAAACGTCCAGAACTTGCTGCTGCTAATAAAAAAGTATTGCAAGGTGGTGCTAGTTATGCTTCTGCCATACAAGCTATACCTTCGTACCGAATAGCAAATGATACTAAGTTAAAAGGCAAATACAGAAATATAAGTGGTAATGTTGCTACTGCTTGGGGTTTATTAGCTGCTGCTGAAAAAGCTAATTTGCCATTTTTCTTAGGTTCTTATCCTATTACGCCCGCAACAGATATTTTACAAGAATTAGCTGCGCGTAAAGATGTCGGAGCTAAAGTTTTCCAAGCCGAAGATGAAATTGGCGGAATCGTTACTGCTGTTGGAGCTTCTTTTGCTGGCAATCTTGCCGCAACATCAACTTCTGGACCTGGCTTGGCTCTAAAGTCCGAAGCTATTGGTTTAGCTGTTATGACAGAACTTCCATTAGTTATTATTGACGTCCAACGTGGTGGTCCTTCAACTGGCTTACCTACAAAAACCGAACAGTCTGATTTGTTCCAAGCTCTATCCGGACGTAATGGTGAAAGCCCTGTTCCAATTATAGCTGCAAGTACGCCTTCAAATTGTATGGAATATGCTTATATGGCTGCCAAAACTGCATTAGAACACATGACGCCAGTTATCCTTTTAACCGACTCTTATCTTGCAAATGGTACCGAACCTATGCCAATCCCTGCTATGAAAGATTTCCCAGAAATTAAAACAAAGTTTGTTTCTCCTGATAAAGAAAAATATTTACCTTATGAAAGAGATGAAAATTTTGTTAGAGGCTGGGCTGTTCCTGGTATGAAAGGTTTTGAACATAGAATTGGCGGTCTTGAAAAAATGGACATTACAGGAACTGTCTCTTATGTGCCTGCAAACCACGAAAGAATGACTTTTTTACGCGACCAAAAAGTGAAAAAAATTGCTGATTTTTATCCCGAACAAATTGTTGAAGGCGAGACTGACGCTGATGTTCTTATCATCGGCTGGGGTTCTACTTATGGACACATGAAAACTGCAGTTGCCGAACTTCTAAAAGAAGGAAAAAAAGTTGCTCATGCTCATTTTAATTATATTAACCCATTGCCCAGAAACACCGACGATATCTTAAAAAAATATAAGAAAATTCTTGTTTGCGAACTTAACTTAGGCCAGTTTGCTAATCATTTAAGAATAAATTATCCTAAATATAATTATCTACAGTATAATAAAATGTTGGGATTACCTTTTACAGTTGAAGATTTAAAAGCAAAAATTATTAAAATTATGGAGGACTAATATCATGGCAGAACAAAAATATACAGCAAAAGATTTTAAAAGTGAAGCACAAGTTAGATGGTGCCCAGGTTGTGGCGACTTTTCAGTTCTCGCCTCTGTGCAAAAAGCAATGTCAGAACTCGAACACGAAAAAGAAAACTTCGCAGTTATTTCTGGAATAGGATGCTCATCACGCTTCCCTTATTATATGAATACTTATGGATTTCATGGCATTCATGGTAGAGCAGCGGTTTTAGCTTCAGGAGTTAAAGTTGCAAATCCTAAATTAAGCGTATGGCAAATTACCGGTGACGGCGATGCTCTAGCAATTGGTGGAAACCATTTTATTCATGAAGTTAGACGTAACATCGACGTGAACGTCATTCTGTTTAATAACGAAATTTATGGACTCACAAAAGGTCAATATTCACCAACTTCTAAATTCGGACAAGTTACTAATTCAAGTCCATTTGGAACTATTGAAAAACCTTTTAATGTTGGTTTGCTTACTATTGGAGCAGGCGGAAAATTCTTTGCTCGAACTATTGACGTTAACGTAAAAGAATCAGTAGAAATTATGAAAGAAGCCGATAAACATATTGGGACTTCTATCATCGAAGTACTTCAAAATTGCGTTATATTTAACAATGGTGCCCACTCTAAAATTACTGATAAGGATGAAAGAGATGATAATCAATTGTGGATAGAACATGGAAAACCTATGATTTTTGGTAAAGATAAAAATAAAGGATTAATTTTAGACGGTCTTAAGTTAAAAGTTGTTACTATCGGCGAAAATGGAATTTCAGAAAATGATATTCTAGTTCATGATATGCACGAAGAAGATACAACTTTACATTCTATGTTAGCAGGCTTAAATTTACCTGAGTTCCCTATGGTTTTTGGAATTATTCGGTCTGTTAAAGCAGATTCATATAACCAATTAGTTTATGAGCAAATTCAACAAGTGCAACAAAAATCTCCTATAAAAGGTATGGACGATGTGTTCAATAGTGGTAGCACCTGGGAAGTTTAATAAAAAGAAAAATAATAAAGAAAAAGGCTGTCAATAAAACAGCCTTTTTTGTAGGTTATTATAATACTATCTTTAGTGAAGATATAAAAAAAAGCTACTTATTATAGTAGCTTTTTTTTCATATTATCATTAACAATTAGTCAACTACTTCTTCTGCAAGGTCTAAGGTATCTTCTTCTTCCAAATCCCAATCATAGTCTTCGTCAGCATTGTCGAATAAGCCATCTAAGCCGTATGCTTTCATTAACTTAGGAAGATATTCTTCCATTTTCTTTTCCATTGTTTCTTGTAATTCTTTAGCTTTTTCTGGGCAATCTTTTTCAAAGTCAGTATTAGCTTTATCTAATGTTCCCAAAAATGCATCAAAATTTTCTAATTCTTTCTTAGCATCTTCGTTACCTTCTGCTGCTTTATCAATTGTGGCGAAGTAAACATCAAAGATTTCATTAAAAGCTTTTTCAAAATCATCACAGTTCTTAAACTCTTTTCCTTCATACTTTTTCTTTAAATCGTCTAAATTCTTTGCTTTTTTATCGCAAGAAGAAACTCCAAAAATAATCAATGCTGATACAGCAAATAACATAATTTTTCTCATAATTATTAAATTTTAGTTATACAAAATATTTTATGTAAAGATATATAAATTTTTATTTAAAAAACAATTTATTTGAAAAATACTGAAACTATAGTAATAAATTAATTATAAATTAAAAATTATTTGTTTGTAATTACCAATGTGTTAAATAGTTAAAAGCTTATTTTGATTGATTTTAATTTAAAAATCTATTTTAGTTTAAATATCTACTTCTAGTTTGTATGCAACTCTTCCGAGCAGCATTGCATTTTCATAATTATAATCTATTCTTATAACTTTAGAATATAACAATGATTTTTGAATTATTTCTGAAATTTCAATTGAGCTTAATTTTTTTTCTTGCCTTACGGATAGCATAAATTTGAAAATAGATTTTTCTTCAAAATTTTTAGCTAAACCACCTTCTGCAAATCCAATTTGCAAGTATTTTGTTTTTATTCCATATTTTAAAAATTCGCCACTTGCCGAAGCTAAATATCCATGGAAAGCTCTGTTTGCTGCTACCCAATCTACTCCAGGCAAAAATTCAATATCTTCGCTTGCTGTTCCAATATTTAAAATAGTATTTTGTATTTGCGGTAAAATTGAATTTATGATTTGAACAAGGCTAATAAAGTTTACTTTATTAGCCATGTTTTCACTAGTAGAACCAGCTAAGTTAATGAAATAATCAAATTTTTGTGTAGAATCTTTTACTTCTTGAATAAATTTTTGCACAGAATCCGAATTATTAAAATCGGCAATGAAAATTTTAGCGGTATTAAATTCTTTTAAATTGTCAGCCTTATTATTTGCGTGCAAATATAATTCAGCTCCTTTATCATATAAGTCCTGACATAAAGTTTTTCCAATATATCCACTAGCACCAAGTATAAGTATTTTTTTGCCGACAAATATTTTTTTAATTTCAATTTTTCGGCTATTTATATTTTTATGGATATAGCTAAAAGCACCAAAATTACCACCAACGCCTGCTGTTGCACTTAATATTTTTACATTATCAACTAATTTTCCCTCTTGTTTTAGCAAACATAAACTAAGTGGCACAGTTGCTCCTGACACGTTTCCATAATATTTTTGTCCTTCTAAAAAAACTTTGTCAAGTTCAATACCAATGCTTTTCGCACAAGCATGTAAAATAACATTCCCTGTTTGATGAGGCACAAAATAATTTACATCTTTATTTGTCCACCCGCTATCTTGCAAACATTTTTCGGCAGATTTTGGAATATTTATAATAGCACGATCTTTTATTAGACTGTCATTCATGTATAGGTTACGTTTTTTATCAACTCCTACATAATCTAACATGTGCAAATCTTGAAAATTATTAATATCTATAAGCCCATATTTTTCATTAGCCTTAATTTTTGAAATAATTACTGCTGCTGCAGCATCCCCAAAGGTAACATAAGGAACAAATTTTGTTCTTTGCGTTAAAAACGAAGACATTGTTTCGGAATGAGCAATAATAATGTGTTTAGCTTGTGGGTGAGCTTCGAAATAGGCAATAGTTGTTTCTAAATTTATGTTAAAACCTGCACAACCACTATTAAGGCTGAATGCTGGTTTATGGTTTTCCTCATTTACAAAGAAAGATTTTACTCTTGCAGCAATTCCAGGAGCTTGCTCGTATGGCGAAACTGTGCTAATATACCAAGCATCGATTTCGGAAGCCAAAATATTAGCATCTATTAGAGCATTCTCAATCGCTTCAACTGCCAATTCTAAAGATGTGTCGGCATAATAAAGTTTTTTCCTTGTAGGCGGAAAAGGCGTAACGTGGTTTCTTTCGTAAAAACCCATAATATTTCCTGCAAAATAATCGAAAGGCGAACTTTTAGGATTTTCTTTTTTGAAGTTTGAGTATTTTTCACTTCTTTCAATCTTTTCTTTACTAAATCCACTTAAAAAACCTTTTTCTATTGCATCAAAAATATCTTGATTTGTAATTTTATACTTGCCCTTTGACATTCCAAAGCCTGTAAATATGTAATTGTTAAATTGCATTTTTTAATAATTTAAGTAAGAATCTTTAATTACTTTCAAAAAGGATTCAAAAGAAATTCTAACATTAGGAATTTTCATTCTATATGCAGATTTCAAAATCCTTTCCGCTATTTCTTCAACATGGATTAATTCTTTTTGTCGAATTTGATTAAATGATAAGCTAATTTGTGGTTTATCAAGTTTGCTCATCATTCCAGAATCGACAATACCTGGTAGGTAATAAATACAGCTAATGTTTTTTTCGTAAACTTTTGTTGCTAATGAAGTAGCGTAAGCTCTAAGTGCTCTTTTTGAAGCGACATAACTAGATGAACCAGCAAACTGTGCATCTTCGCCAACTGAACCGGTAATGACAATACTTTCTGTAATTATTTCAGAAAAATTATCGCATAAATTTTTTACAGAAAAATAGTTTGTATTTAACACAGTTTCAAACTCAGCAGAACTTACTTCACTAGCCTTAGATAATGAACCTGTAATGGCATGAGTAACAATAAGATAGTTGATGTTTTTATATTTTTCCTTAATTTTTGAAAATATATTAAAAACTTGATTTTTATCTCCCAAATCGGCTTGAACTATATCAACATTTACATTAAATTTACTTAAAATATTTTCTTTAATTTTTTCTATTTGCACTCGGTTTGAATTATAATGCAAAATTAAATTTCCACCTTTTGCGGCTGTTTTAATTGCAATTTCTCTACCAATTCCGCCACTCGCCCCCGAAATAAAAATTGTTTTGCCCTCAAGCTCTAATTTTGAAGAAATTTCAACCAATTTTTCCGGAATAATGTAAGCAAAGCCACCAAATTCTCCGCCTAATCCTGCTACTGAGCTTATTATTTTGTCGCCTGGGTTAGTTAAATTTTTATTTTCTAAAAGTGTTAGGCAAGCAGGAATGGAAGAACCGCTAAGGTTTCCGTAGTTATATTGAATATCTTTAAAAACCTTGTTTTTGTCAATTTTAATTATTTCCGAAACAGAATCTACAATAGCATTGCCTGTTTGGTGAGGGATGAAATATTTTAAATCATTTTTATTCCAATTTGTTTTTTCTAAAATATCATTAAAAGTGTTTAAAATATTTGGTACGGCGCGACTTTTAACCATTCTTGGGTTCATAAAAAGCTCTCCGTTTTGGTCTGCACCTAAAAAGTCGAGCATTTTTGTGTCTTCGTTATTTTGAATGTAAATTAAACCTTCTTTTTCTTTAGTTTTTACCCTTTTTAAAACTAAAGCACAAGCAGAGTCCCCAAAACTAGAAAATGGAACAAAATCTTTGGTATTTGTCAATAAGCCTGACATTACTTCGGAATGTGAAATGACAATATTTTTGGCTTCGGGGTGTTGTTTAAAAAATAATAAAGCATTTTCTAAATTTATATTAAAACCAACGCAAGCCGATGTAAGAGAATAGGTCGGAGATTGATTATCAATTGCTGTAAAATAAGATTTTGCAAACTCGGCAATACCTGGAGCAAATTGTGAAGGAGTTGCAGTACTTACATACCAAGCGTCAATATCATTTCCGTTTAAATTTGATTTTTTTAATGACTTATCAATTGCTTTCACGCAAAGGTCTAAGGAGTTTTCAGCTTCTTCGAACTTATTTTTATATGGCGGAAATTTAACTACGTGAAATCTCTTTCGAAAACCCATAATTTGCCCAACCATATACTCAAACGGACTAGTATTGTGATTAGCCTTAATAAAATTTTGAAAGTCGTCAGAGTTTTGGACTCTATCATGATCAAATCCTTCTAAATATTCAGATTTTATGTATTTTTCAATCTCTTCATTTGTGATTTCGTATTGTCCGGTAACAAATGAAACGCCTTGGAATATAAAACTTTCTTTCATTATTTCTTTTTTAATTCAAAAAAAGACTTTATTTTTTCTTTTCCACTAATTTGCAATACTGAACTAAACTCTTTTGCCTCCATTTCGAGTAAATCATTAGTAGGAGTATTAAGGCTATTAATGAGAATTTTTTTAATAGCTTTGATAGATTCATTGCTTTTTAAACTTAATTCTTTTGCAAATTTCAGTGTTTCGTACTCTAAATTTTCAGAACTAAATAATTCTTGAACAAGTCCTCTGTTAAGTGCTTTTTCAATAGGTATTTCTTTACCCGAAAATAAATAATAAGCAGCTTCTGATATTGGAAAATATTTTGAAAAAATACTGCTTCCGCCAGCGCCTGGAATTAATCCTAAATCAGATTCTGGAAGTCGAAATATTGTATTTGGCGTAGCAAATCTTATGTCGCAATGCAGAGCTAGTTCAAAACCACCGCCATAAACAATCCCGTCTAAGGCTGCAATTACAGGTATTTCTAAGTTTTGTAAAGCCGAAAAGGCATTTTGAACTCTCAAGCACATAACAAGGGCTTTGTCATAATCTGCTGCTGCAATTTCGTTTAACTCACCACCGGCGCAAAATACTTTTTTATCACTACTGCAAATTATCAAAGCTTTCAATTCATAGTTGATTGAAACTTTGTTAATAGCGGCTTCAAATTCGTCAAAAAATAATTGACTTAAGGTATTAAGTTTCTTAATATTATTAAGTTTTATAATACCGATATTATCTTCAATATTTAATAAAATTGTTTGATATTCCATTTTTATATTTAAAGCTATTTTGAATAAAAATTTATAATATCATTAAGTGTTTTTTGACAGACAGGACAAAAATCTGTTCCTAATGATTTCATTTTACAGTTTATATATGGTCTGTAAATTCCGTTTGCTTGATAGCCTCCTCCTTCGTAGACTCCAACAATATTTGAATATTTTGAATTAATGGGTGTGGGAATAGGAGTGTTTTTATCTAACATTGATTTCCATTTCGAATCAAAATCTACTAAGGTTGTTAAATTAGCTTGGTAGGGTTCAGTATTTTTATTAAAAATTTCTTCATAAGAAACATCATCTTCGTAATATTCATCACCTAAAGCCCCTAACGAATGACCGAGTTCGTGAGCAAAAACTTCGTCTTTATATTGATTTTTGGCACTTGTAATATTCCAAAAATTATATATTCCACCACCACCATAAATATCGGTATTGACTAAAATACAAATTTGGTCGCAAGGAGCTAAGCCTGCATAATCCCTAACAGAATGATAGTCGCTAGTTGTTAAATATCTGTCTGAGCGAAAAGTGTAAAAATTTGTATTTAAAGCTGTAGATTTCCAAATATTATTTTGCGGAATATCTGTTCCACTTTCTTGAGATATAGCAGCAACTGCCCAAACGTTTAGCTTATCTTTATTGCTTTGATAGGGATCAATTTTTAATAAATAACTTATTGTTTGTTCAACATCATTATAAAAGTCATTAATTTCATTTTTAGTATAACCATCACCAACGAAAACTAAGTCTAATGCCTTATCGGGTTCAGATTTTCCATAGAGTTTTTTTACTTCTGCAAATTTACTTTGTTCGTAATTAATTGCTAAATCGTTTGGGTCAATAATTATTTCAAAAATTGGTTTAAAGCTATTATCAATAAATTGCCGACTTAATAATTCTACTTTAACCTCATTTTTTGGAAAAGGAATTATTAAAGATTCAGGAAAACCTCGACTTAGGGTTTTGGCTTCTTCGGTAAATTGCCATTCCTCAAATAGCGAGCAAAAACCATAAGAATAGATTAGTGTATTTGTTTTATTATCATACACTTTTACAAAATAGCTACCATATTCAAAATTATCAATAAGATTAGTTTTTCTGCCACCCCATTGATTTTCAAATTTTAATTCTTTAAATAATATCATCTCAGTTTTGTTGCTGCCCGTATGATAATAATCTATTCGTAAACCTTTGCTGTCAAACCATTTAGCAAAATTTGTTTGAGAATATGTTATATTTGAGCTAAAACAAAGTAAAGCTAAAATAATAACGAAAATTAAAACAGTATTTTTACTTTTCATTAGTTTTGTTATTTTTACCGTTACAAATTTAATATAATTTTTAATAAAATGGAGTTTACAAAAATCAATATGGGCTTAAAAGAATGGTTGTTAAATTATGGATTAAGCTTATCTACGTCCAATTTTTTATGTATTTTGATTGTTTTGTTTGCAATTATAATTATTAGTTTAATTGCCAACTTTTTAGTAAAGACAATCTTACTAGCAATTATTCGTAAAGTTGTAAAAAAAACAAAAAATACTTGGGACGATGTTCTATTAGAGAAAAAAGTTTTTCATAAATTATCTCAATTAGTTCCGATTTTGATAGTTTATTATTCAATAGAAATTGCTTTTGAGAGTTATTCTTGGGCAATTTTACTAATAAAAAAGCTTAGCATTTTGTATTTAATGGTTTTGCTAGTGATGATTATATTTTCATTTTTGAATGCCGTTAATGAAATTTATAATAATAATGTTGGAAATAAAAAAGGGACTAGTATAAAAAGCTATATTCAAGTTGTAAAAATATTTGTATTCTTCATTGTTGCTATTTCTGCTTTGTCGTATTTATTAAATAAAGAAGTCGGTTATTTTATTACTGGACTTGGTGCTATGACGGCTGTTCTAATGTTGATTTTTAAAGATTCTATTTTAGGGCTTGTAAGTGGTATTCAACTTAGTACTAATGATATGGTCAGAATTGGCGATTGGATTAGTATGGATGAACGGAATACCGATGGAATTGTTACAGAATTAAGTCTAAATACAGTGAAAGTTCAAAATTGGGATAACACAATTTCTACAATTCCAACTTACGCAATGATTACAGAGAGTTTTAGTAATTGGCGAGGCATGGAAGAGTCGGGGGGACGAAGAATTAAGCGTTCTATTAAAATTGATATGAACTCTGTTAAATTTTGTGATAATGAAATGCTAAAAAAAATGTCGAAAATTAGTTTGATAAAAAATTATGTAGAAAACAAATCTGCAGAAATTGAGCAATACAATAAGTCTAGTAATTTAGATACTAAAGTTTTAGCAAACGGAAGAAGAATGACAAATCTAGGAACTTTTAGAATTTACATAACAGAATATTTAAAAGCTAACGATAAAATTAATAAAGACTTAATTCTTGTCGTTAGGCAACTCGAACCAACTGCCAATGGACTGCCTTTAGAAATATATGCTTTTTGTACGATGAAAAAATTGGCAGATTTTGAACAAGTTCAGTCTGATATTTTTGACCATATATTAGCTATTATGCCCGAATTTAATTTAAGAATATTTCAATCTCCAATGGGTTCGGACTTTAAATCAAACTAAATTTTAGATAAAAAAAAAGCCTTAACTTTTGATAAGGCTTTGTGTGTGGTACCACCTAGAATCGAACTAGGGACACACGGATTTTCAGTCCGTTGCTCTACCTACTGAGCTATGGTACCAAATTCGGACTGCAAAAATAGACTATTATTTTTATTAAGCAAAAATATTTTAATGAAAATAAAAAATTATTTTAACTTATTTAATTATTTGCCTGAAAATCAATTAAGTTAAGTATAAAAATATTTATAAAAAATTAAAAATTACTTAATATATTAAGAATATTATCAATTTTTTCTTGTAATTCTTTGGTTTTTACTTCATAATCTTGTTTAGAATTTAACTTATCTTGCACCGAAACATAAAATTTAATTTTTGGTTCAGTTCCTGATGGGCGGACAGTAATTTTAGTACCGTCAATTAAATCAAATTGTAAAACATTAGATTTTGGTAAATTAATTTCATATCGTAAGTCGCTAATTTTATCAATTGTACTAAGTTTTTCAAAATCGTGAACTAAAGCCACATCAACACCATTAATTGATTCGGGAGTTTGATAACGAAATTTTTCCATCATTTTTTGTATTTCTTCGAGTCCACTTTTTCCTGTTTTAGTTATAGACTTCAATCCTTCTAAATAATATCCAAATTTAATATAAATACCAATTAGCAATTCATCTAAACTTAAATTTCTGTTTTTAGCCCAAGCTGCAATTTCAGCCATGAGCATACACGACATTACAGCGTCTTTGTCGCGAACAAATTCGCCTGCTAAAAATCCGTAACTTTCTTCGCCGCCACCTATAAAAGTAGTTTTTCCATAATTTTTTTCAATAATTTCGGCAATATATTTAAAACCTGTTAAAACATCATAAGTTTTAACTTTGTAATAGTTTGCAATAGAACTCAATAATTCAGTAGTTACAATAGTTTTAACAATATATTCTTTGCCTTTTAGCAAAGATTTTTTATTCCATTCATTCAAAAGATAGTAAATAAGAATTGACGCAGTTTGATTTCCATTCAAAAGCATATATTTTCCGTTTTTTTTGCGAATAACAATTCCCAATCTATCTCCGTCTGGGTCGGTACCCATAACTATATCCGCTTGAAGTTTTTTTGCTTTTTCTATTGCCATGCTTAAAGCGGCAGTTTCTTCAGGGTTAGGCGAGACAACTGTCGGAAAATTTCCATCTGGAATGGCTTGCTCTTCAACTATTGCAATGTCTGAAAATCCAATTTTTTGCAAAGCTTTTGGTAAAATTTCAACTGTAGAGCCATGAATGGGAGTGAATACAATTTTTAAATTTGATTTTTTTATGTCCTCCGGGTTTAAACTTATTTCAGCAAGCTTTTTAATATAGGCATCGTCAATTTCTTTACCTATAATTTCAATATTTTTAAGATTATCATCAAATTTAACTTGTGATATATTTTTAATTTTTCTAACTTCTTCAATTATACCAATGTCGTGAGGGTTAATTACTTGACCACCATCTTGCCAATAAACTTTATAGCCGTTATATTCTTTTGGATTATGCGAAGCTGTAATTACTATCCCCGAATGGCAATGCAAGTGTCTTATTGTAAATGACAGCTCTGGTGTTGGGCGAAGTTTATCGAATAAATAAACTTTAATACCATTTGCAGAAAAGACTGAGGCTGAAATTCTTGCAAAATATTCAGAATTATTTCTTGGGTCAAAAGCTATTGCACATTTAATATTTGTATTTGGAAATTGCTTTAATAAATAATTTGATAATCCCTGAGTAGCCATTCCAACAGTATATTTATTCATTTTGTTTGTGCCAACTCCCATAATTCCGCGCAAGCCTCCTGTGCCAAATTCTAAGTCTTTGTAAAATGATTCGGTCAAAGCTTGATTATCGCTGTCTAGCATTCTTTTTACTTCATTTTGTGTAGCTTGGTCAAAATCATTACTAAGCCATATTTGTGCTTTTTTTATTAGTTCATCCATATTTGAAAATTTTAGGTAAAGTTAAGTAATTTTTTTTTAAAATTGTATATTTGAAAAAAAACAAGATTTAATAATTTTGTAAAAAATATTATATGAAATTTTTACGGCTCAAAATATTTCTTAAATATTTACTTTTCTGGTATTTATTTTTTGTTTTAGCAAGAATATATTTTTTATTATTTAATCTCTCAGAAATAGCTTCACCAAGTTTTGTGAATTATCTTAAAACTTTCGTTTTTGGTTTTAAATTAGATATTTCGCTTGTGGCTTATATCGGTCTTTTAGTAAGTCCAATTTTCATTATTTCATGTTTTTCCAATAAAACAAAATTTTTAAAACTTAGTTTGAATATTATAACAGGACTTTTATTAGTAATTTTTTCTTTAATTATTATCGGTGATGCTGAAGTTTATCATTATTGGGGATTTAGGTTAGACGACACTCCTTTGCACTACTTAAAAACGCCACAAGTAATGGTTTCATCTTCAAGCTCTTGGCGAATGGTCTTCCTTGTATTTTTGTACTTAGATTTAGTTATAGGGGCATTTTTATTTTATTTCTTTTTGATAATTAAAAAGCTTGAAATTTTAGATAAACCTAGGTATGAATCTCTTAGTCTAATTATTATTAGTTTGCTATTAATTATTTCATTAAGAGGTGGATTTACAAAACACACTGTTAATTTAGGTTCTGCATATTTCTCTGATGATATTTTTTTAAATCATGCTGCTATAAATGTTGTTTGGAATGCTAGTAGTGCTTTTTTTGCTGATGATATTGAATATTCCCGTTTTCAATATTTTGATGAGTCTAATGGTAATTCTTTATTTCAGAAGATGTTTGTAAGTACAGATTCTTGTGAAAATATTTTAACTAAAAAACCTAAGAAAATTGTATTAGTAATTTTAGAAAGTTTTACTTCTAAAGCTTTGAGTTTTGACAATATAGGAAATTCTTGTATGCCAAAATTGCATGAGTGGAAAAATAAAGGAATTTTGTTTGATAATTTTTACGCCAACGGCGATAGGAGTGAAAAAGGTATGGCAGCTATTTTGAGCGCTTGTCCTAGTGTGCCTGGTTATTCAGTTTTATTTAATACAGGAATGTCGACAAAACTTCCTTCTATTTCTGCGAGTTTAGCCGAGAACGGATATAAAACTTCGTTTTATTATGGTGGCGATTTAAAATTTGCCAACCTTTGGACTTATCTAAATGCTATAGGATTTGAGAGATTGGTTTCAAAAAGTTATTTAGATTTTAATTGTGTCCAAAATCATTGGGGATTACATGATGAATGTATGTTTAAAGTTATCTATGATGATATTATTTTAGAAAATGACACATCATTTTTTACTTTATTTACATTAAGTAGCCACGAGCCTTATATTGTACCGTTTGTAAGCCATTTTGGCAATAGTGATGAAGCCCAAAGAACAAAAAATGCTTATTATTATACCGACTCTTGTTTAAATGATTTTTTAGTTAAACTCGAACAATCTCCCGAATGGGAAGATATGCTCGTTATTTTAGTTTCTGACCACGGCACTAGGTTTGATAATGTAAAAGTTATGGAAAAAGAAAAATTTAAAATTTTTATGCTTTGGACAGGTGGTAGTATATATGAAAACTTTAAATATTCTAAAATTGGTTCACAAGTCGACATCGCTGCCAGCTTGCTGTCTATGCTTAACATAAATCATGATGAGTTCATTTTTAGTCAAAACTTATTTTCTTCTAATAGTCCTAATGTTTTTTATGCTTTCAACCACGGCTATGGTTTTATGAAAGATAGTTCTTGGCTTTTATATGACTTAAATCCCGAAAAATTTACATATAAAGTTGAAAACACTAAACTTCTTGAAACTTATGCAAATACTTATATGCAAAAAATAGCTTACTATTATAAAAGTTTAGAAAATAAATAAATTTTAAATGCTTTTTATTTTTTGATAAGCTTGAGTTAAAATAAAATTTGTTTATTTTGCTAAAAATGAAACTTTATGAAAATAAAATTAAATGAAGTTTTTCCCGCTTATGAGCTAATTGATTGTGGAAACGGCAAAAAATTAGAGCGTTTTGGCGAAGTTATTTTAATTCGTCCCGAAATCACTGCTAAAAACACGCCAAATCTAAGTACAAAAGAATGGAAAGATAAAGCTTACGCGGAATTTATTGAAAGTTCAAAAAAATTTGGGCAATGGGAGTTATTTAAAAAGTTTGATTCTCCTTGGGAGATTAATTATCAAGACGAAAAAATAACAATTAAAGCAATTTTAAATTTAACAGAATCAAAACATATTGGAATTTTTCCCGAACAAATAATTAATTGGAATTATTTAAAAAATAATTATGAAAAATTTTCTAATTCTGCATTTCTAAATTTATTCGGATATACCGGACTAACAAGCCTTGCAGCAGCACATTTTTTCAAACAAGTTACTCATATTGATTCCATAAAAAAAGTAATAGACTGGACAAAGGCTAATCAAAAAATCTCGGATATAAATAATTTAAGAGTCATTTGTGAGGATGCCTCAAAATTTGTACTTAGAGAAGTGAAACGCAAGAACAAATATAGTGGTATAATTCTTGACCCGCCACCGATAGGACAAGGTGCTAAAAACGAAAAATGGGTATTAAGTAAAATGTTAGATGAGTTATTGAAAAATATTTCTTTAATATTAGAGGAGAAATCTTTTGTAATTATGAACCTGTATAGTCATAGCGTTGATGAACATTTTATAAACGAAATAATCGTTAAAAATTTCCCAAAACATAAAACTAAATTAAAGGAGAGAGTTTTTGGACTTTCACAGTTTAATAATACTATCGACCATGGGGTTTTTGTGCATTTGGAGAATTGAGAAGTCGTAACCTGATAATTTTGGTATATTGCTTTTTTTGTGCGGGTTGAGAAATATAAAAAAAAACTATCGCTTCTGCGTGTTTTGTCATGATTTTTGCAAAAAAAAGCAAAAATCCCGCCAAAACCCCACCGCCAACTTACCCCCATTTTAGCATATACGCCCCAAACCAAATAATGTTTCATTTTTTTCCATCAAATTAGTCCGACTTTTGAAAGTTGAACTAATTTTTTATTTTTTTTCGAAATGTGATTTCCTCTTATTTATAAATTCTCTAAATTTGCGTGTAAATATGATTTAATTAAATTTTTTCTTGTTTTATTTTAAAAATTTATTATGTTTGCAAAAGCTGTTGGATATTTAAAGTAATTTGCAAAATGTGTGAAAATGTAATATATAAAAGATTTGCAAAAATTGTTTTACCATACTCAATATTGAGGTGTAATAATCTTTTATATACACACACACACACACACACACACACAGAAATACTGACAAATTCAAGATATTTACAATTTGGGAATTGGGCAAAAATAACTATGAGTTTTGTACCCTTGCTTGAAAATCTATTAAGCGAGGGCATATTACTTATGGTCGGAATAAGCCAAAGAGACCAAAAATCGAAGTAGGTAAGAATTTTAAAAAATATAAAAAATGAAAAAGTATTGTTTATTAGCAAGAATAGAAAA
>CAYRQZ010000024.1:29657-31741 GCA_964426585.1 uncultured Bacteroidales bacterium | reverse complement strand
CAGAACCTGAGGGAATTATAATATTCAAAAAAGTTTGAATACTATACATTGAAAAAAGAGAAGTTTCTCCACCAAAATTACGCATAATATTCGACAAGCCGTACATTATTGTATCAATAATTTTTCCATCGTTTAAAATTACAATAATCCCTCCAGCAAGCCCGACCACAAAAGCAGCGGAAAAAATATCTTTAGCTCCGTCGATAAATAATTTTGTAATATCATTAGCTGATTTATTCATTGCTAAGCCAGCAGCTATTCCCATTGCAAAAAATAAACTCCCAATTTCCATAACATACCAATCATATCCCATTACGCCAATAATTAAAAAGACAATAGTGAAAGCCAAAAGGTTTAAAATATAAAAATGAACGGATTTTTTTAATGCAAAAACAGAAGACAAAGCAAAAGCACCGCAAGCAATAGGAATCGCAGCAAGTTTAAATTTTGTATTTCCTATACTTAATTCAGAAATAGGATAATAAATAGAAAAAACAACTAAAATAATAGTTAAAACACCAAAACTCAACCAAGCACTTAAAGGGGTGTAATAATCAATTTTATCGCTTTCGTTAAGTCTAGATTTTCGCCAGTATTCATCAATTTCATAACTTAAACTTTTTTGTGGATTTTTTTTAATTTTATTAGCATAAATAATTATAAATGAAAAGCCTACAATATTTAAAATTAACCAAGTCAAAATTCTATATTCCCAACCGCTAAACAAAGGCAAATCAGAAAGTCCTTGGGCTATTCCTATCGTAAAAGGGTTTAAAATTGCGCCTGCAAATCCTATATGAGCAGCAACATAAACAAGCCCTAGGCCAACAATAGAATCGTAACCCATAGATATTGCAAGAGGAACAAGAACGATAACAAAAGCAATAGTTTCTTCGCTCATTCCAAAAACTGCACCAAACAAACTAAACAGAGTCATAATTAATACCATTATTATATTATTTACTCCGAGTTTTTTCAAAAGTTTATATTTTTCTAATTTTTTTGTTGAATGAATAAATGAGATAATTCCTGCGTCAAGAGCTTTGCTGGCATTTAATATCCAAAAAGCACCGCCTATAAGCAAAATAAAAACAATTATATGAGCTTGAGCAACAAAACCGTTAAAAACTGAAGTGAAAACCTGCCAAGATTGAGTTTGCTTGTCAACATAATGGAAAGAGTTTTCAACAATTAATGTTTTGCTAGTGCCGTCCGGCATTATTTTTTGTTCTCGTTTAAATTCGCCCGCCGGAATTACCCAAGTAAGAATGGCAGAAAAAATAATTATAAAAAAAACAATTACATAAGTATGCGGTACTTTTTTAAACATAAAACATAAAATTTAAGCACAAAACTAAACTTTTATGACAATAATTCAAAATAGAAAAATAATTGCAAGTTTGAAACCGATATAAAATCATAAATAAAAGTAAAAAAATCAATTAAATATTTAAAACTTCATTAAAATTATTAAATTTGTGAAGTAAAAATTAATATATGGTAAATAAAATTGTGATTCTAGGTTCGGGAAATGTGGCCTTTCATTTTTGTAAAGCCGCAAGTATTTCGGGTTTAGAGATAATTCAAATTTTTAGTCGTAATCTAGAAACTGCTTCCCAATTAGCAAATATGGCCGGCTGTAAGTTTACGAATAATATTGAAGATTTAGATAATAAGGCTGATTTATTTTTATTTGCTATGACAGACGAGGCTAATTTAAAAATAATTAAATCTTTAAAGCCTTTTCACGACAAAATTATGGTTCACACAGCAGGAAGTTTAAGTATGAATATTTTTCAAGATAAAACAGAAAATTTTGGGGTTTTTTACCCATTTCAAACTTTTTCTAGAAATGCGAAAATTGATTATTCCGAAATTCCTATTTGTCTCGAAGCCTCTAACAAAACTACTTTAAATAAACTCATTAAACTTAGCGAAAAACTAAAGGCAAAACATTTTTTAATTTCTGAAGAGCAAAGAAAAATTATTCATATTTCTGGAGTTTTTGCCTGTAATTTCATGAACCATTGCGTTAGTCTTGGCGAAAACATTTTAGAAACAAACAAAATAGATAAAGAAATTCT
>CAYRQZ010000024.1:0-29557 GCA_964426585.1 uncultured Bacteroidales bacterium | reverse complement strand
AAAGTATTAGTTAGTGAAAAGGGCGAATTATTAAGAACAGCAAATGTAAAAGATGGATATATTTTAAAGTATGCTGTTAAAAAAGGCTTACGGATAATCATTTTATCTGGCGGTTTGAACGAGTCGGTAAAAATAAGGTACGAAGCCTTAGGCATAGCAGATGTAATTATAAAAAGCCAAAGAAAAATTAAAGATTTTGAATTATTAAAATCTAAATATAATCTAGATGTTGAAAAAACCTTGTATATGGGTGATGATATTCCTGACTATGAATTATTAAAAGCTGTTGGAGTAGCTTGTTGCCCTGCCGATGCTGCAGATGAGATAAAAGAAATTTGCTTATTTGTTTCATCGAAAAATGGTGGCGAGGGTTGCGTTCGCGAAATTACTGAACAAGTTCTTAGAGCAAAAGGATTATGGATGGACAACGATGCTTTTAACACATAAAAACCAAAAATATGAACAAATCATTTTTTAAACTTATTCGTTGGAAAAATTTATTTATTATAGTGCTTACAATGTTAGCAATGCGATATGCTATAATTCAATCTTTGTTCAATTTTTATAAAATCGAATTAGCATACCCAAAAATAGGATTTGTTTTTCTTATTCTAGGAATTCTTTTTCTAGTAAGCGCAGGAAATTTTATTAACGATTATTTCGACAGAAAAACAGACTTCATTAATAAACCTCAAAAAACACTTGTAGGTTTTAAAATACGCCGTAGACAAATGATTTCGCTGAATATTATATTTAACATTATCGGAATTATTTGCGGATTTATTGCCGCATGGTATGCTAATAAATTATACTTAGGTCTCATTTTTATTTTTATTGCTTTTTTATTATGGACTTATTCAGCAGAGTTAAAAAGAAAATTATTTTTTGGAAACTTTAGCTTAGCACTAATAATTACTTGCATTCCATTTGTTGTTGCCTTTACAGAATATTTTGCATTTGAACATTCTATTTCACAATGGGACGAGACAAATAGTAGAGCAATAAAACTCGCAATGGAACTTATTATAGGTTTTTCAATTTTTGCATTTTTATTCACCTATATTCGAGAATTAATAAAAGATTGCATAGAATATTCCGGCGATTTAGCAACAGGGATAAAATCTTTTCCAACAGTATTAGGAAAAAGAAAAACCGAAATAATAATTTCTTCTCTTGTATTTATTGCTATTGCATCAATAATATTTATTTGGCAAGTTTACCTTTCAAAATTATTATTTTTTCAAAATCATTTGTTAAGCCATTTTTATATATATGCCTTAATAATCTTTCCTTCAATATTATTATTTTTGATTACACTTACTTGGAAAAGTTTCAAAAAGTATGCAAACATGCTTAATTTGATTAATTTTATAATAATTCTTGGAATTTTATTTAGTTTAGTTTTTAGTTTAGCCGTACATGGGAAAATCTAAGTTTTTAAAGCCAGAATATAAAATACTTCTTGCTTCGTCAAGCCCACGAAGAAAAGAATTAATTAGTGAATTAAATTTTAATATTGAAATTGTAAAAACGCATTTTAAAGAGGAAGTTGTTCCTAAAGATGTTTTTCGAGAAAACATTGCAACTTTTCTTGCCCAAGAAAAATCAATGGCTTATCAAAATTTACAAAAAAACGAAATATTAATAACAGCTGATACTATTGTTTGGATTGACAATCAAGTGTTAGGAAAACCAAAAAATGAGGAAGAAGCATATAATATGCTTTCATTATTAAGTGGAAAAGAACACTATGTTTTTACAGGTATTTGTTTACGCTCATTAAATAAAAAACGAGTGTTCTTTGCAGAAACTAAGGTTAAATTTTCAAAACTCAGCAAGGACGAAATTATTTATTACATTCAAAATTATAAGCCTTTCGACAAAGCCGGTGCTTATGGTATTCAAGAGTGGATAGGCATGATTGCTGTCGAAAATATTGAAGGCTCTTATTATAATGTTATGGGCTTGCCTGTACAAAAATTGTACAGAGAATTAATTAAGTTTTAACTGCAATTAAGCCTCAAATTTTGAAATATTTTAATTTTTATTTAGGTTTGTGGCTTAATTTTAAAATATAATAAATAAATTTTTATAATGAAAAAAATAATCAATTTTGTTTTAGCACTATTATTTTTCTTTCCAGCCTTTGCTGATGAGGGGATGTGGATTCCGATATTAATGGAAAAGTACAATTATGAAGATATGAAAGCCAAAGGTTTTAAACTTAGCGCTGAAGATATTTACAGTATAAATAATGCGTCGATGAAAGATGCCATAGTTATCTTTGGAGGCGGTTGCACAGGCGAAATGATTTCCGACCAAGGTCTATTAATAACAAATCATCATTGCGGTTATGGACAAATACAAAAACATAGTAGCTTAGAACACGACTACCTAACAAATGGATTTTGGGCAATGAATCGTGAACAAGAATTATCTAACCCGGGTTTAAAAGTTACGTTTTTAATTTCTATGTCTGAAGTTACCAATGAAGTATTGGAGGGCGTTAGTAACAATATGACTGAAGCTGAAAGAAATTCAATTATTAAGAAAAATACAGATAAGATAAAATCTTCTGCTGTAAAAGACACACATTACGAATCTAGAATTGAGAGTTTTTATAGTGGGAATCAATATTTTTTATTTATAAACGAAATATTTACCGATGTCAGACTAGTTGGCGCACCTCCTTCGGCAATTGGCAAATTTGGTGGCGATACCGATAATTGGATGTGGCCCAGACATACAGGAGATTTTTCTCTATTTAGAATATACTGCGATAAAGATGGTAAACCTGCTCCTTATTCAAAAGATAATATTGTTTACAAACCGAAAAAACATTTTCCTATTTCAACAAAAGGATATAAAAAAGATGATTTTACAATGGTTTTTGGCTATCCAGGAACAACAACAGAATATTTGCCATCTTCGGCTGTAGAGCAAATTATTAACGAAACCGACCCCGCAAGAATTATGATAAGAACTAAAAAGTTGAATATTATTAATTCTGCTATGAACTCCGACCCATTAATTAGAATTCAATACTCAGCAAAAGCTGCTTCTATTGGTAATGGTTGGAAAAAATGGATTGGTGAAATTAATGGTTTAAAACGCTTAGACGCTATTAATGTAAAAAAACAATACGAAAAAGATTTTACTAAGTGGGTAAATTCAAATGATGAAAGAAAAGCTAAATACGGAAATATTTTAAAACAATATGAGGAAATTTATTTAAATTTATCTAAATATAATATGGCTATGATTTACGTTAACGAAGCAGGCTTAGCCTCTGATGCCGTATTATTGGCACTTAGAATGAGAAGTTTAGAAAAAATTCAAGGAAGTACAAAAGCAAATATTGAAATAATTAAAAAAGAGGCTCTAGCTAAAGCCGATGCACATTTCAAAGATTATAACGAAGAAACCGATAAAAAACTTTTTGCCGTAACTTTAAAGTTATATTACGAAAATATTCCTAGTGAGTTTTATCCAAATTATTTCAAAAATCTGAATAAAATAAAGATAAAATCAGGCGATAAATACATGTCGATAACAGAATACTGCTATGCTAAATCAATTTTTGCAAATCAAGAAAAATTCAATAATTTTTTAAACTCTCTTTCCGAAAAATCATATAATATTTTAATGAAAGACCCTATTTATCTGTTAATGAAAGACTATGTTAATATTTATTTGAACGATATTGATCTAGCTTTTTCATCATATCAAACTCAATTAGACAGCTTGGATAGGCTTTATATGAAAGCTCAAATTGAACACCAAGAAGATAAACTTTTATTCCCTGATGCAAACTTTACTTTAAGAATTACCTATGGAAAAATAGATAATTATATTCCAGCTGATGGAGTTAAGTACAACTATTTTACCACTTTAGAAGGAATTATCGAAAAAGATAATCCGGAAATTTATGATTATGCTGTTCCACAAAAACTAAAAGACTTGTTTCATTCAAAAGATTATGGAAATTATGCGGATAGTGATGGAAAAATTCATGTTTGCTTTACGGCTTCTAATCATACTACAGGAGGAAATTCAGGGTCTCCGGTAGTAAATGCAAATGGCGAGCTAATTGGAGTTAATTTTGATAGAAATTGGGAAGGCACAATGAGCGACATTATGTACGACCCTGAAATGTGTAGAAACATTTCACTAGATATACGATATGCTTTATTTATTATTGATAAATATGCCCAAGCAAGCCACTTAATTAAAGAAATGGACATTAGAAACTAAATATATTATTTTTATAATACTGAATTAATAAATATTGAAAATTAAATACCTTAAAATATTAATTATATCGACAATATTATTGTCTTTAAATAACTCTAACTTGCTTTCTCAAAATGTGTTCTATCATTTTCATGATGCAATTCAAAAGTTTATAGGTAACGAGATATTGTTAAATTCAATTTACATAGATAGATTATATGAGGCGGTACAAGAAAATGATAGCATTTCAATTTGGATATTAGAAGCCGACACCTGTGATGCAAGCAATGCAGTAGGTATTCCATATTGCCAAAATTGTAATGTTGGAGCAAATTTAGTTTTACAAAATGCTTTTAAATTTTCGCAGCTTGACCAAAAAGTTGTTGTAGGCTCTTGTTGGGATTATCTCAATGCTGTTTATTCTAGCATAGAGTCAGACCAATTTAGAAAAGTCCAAATTTTTGATTCTAAAAAGAAAGGACCTTACGCTCCAAAAGAGCTTTTACAACCAGGAGATTGGGTATATCATATTAACCGACAATACCATAATATAGAACATAGTGCAATTTTTGTTGCCTGGAAAGATTATAATAAAGGTATTGCAATTACACTTAGTTATATGGGAATGAACAGCATGAAAATTGCAAAATTCGGAGAATATGATTTAAATTCTGTTTATGCAATTTTTAGAATGTTTGATGAGTTTTGGTAAACTCTATGCTTTGAGTAATTTCCAAATCGCAATTGCTATGACGGGTGTTGCGTGTAGCTCTTGGCAAGTTGAAAAACCATATCTTATTTCTTAAAATTTCGATTTGCTATTTCTTGTTTTAACATCAAAATTTCTTCGCCAGCTTGTGACCCCATAGAGGAGTTTTCTTCGGCACGTCTAACTAAATAGGGCATAACTTCTTTTATTGGTCCGTAAGGTAAATACTTTGCTACATTATAGCCACTTTCGGCTAAGTTGAACGATAAATTATCTCTCATGCCAAAAAGTTGAGAAAACCAAACCCTTTGATCGTCCTTTTTTAAGCCATGTTTTTCAATTAAATCGACTAAATTCAAAACAGATTTTTCATTATGAGTTCCACAAAAAACTTCAATTGTATCAATATTTTCAACAGAATATTTTATAGCTTCATCAAAATCTTGGTCTGTTTTTTCTTTGGTTAGATGTATCGGGTCAGGGTAATTTCCATCAATTGCTCTTTGCCTTTCTTTCTCTAAATAAGCACCACGAACATACTTTATCCCTATTTTAAAGCCTTTGTGTTTTGCAATGTCGGTAATAAATTTCAAATATTCAATTCTATCATGCCTATACATTTGAAAAGTTGTGAAAACAATAACTTTATCTTTATTATAAATTTTCATAAAATCTAATAAAATCTCATCAATCTTATCTTGATACCAATAATCTTCGGCATCCACCAAAACTTTAACGTTTTTAGAGTTAGCATAATCAAAAATTTCTTTCATTCTTTGCCTATAAGCAATTAATTCTTGCTCATTATTCTTACAATCATTTTTTAAGAATTTAGAATTGATAAGTCCTGTTGGCTTAAAAACAGCAAAAGGAATGTTGCCATCAATTGCCGAAATATCAATTACTTTTTTCACTTCATTAATTAAAATATTAAAAGCCTCATCGTTTGAAGCCCCTTCAATTGAATAGTCTGGAATTATTTTAACCTTATTTTTTAATACAGGTTCTGAAATTTTTAAAATTTCTTCAATGTTTTCACCACCACAAAACTGCTTAAACATAAAATTAGTAAAAGGCTTTATAGGAATACGTAAAAATAAGGCTATATTCAAAAAAATCTTACCAAGTTTTACTAAAAACGGTTTAGTAATAATTTTGTAAACAAAAAGTGCAGATTTTAATTCTTTTTCAGTTTTATAAGCAAAAGCAATTTCAGTATTTTTCAAATTCATATTGTAAATTTTAATTTTTTGACTTAACAAATTAGTTGATTTAATGTTTTGAAAAGAAATAAAATTGAAATGAAAAATTTTTGTCCTAAAATAGCTTTACATAAAAATGATAAAAAACGTAAAAAAAGCTATTTCAAAACATGGCAAAACATAGGATTTATTAAATAGACTGAAAACTTATTTTGGGACAAGACAATTTAAAAATCTCCAACATATTAAAGTTAATAACTCGCATAACAATTATATTTTAATACTTATAAGATTGTTTATTTTCGTAAAAAAATTAAATAGTGAATAAACAATTAAAGTCCTTAGCTGGACAAACTGCCGTTTATGGATTTAGCAGTATATTAGGTCGTTTGCTAAACTACTTGCTTGTTCCTTTATACACACGTTTGTTTGTCCCCGAAGTTTACGGAATTGTTACAGAGCTTTATGCTTATGTAACATTTTTGCTAATACTTTTAACTTATGGCATGGAAACAGGACTGTTCAGGTTTGGGCAGGAAAAAGAAAACTTTAATAAAGTATATTCCTCAATTCTATTTAGCCTTGCGATAAGTTCCATCGGATTTATTCTTCTTGCTTATGCTTTTCTAAAGCCTATTGCTTCGGCAATGCAGTATAGTCAAAACCCAGAATATATTTTGTGGATGGTTATAATTGTTGCCCTTGATGCTTTTACAGCAGTTCCATTTGCGCGCCTTAGATTAGAAAATAGAGCTTGGAGATTTGCAATTATTAAATTTATAAATATTAGCTCAAATATTGGTTTTAACCTATTCTTTTTAATTTATTGTCCAAAAGTTTACCAAACAAACCCCAATTCTGTTTTATTAAATATTTATTCCCCAAATATTGGCGTAGCTTATGTGTTTATTGCAAATTTATTTGCAAACATTTTAACTTTTATTATTCTCCTGCCCGATATTTTTAATATAAAATTCAGTATTGATTTTAAACTTTTAAAAAAGATATTAAAATATTCATTTCCCTTACTAATAGCGGGATTTGCAGGAATGATAAATGAGACTTTGGATAGAGTTATGCTAAAACACCTAATCCCAGAAGAATTAAACCCTATGGCACAATTAGGAATTTATGGAGCAAATTATAAACTTGCAATTTTAATGACTTTATTTATACAAATGTTTAGATATGCTGCCGAACCATTCTTTTTTCAAAATAAAAACGAGGGAAATGCACGACAATTATATGCAATGGCTACAAAATACTTTATTATTTGTGGCTTAATAATTTTCCTCGGCGTTTTATTGTATATCGACATTATAAAATATTTTATTTCAGCTAATTACCATGAAGGACTAATAGTCGTACCAATTTTGCTGCTGGCAAACCTTTTTTTAGGGATATTTTTTAATTTTTCTATTTGGTATAAGCTTAACGACATGACAAAATACGGTGCTTATCTTGCAATTTTTGGTGCTATTATAACAATAATTTTAAATTTAATATTAGTTCCTCTTTTCGGTTACGTAGGAGCAGCTTGGGCAACTTTTATTTGTTATTTTTTAATGACTTTACTCTCTTTTTATTGGGGACAAAAATATTACAAAGTTCCTTATAATATCGCCAATGCTATTTTTTATTTTGTTTTAGCTCTTGCAATTTATTTTATTAGCATTTTTATCAAACCTCAATCTCAAATTTTAGTCTATACACTTAACTCTATTTTATTTTTAGTATTTTTATTTGTTGTTTTATTTAAAGAAAAAGCTTGGAGACTTTTTGTAAAGAATTACAAGTTTTGAGTTCCAAGTTTTGTTATTATTCTAAAATATTCAAATATATTTATTGATAAAATAATTTAATTTTCCATAACTCAACTTAAGCTTTTGTCATGGTTTTTGTGGCAAGCAACAAAAACACACGCCAAAACCACATTTTTAAAATTTCTTATAAAAAAAAGAATGTCAAGATTTCTCCTGACATTCTAAAACAATCAACATGAAAACAAAAAAATTAAGAACTTTAGAACTTATTTGAATAAGTATCTTTATCATCGCCGAAAGAATCTATTCCAGACTCGCTTACAGCATAAGTGCATTTTTCACCTAAAACTTTTGAAAACATAATTTTCTTAGCATTCCCTTGTTCATCTACCATTTTAATGCAAGCGAGATTATTATCTAAATTGTCTGCATTAAGGTTTTCGTAACAAATAGGGCAAATAAAATTGACGTGGTCTCCTTCTTGAAAGTTTACATTAGTATTTTTTCTAAAACTATAATTCCCCAATTCGGCGCTTAATAAAACCAAAGCTGAATTGCCTTTATTATTTTTCGTTAAAAATACTATTTCGTTATCAATACTTAAATAACCACCACATTTTGGACAAATATAATTTTTCATTTCGTTAAATTTGAATAAAACAAAACTAATAAATATTTTTGTAAGTACAAAATATTATCATAAAAAAAATAAAATATTGTACATTTGCAACAAAAACAAATGTTTAAACCAGAATTATTGCTTCCAGCTGGAAATATAGACACATTTTACGCGGCTCTCGAAGGCGGTGCTGATGCTGTTTATTTAGGTTTAAAAAAATTTAATGCCCGCAATAGAGCGAAAAATTTTACAGAACAAGATATTTCAAATATTGTAAAAGAAGCACACAAGCGTCAAAAAAAAATTTACATCACCTTAAACACTCTTATTAAGAATAAAGAAATTCCCGACTTACTAAATAGTTTATATTTTTTATCTCAAATTAAACCAGACGCAGTTATTGTTCAAGATTTTGCAAGTATAAAATTAATTCAAAGCTATTTTAAAGATTTAGAAATTCATGCAAGCACACAAATGTCGTGTCATAATTCATTATCAACAAAAATTCTTAAAGATGCTGGAGTTAAACGAATAATTTTGTCGCGTGAATTGACCAAAAAAGAACTTGAATTAATATCAATGCAGTCCGAGCTTCCCTTAGAAATTTTTGTTCATGGTGCTTTGTGCTATTCGTTTAGTGGGCAATGTCAGTTTAGTTCATACCTTAACGGCAATTCTGCAAATAGAGGTTTATGTTCTCAAATTTGCAGGCGAAATTTTATCAGCGAAACTTCAAAATCTACACTTTTTAGCTTAAAAGATTTTCAATTAATTGAAGAAATTCCTTTTTTTGCAAAATTAAAAATTTCTTCTTTAAAAATTGAAGGACGAATGAAAAATGCCGAGTATGTTTATAATTCTGCCAGAGCTTATAGAATGGTAATTGACGACCACACAAAAATTGAACAAGCCAAAGATATTTTAAAATATGATTTTGCCCGCGAAAAAACAAGCTGGTTTATGGGAACAAAAATAAATCAAGCATACACAGACAAAGCAGGAACTGGAATTTTTGCAGGAAAAATTTTAAAAACTAACAACAATCAATTTGAAATTGAGAAAAATATTAAACTCGAAAAATTCTGGCAACTCCGCTTGCGAAACCAAGCTGACACCGAAGCCAACTTAATGAGTATATTAAATATTTCGGAAACACAAAACAGATATATTATTAGTGTTGACAATTCAAAATTTAGCCTAGGCGATGAAGTATATTTAAGCGGGAAAAATTCTTTTGCATCAAAAAACTTCAAACTTCCTAATATTAATATAAAAATTAATAGTTTTACTCAAAAACAATGTAAAACTTTGATTGACAAGATTTTAAAACCAAGCAGTAAACAAAATAAACAAGAATTATTTATCAGAATTTCTAATTTTGAATATATTGAAAAAATTAAAACACAAGATTTTCAGGCGATATTTTTAAAACTTAAATTTAGCGATTTAAAAAAATTAGGAGAACAGAAAATAGACTCAAAAATTATTTCAAAAATACGAATTGAGTTGCCTTTTTATATAAGCGAATTGCGTATAAACGAAACAAAACAAACATTACAACAACTTTTTAATAAAGGCTTTAAACATTTTATAATTTCGCATATTTCACAATTTGCACTTTTACCAAAACATTCAAAAGTTTCGAGTTCTGAAAGTATTTATTTATTAAACGATCTTGCAATTTTCTTTTTAAAAAATTATAATATAGAAGATTACTGCTATCCATTTGAAAATGATTATCCAAATTTATTAACAGGCAAAGACCGAGAAGGGATAGTTCCAATTTATTTTCGTCCTGCTTTATTTTATTCAAGGATGCCAATAAAATCAGGCATATTAATTAAAGACGAACAGTCGAGGAACTATTATAAAAATATTGAAAACGGATTTACAGTAATACGGGACAGTTCAGCAGTTTCATTAACACAGAATATTAGCAAACTAAAATCGAAAGGCTTTAATAAATTTTTAATTGATATTTCTAACAATGAAGATATTATTAAACTCGGTGAAATTATAGATTTTTTAAATTCGTCAACAAAGATTTCGGGGACACGAGATTATAATTTTAAAAAAGAATTACATTAAAGCTAATCTTCATTTTTTCTTAAAAAGCCAACAATTATTTTACTTAATCTTTCTTTATTAGATACTTTATAAATTTTTCCTGCCCTTGAAATAGACACTTGTCCTGTTTGTTCAGACACAACAACAACAATAGTGTCAGTAATTTCGCTCATTCCCAAAGCAGAACGATGTCTCAAACCGTATTCCTTAGGTAAATTGGTATTGGCAGAAATTGGCAAAACGCATTTAGCAGCATAAATTTTATTATTTTCAATTAAAATTGCTCCGTCGTGCAAAGGAGCGTCTTTATAAAAAATAGACTTAATAAGTTGAATACTAATGTCGGCATTAATAATTTCGCCATGTTCGGTAAATGTTTTCAGAGATGCTTCACGCGCAATAACCATAAGAGCACCAGTTTTAACAAGACTCATTTCAAAGCTAACTTGAGCAATTTTCTCAATACTAACTGAACTATACCCAGCTTGCAGTCTTGAATTACCAATAAGATTTAATTTTCCTCGCTTAAAATATCTATTTCCTATTAACAATAAAAATTGCCTAACTTCTTGTTGAAAAACAACAATTAGAGCTATCATTCCGACACCAATTATTTGCCCAAGAATACTACCGATGAGTTCCATTTTCATAGCTTTAACAAAAAGCCAGAGGAGATAAATTACGGCTATCCCAATGAATATTCGGATGGCAGCTGTACCTTTAATTAATGTATATAATTGATAAAGGAGTACAGCTACCAATAAAATATCGATAATGTCTAATATGCGTAATTCTAAAAAAGCTAAAATCACTTTTAATTATTTTATGACAAAAGTAATAAAGAATTTATTTTGACAAAAGACTTTTTGATGTTTTAGGTATAAATATTAAAAATTTACTGTATTAAAATTTTATGAAAATGATTTTCCAAACAAAAATTACACATTTGTAACCTTAACAAAATAATTACGTAAAAAAATAATACAAAACAAAGATTATGGACAAAGATATTTTTGGAAATTGCTGCAAAGACTACTTATCGGGTGATAAAAAAGCAAAAATTTCAGTTAATTCCGATATTGCCGAAACAGATTATTTATATGCTGAATATTTATTTCGCGATTTTGAAGCTATGCCTAAGCATGAGCAAAAAGCTTTACTACAAGCAAGAGGTAATATATTAGATATAGGAGCTTGTGCAGGTTCGCACTCTTTATATTTACAAAATCTCGGATATAATATTACTTCTTTAGATATATCACCTGGTTGCTGCGAAGTTATGCAAAAAAGAGGATTAAAAAATGTCATTTGTTCTGATATTTTTAATTATTCAGGGCAAAGTTTTGATACGCTTTTACTTTTAATGAACGGGATTGGAATTGCTGGTAGTTTGCCAAAACTCCCACAACTCCTCGAACATTTACGAAGTTTATTAAACCCAGGCGGAAAAATTATCTTCGATTCTTCAGATTTGCAATATCTTTACCTTGATGATAAAGGTTTTTACACTATTCCGCTAACAGAAAAATACTACGGAGAACTTGTTTATAATTTATCTTATAAAGGTAAAAAAACTGGCAATTTCGATTGGTTTTTTATTGACCCATACACTATGGAAGCTATTGCAAATGAGGTTAACTTTAAAATGCAATTTTTAACACAAGGAAAACATTATGATTATTCTGCCTGCTTATATTAAATAAAAGAAACGCTGTTATTTTTGAGAGTTGAACCCTAAACAGGGGTATTTAAAAAGGGGATTTTTTCCCCTCTTTTTTTGAAATAAGTTTCTAATATCTCTTTAAAAAATGATAATTTAATTATCCTTAATTTTCTGCTTTTCAAAAGCCTCATTTAAATTTGAAAATTTAGCTTGAGTTTTGTATGTTTGAATGCTTTCTTGTATATTTTTAATCTCATCTTCTGTCTTAGCTTGACTTGCGCTTTTTGCTAATTCAACAAAAGTATTCGCTCCATTTCCGTGGTACAAGAATATCAAAGAAGCAATATCTTTAAATAATTTACATTCTTTATTTGTCATAAAAGTAATGTTTGCAATTTCCATTGCTGACTGAGTTGCATAGCCAAAACTAGCAATTAATACTGCCAAATGAACATAAGTATCATAATTAAAATCTGACTTTTCGGCATAAGTTTTTAATAAATCAATACTTTTATTATGATATTGGGCTTTTTTATTAATGTTTCCAATTATTTTAAGAGCTTCCTTTTGAGAAATGTCAACTTTGCACTCAATTGTTAAAAAGTTTATTAAGGTATCACTTTCTTGTGCACTTGTTTTGTTTGAAAAAAATAGTACGGCTATTGCTACTAACACAGAAATTGTTGTTAAAATTAATAATTTTCTCATAATATTTGTTTTAAAGTTAAATAAATCTATTATTTGAAAAAAGAACCATTTTCCAAATCTCCTTAATTCACATTTTTGTTCATCAACTACCTCGATAGAAAGTTCTTTTAAAAAATCATAATCCAAGGCAGCAGACAAGGTTCTAATCGTATAACTACGCGGACTAACAATGCCTGCTTCGATTCTCTGAATTGTGCGCGAAGAAAGACTACATTTATCAGCTAATTCGATTTGAGTCAAGCCTTTCGACTTCCGAACTTTTGCTAAGGTCTTTCCAAACTCAGTTTGTTTCATGATTTTTTTTAATACTTACAAATTTAATTTAAGCTTAAAACTATTCAAAATATTTTAAGTGCATTTTACGCTACTTTTCTACTACAATAACACAACATTAATACGACACTAACACGACATTTCTTCTTAAAAACATTCTAAGATAAGGAAAACAACTTATTTATTTTTACGAAAATAATTTTCAAATTGTTCCGATTTGCAATATAATACAATTATTTTAACAAGGCAATTTCTCCAAAAAAGTCTTCAAAAATTTTCTTAATTCTTTGATTTGTTGCTGAATAATTATTTATAATAATAGAGACCACGATTTCATCGCCTTGCGTGTTGTAAACATAGCCTGCATAAGCCCTTACACCCGAAATGCTTCCAGACTTAGCGTGAAGTTTATTTTCGACAGGCGTTCCAAGTCCAAACTTCGCCATTGTACCACTTGCCCCAGCTATAGCAAGGCTAGAAAAAAACTTTTCTTTATTTGTGGAATATAATCTCATATATTTTAAAAGTCCAGCAATTTGTCGGCTTGTAATAGCATTAAAACGGCTTAATCCACAGGCATCGCTAAGTTTCAACCCATTTGTATCTATCGACTTCTTTTTAAAAAAATCTTCAACGGCCTCGTTCCACGTTTTTCCTGTTTTTTTCATTATATGCTGAGCTAAAACTTCGGCGTATAAATTAAAACTTTTAAGATTAGTGTAATCAACAATTTCTGAAAGCGTTGGTGAATTAGTAACGTAAAATACTGTTCTATTAATTTTATTATCAAAATTATCAATAACTTTTGCTTGTCCTTCAATGCTTATTCCATTTGAATTAATAATATTATAAAAACTACTCGCAAGGAAAGCGTCAGGCTCGCGAATAGAACCTTTGACAACAAAATTATTATTTTTCCAAGGCAAGCTTCCCTTAACTTGAAGATAATTTTTAGTATTTGTATAAAATATATAAGCATTGTCTCCAGAGCTTGAAGATGAAACAACTAAGTTTTCGAACTCATAATTCAATCCTTGAGGTTCAATTTTAATAATTTCGGTGGCAGCACCATTAAAATTTCCTGTTTTAAAATGTAAACTATATAAATTATCATTAAAACATAGGCAAGAGCCTTGATTTCCGTAATAGTTAGCAATATCTTCCCAAATCCAATTATTTGGGATTTCAATTTTTCCAAAATATGAAATATCGGCAATAATATTTCCTTTAATTTTTTTTATTTTCAATTTTTTTATTTCATCTGTCCATTTATTTAAAATTTCAAACCCTTTCCCATAAGTTTCGGTAAAGTTGTTTGAACCAAGGCAAGGATCGCCGTATCCAATAATATAAACATCACCTAATAAAGTTCCATCAGGCAAAATTATTCCTGAATAAGCTAACTCGGTTTTAAATTTATGTTCGGGTCCGAAAAGCTCTAATGCCAAACTTGTAGGAACAAGTTTTAAAACAGAAGCAGGAGCCAAGGCTAAATCGGACTGATAGTCAAAAATAATATTATTAGTTGTTAAATTTTCAGCAAATACGGAAATCGAAGCGCTTTTCAGTTCTTTTAGAGAAATAAATTCTTTCAGAACAAGGTTACTTGTTTTATTTTGGGCAAAAACAGTAAGAACAAGAATACAGGCTAAAAACAAAGACAATATTTTTCTCATACTATAAAATTCTAATAAACTCAAAAATATATAAAATCTGTAATTTACTCAATTATTTAATGAATTTTTATCTTTCAATTATTTTTTGGAATTAATAATAAAATTTATTTCAAATTTATCCCGCTATAACAAGCGTTTATTTAAACAATATAAAATATAAATTCAGGACATAAAAAAAATGTTTATTTTTGTTTTTCAAAACAAACTGATATTATTATGATTTACATCGTTAACAAATCTAACAAACCCGATTACAACATAGCATTAGAAGAGTATTGTTTTAAAAAGCTTTTGCATCACGACAAAATATTTATCTTATGGATAAATGAACCTTCGATTATTATAGGTAAACATCAAAACGCATTTGAGGAAGTAAATTCCGAATATGTAAAAGATAATGGTATTAATGTTGTCAGACGAATTTCGGGTGGTGGTGCTGTATATCATGATTTAAACAATCTAAATTACACCATTATTTCTAACGAAGAAAAAGGAGCGGATTTTGATTTTAAAAGTTTTTCTAAGCCTGTTATCGACACTTTAAAAGACTTGGGAGTAGTAGCTGAGTTTTCGGGTAGAAATGATATTTTAATTGACAAAAAAAAGATATGCGGTAATGCACAGGCTTATATTAAAGGAAGAATTATGCATCACGGCTGTTTATTGTTCGACACAGAATTAAGTGTTTTGTCAAAAGCTTTAGAAATTTCAAAAGACCTAATAAGCTCCAACTCAACAAAATCTGTTAGAAGTGCAGTTGATAATATTTTGCCAAATTTACCAAATAAAATTAGTATTAACGAGTTTTCAGAAAGACTACTTACTCGCATGCTAAAAGAGTTTCCGCAAATGAAAGAATATAGATTTACAGAAAGCGAGTTAGTCGAAATTGAAGCACTTAGGCAGTCAAAATTTGGAACTTGGGAATGGAATTGGGGAAAATCACCAAAATTTGATATAGAAAGGCATTCAAGATTTGCCGCAGGGAAAATTCAGGTTTTTGCAAACGTAAAAAATTCAAATATTGAAAAAATTAAATTTTACGGGAGTTTTTTTGGTAACAACGGAAATTTAGAAGAAATTGAAAATGCTTTAGTAGGCGTAAAATACGATTCTGAAAGTCTTAAAAATGCTTTAATGAAATTAAATTTCAACGATTATTTTGCAGGTTTTAGTTTAGATGAGCTTTGCAAAGCAATTGTTGACTAAACTTAGAATAAATGAAAGTAAAAAACAAAAACTATCGTGCAATTTGGTTAGAAAACGAAGTTGTTTGCATGATAGACCAAAATAAATTGCCTTTTGAGTTTAAAATTTTCAAAAGTAAAAATTTGCAAACTACTTGCATGGCAATTAAGTCAATGATAACTCGTGGTGCAGGCTCTATTGGGGCTGCGTCAGGATATGCAATGCTTCAGGCTATTTATGAAACAAAAAGTGATGATTTATATTCACACTTATTAAAAGCAAAACAGTTGATAGACCAAACTCGCCCTACTGCTGTCAATTTATTTTATGCCAGCCAAAGAGTATTAGAGGCTGCAAAAATATCAAGAGAATTTGCAATTTCCGAAGCTTTAGCAGTTGCCGATGAATGTGCTGAGCATGGACAACAAATTGGAGAATATGGCAACAATCTGATAAAGGACGGTTTTGGAATAGGCACTCATTGTAATGCTGGCTGGTTAGCTTTGGTAGATTACGGTTCGGCTTTAGCTCCTATTTATGCAGCCCACAACTCAGGCAAAAATATTTTTGTATATGTTGATGAAACTCGTCCTCGCAGTCAAGGAGCAAGATTAACGGCTTGGGAGCTAAATGAAGAGAATGTGCCTCATGCAATAATTCCCGACAATGCGACTGCTCACTATATGTCCAAAGAAAAAATAAATATTTTTATTGCAGGAGCTGATAGGATTGCAAGCAATGGAGATACTGCCAATAAAATTGGGACTTTAGAAAAAGCCATCGCAGCAAAATATTATGGTATTCCGTTTTACATTGCTGCACCAAGTAGCACTATTGATTTGGAAACTGAAAGTGGAAAATCTATTCCTATAGAAGAAAGAAGTGCTAATGAAGTTCTTTATTACACAGGCAAGTTAAAATCGGGGAAAGTGGAAGAAATGCGAATTGCAAGTTTCGGTTCAGGTGCATTAAATCCCGCTTTTGATGTAACACCAGCTGAATTAATCTCTGGAATTATTACTGAAAAAGGAATTATTAAAGCCAATAAAGAGGAAATTATAAAATTATTTAGATAATAATGTTCAGAAAAGAAAGAAAAGCAGTTGCGGAAATAATGAGGCGTTTATATGCTCAAAACCTTACAAGTTGTAGTGGAGGAAACGTAAGTTTAAAAAATAAAGAAGGATATATTTTTATTACTGCAAGTCAAACAGATAAATCAAGTATTTCTTGGAAAGAAGTTTTAGTTCTTGATAATACTGGTCAAAACCTTTGTCCTAAGCTAAAACCAAGCATGGAATATGGTATGCACAAAAAAATATATGAAGCAAGAAAAGATGTTTTTGCAATAGTCCACTCCCACCCTATTTATGCGTCAATTTATGCAATTGCAGGAATTTCTCCTAGCACTGCTCTCACAGGCGAAGCAAGATATTTACTTGGTGATATTTCATTAGCTGATTATTTTTTAATGGGCAGTGATGAGCTAGCCTCCGAGCTTGCAGGGAAAATAGTTAATCATGATGTTTGCATAATGAAAAATCATGGCGCAATTTGTCTTGGGAAAACTCTTTTCGAGGCATTTGATAAAATGGAGGTTCTCGAATTTACATCTAAATTAAATTATAAACTCAATATTTTTGAACAAAATAACATATTAAGTAATCAGCAAATAAAAGAAATTGATGCCTTAAAATACAAAATACAGTAAAACTCTAAATTTGAAATAAAATTTTATGGAAGAAAACAAAATTTATGATTTAACTAATTACAACACCATATCATCAGCTATGGAATTAGTTAAGAAATATGGTTGGATAATAGCTCCACTACCTTGGTTGGTATATAAGACTTTTAGCCCTGAAATTTCAAATGAAAAACAAGTCGAGGCAGCTATAAATTTAATAAAAGCTGGCAAAGAAAATGGAGCAAAGAAAATGCGAATAAAATTAAAAAGCGATGCTGGTATCAAACTTGGAGCAATGCTAAAAGGTCTTCCGTTAAATATTGACTTAGGCAATCAAGGCTTTATCGAATTTGATATTGATTTCGATAATATTAGCTCTTCCGACTTGGCAAATCTTTAACATACAGACTTTTATTGTTTTAACAACTTTATATATTCGACTCCTGAATCAAGAGTAATTTTCAAAAAGTATATTCCGTCTGCAAATTTAGAAATGTCAAATTGTTGATTTTCTGAATTTGACATTAACAATATTTTTCCAGAAAGATCATAAATTTCATAGAAGGAAGTTAAGTTTTCATTATTTATAACTTTAAAAACACCTTTACTTGGATTTGGATAAACGGTAATATAGTCTTGTTCAGTATTATTAGTATTTGAGCACACTTCGGGATTAAGAGTATATTCCACTCTTTCGGATAAGCAATCATAAGTTTGAATTTTCCAATTATAAAAAAAATAGTAATAAGATTGAGCATCTGTCCCTGCGGAGCTTGATTTGATACTCAAAACATCATCAATTTTGTATGGATAATTTACATAATTAGAGTTATCGTTTCTAAACAGATTAGGAGCACCTAGTCCTGCTAATTGTAAATTAGAACCTTGCGGAACATCGAAGTCTAAATCAATAACTTGAACCCCATTAATACAGTACACTGTTTTTTGTGCAATAACTTGTTGATTTTCATTTCGCAACGCAATAACTCTATCTCCGGCTCCTTGTGCATTCACTTTAGCAGTTTTTAAAATAAAAGGCTGATAAGCATCGAAAATTAAATAATGAATATAAGCAGCATTTCCAAAAAATCCGCCACCGATATTATAATTATTAGAACCAAGATTTGATGAAACTCCTGACAATAGCTCATCAACCCAGTATGTTACCGGCTCGTGAATAGCTTCATGTTGCCAAGTATTTCCGACATAAATTGGTTCTTCACTAGTTTGAGACTCAAACCAGCGTAAACTACCTTCAACAGATTGTTCTATGATAAAATCTTGGTCTATGCATAATTCAGGAATTGGAATAAGCTCTGGGGCTTGTGGCAAGTTAATATTAATTAAATTATTTTTTATAATGCTTTGAGTTCCATTTTCGTTACTTACTTCCAATTTTACAGTGAAAGTACCGCTATTTAAATATTTATGAACAGGGTTTTGTTCTTGAGAAAAATATCCATCACCAAAATCCCAATTCCACATCTGCGGATTATTAATACTATTGTCAGTAAAACTAATGTAACCATCACACGAATTGTTTTTATCGACAGAAAAATATGGAATTGGAGGAGTATTTAAATTAATGCAATCGAACTGTATTTTAAATCCTTCGAGAGCTAATCCGGGGTCTGAATAAAACTGAATAGTTATATAATCTCCAGAAGAAATAATAGTGTTGGGATTTCCTGTTGTATTGCAATAACGAGTTCCATTTATCAAAGGATAATTGTCATTTGGTCCGTCGTAAAAAGCAATAAAATCGTAGTTACAAAGGCTCTCACTTCCTTCTTCAATATCAAATTCTATAATATTTAAAACAATACTCGTTGCGTCTTGGGCATAAATAGTAAGATAAGAGTTTGTATTAGTTAAATATTTTCCATTAGGTCCGCCCGAGTCGAAAATAATTCCACTACATTCATTTATAGTGGTATGTCCAGAAGTTGGGAATATTGTCATACATGGCAAACTTTCATCTATTTGCACGAAATTTTCTTTTAATTCTACATCAGAGCCACAATCACCGCCACCACTAATAGTCAATTTAACGTCATAAAAGCCAGGGTATAAATAAGTATGGCTAGGGTTAATTTGGGTGGAAGTTTGTCCGTCGCCGAAATTCCAAACAAAAACTTCTGAATTATAAGATTGGTTAATAAAATTAACAGTAAAAGGGGCAGAACAATTTTGAGTATAATAAGCAGTAAATTGTGCATGAGCTTCATTCACATATTCTTCTTGGGCTACTCCAATAGCATAAAACATATCTCCTACGCTTTTAACCTCATCTGAGCAAACCCCATATAAGTCGGCAGCAGCCTGCATGGCAAAAAACCAAGCGTCTTGATAATTTGAAGTTGGACTTAGATAAACCGTTAATAGGCGAAAAAATATCTGTTCAGCTTTTTCCATTCCAATAGGTTGAACGTTGTAATAATTGCCAATGTCGTTATTTCCGTTTCCGCCTTCGCATAACAAATAAAATCCATAACACAAAGGAATGCCATTAGTATGTACACCGCCATAATCACTTCCGCTATCATGCCACCAATAAGTTCCTTGATAAGTATCGGGTTTATTTGTTGAATTAGGATTTTGAATTGACCGCATCACGTAACCAATATCTTCACCAATTAAATAGTCAGCATATTCTGGCACTGCATAAAATTCAACAGCTGTACCGAAAATATCGCTAAAAGCTTCGTTTAAAGCTCCTGGTTCGTCTTGATAAACTAAATTTGCTGTATAAGAAGTTAAACCATGAGTAATTTCATGTCCGCAAATATCAACAGTAGTCAATGGTGTTATAGCATCAGCTCCGTCTCCATAAGTCATCCACGAACCATTCCAAAAAGCATTTACGTTACTTGAATACCCATAATCGATTAAGCTAAAATGTACATAAGACCATAATTGATGCCCACTTCCATTTATACTATTTCGATTATGAACATTATAATAATAATCATAAGTGGCAGCAGTAGCAAAATGTGCATCCGTAGCATACTGGTCTAATTGTGGGTTTATATTGTTCCAAATATTATCCCCATCATAAAAATCTGTAGCAGAATTATAATCATCAGTATCATGACAATTTAATGTTCTAATTCCATTTCCACGTGTATTATCATTTAAAATAAACTGCCCACTGGTTTGTTCTGTATTAATTTCTCGGACACCGCTATATTGGGTATGTGCCGTGCCCACTACATCAGTTTCATAAAGTTTAGAAAGGGAAAAAAGAATTTCGCCACTAGTTGCATCAACATAAATGTCTTGACGTTTAATTGGTTTTTTTGAATAAATATCAAATTTATAAGCAGAATGTAAATCTTTATTTAATAATGAAGCTTGAACTGGGACAAAAACTTTTTCAGCCTTTGGATAATAGGTTGCTGTTTCGTCATTATAAAAAGTTTTGAGCATATTTTCTTCGCCATTATCTTCCCACATATATTTGTCAGCAGAAACATATTTTAAAGCCATTTGCAAAGCCTCATCAGGCGAAATTACAAATTCTGATACAATATTCAAATCATCGAACAAATCACCACTAAGAGCAAAGACCATTTCGCTTTTTACTTGCAAACTCCATGATGTAAACTCGATGGGAATGTCCATATAAGTTTGTTGATATCTAAATGTTTCATCACCATTTTTATTTTTTTGAGAATATTTCTCAACAAGTTTCAAATTATCTTTAGCAAATAAACTTTCGCATAATTCAAGTGCTTTAGCCTTATCTAAAACTTGAGATTGGTTGAAATGAATAAAGTTAGGAAATTTTGAAAATTCTTTATACCTAATTAAATCAGAACCGGGGATTATTTTATCGGCTTTTTCAGATTTATATATTTGTGAAAAAGAAAAAAAAGAAAAAAAAGAAAAAATAAATATGAATAGTATTTTTTTCATTGTATAAATTTTAAAGTGCTAAAATTACAAAAATTAAAGAGAAGTTTTAGATAAATATTAGCAAAAGTAACAGTTTTACAAATCAAAAACACAAAGCACTGTTTTACAAAGCTTTACATTTTTTTTTCAACATAATTTTAAAATAAGGGTTTAAAATTTACAGTATTTTTTTTGCAATTTCATCTATTTTTTCATTTAAATTTGCAATTTGTTTATGTATTCTTGAATTATCGTTAAGGCTTTCGGGCATTTCTGCGCTAATATAATTTACAAATTTCCAAATTTCTTTAATGTCGGAAGCATGGATAGAATAAGGTTTATATTCAGAATTTAGAGAATATAGTCCTAATTTTTTATGAACTTCTAGTCTATTTTCAATACATTTAAAAACTATTCCCTCGTCTAAGGTAAGAACAATACAAGCGTCTCCGTCTTTTAAAGAGAACCAATTTTGAATATATTCTCCTGTAACATAAGCTTTGTCGGGAATTGGCAACATAGAATCTCCGCTAATTTGAAATGTTCTATATTTTTTATCTCTCGACAAAAAAGGAAGTTGGAAAATAGGCAAAACTTTCACAAACTCAGGATCGGCAAATCCTTGCGTATAACCAGCTTTTGCTTTAAGATTTACCAATTCAATATTTTCATTGTTTTTACTATCAACAGTTCCGTTTAAAACTCGCAAATTTGAACCTTTAATATAAACTTCATTTCCACTTTCTAACAATCTAAGCTGACTCTCAAGCATTTTAGATAAATCTAATTTCAATAAACTATCTATACTGAAGTTAAAATATTTGCTTAGATTAATTAATGTTTCTAAACTTGGCGAAGCAACAGAATTTTCATAGCCACTATAAGTTGGGCGGGGTAAATTTATAGCACTTGCGACATCATCTTGAGTGCGTTTTTTCCTTTTGCGTAAATATTTTAAATTACTGCTCAAATACATAATGATAAATTTTTGTAAAAATACAAAAAGATTTAATTCTAAACAAATTTTTGATTACATTTTAATAATATAAATTTAAAATCTTAATGAGCCTGAAAAATCATAGCCAAATTATTCAACAAAAGCATATTTCAATAGATTTTTTATTTAATATTTTTTATACTTTTGCCTTTATGAAAAAAACACTGCTTTTTTTATTATATAATTGTATAATTTTATGTTTTTCTGTGAACTCGTTTGCTCAAGAAAAAGACAGTTTAAAGACAGTAGTTGCTCAAAAAGGAGATGGTATTTATAAGATTTTACGCGAAAGCGGTTATATTGCAAAGGATTACTACCATGCTTTTAAAGATTTAAATATTAATAAAATAAAAGATGAAGACCAGTTAATTTTAGGTGAAACATATTTTTTACCTATGATTAAAACCGATAGTATGCCACAGGTATTAGACAGCATTTCTTCCACACTAATTTCAAAAGATATTAATTTTGCCGACAGTATTTTAAGCGACAAACTTTCCGGAGCAATTATTTATTTAATTAGCGGTCATGGAGGTCCTGACCCGGGAGCTGTTGCTACTGTAAACGGAATTATGATAAGTGAAGACGAGTATGCTTACGATATTTGCCTTAGAATGGCAAAAGGAATTGAAGAAAATGGCGGTAAAGTTTATATGATAATAAATGACCCAGACGATGGGATTAGAGACGACAAATATTTAAAAATTGATTACGATGAATATTGTTATCCAGATTTAGAAATTCCACGCGAACAAAATGCAAGATTAAAACAACGTGCTGACGCTGTGAATGACTTATACGAGCTTAACAAATCGACTAATTATCAGAGAGTTGTCGAGATTCACCTTGACTCAAGAAGTGTTGGAGCAAGAGTTGATGTGTTTTTTTATTATTTTCCTGGAAGTAAAAAAGGTAAGCAAACAGCTGTTACTTTTCAGAAAATTTTTGAGGAAAAATACACAAAATATCAACCTAACAGAGGATATCACGGAAATGTAAGCGAAAGGTCTTTGTTAGTTATGAAAAAAGTATTACCGCCGCTTGTTTTCATTGAATTAGGAAATATTCAAAACGAAAAAGATAGAAAACGATTTCTAGAATGGTCAAACAGGCAAGCTATAGCTAATTGGTTAGTAGAAGGTTTGATTTTAGACTATAATAGCAATTAAAATTCAAAAACATCAGCCCAATAATTAGCCCACGATTTTGTAACAACATCAGGATTAAGAATTTTTATTCCTTCAGAGATATTTAAGCCTAAAATACTAAATGCCATAGCCATTCTGTGGTCGCCATGAGGGTTTAAAATTGCTGTATTTAAGTTTTGCCGACCTTGGATTAGCATTTCATCTCCAGTAATTTTTAAATTTATGCCTACTTTTCTTAGCTCATTTTGCAAAACTTCGGCTCGGGAACTTTCTTTGTTTTTCAAACGCGAAATTCCTTGTATTTTAGAAACTCCTTGAGCAAAAACAGCTAAAATAACAATTGCAGGAATTAAATCAGGGCAATTTCTAGCATCAAATTCAAATGCATTAATTTTTGATTTATAAATTTTCAGGACAAAGTTTTCCCAAAAATATTTTACCCCGGCTAAATCAAAAACTGTTAAAATAGCTTTATCCGCCTGAATTGAAAATTGATTTAAGCCTTTTACAGAAATATCCTGAACCAAAGCTCCGGCGACTAAAACATTTGAAATACCGCTCCAGTCTCCTTCAATTTCAAAACTATTATTTTTATTTGTTAAATTAAGTTCAGGTTTTCTTTTAAATATTTTAAGAAATAAAGAGTTTTGAAATTCTACAGCAATTTGAAATCCAGCTTTCTGCAGTACTTCGACAGTCATTAAAATATAATTTATGCTAACAGGATTTTTAACTTGTAACTCGGAATCTTGGTCAAAAAAGCATAAAGCCATAATCAAACCTGAAATTAATTGCGAAGAGTTTTTACCATTAATAATATATTTTCCAAAATTAAACTTAGTGTCGTAAAAATAGAAAGGAAAATTTTGATTTTCTGCTTTAAAATTAAAGCCAAAATCAAATAAATAAGAGTAATCCTGATAAATATTTCTTTTTAACAAAGAAGCAGAGGCATTTACCTGAAAGTTTTTAGCAAAAACTCCTGCAATAGGGACAAAAAGTCGAGCCGAAAGCCCAGATTCACCACAATTTAATATCGGAGTTTCAGTTTCTACAATTTCTGATAGTTTTTCGATGATTAGCTCATTGTTTTCAATAGAAATTTTAAAATTAAGGCTTTCAACAATTCTGCGGGCAACCAAAACATCATCTGAATTACCAAAATTACGCAAAATTGTTTTTTCGCCTAAAACAAGGGCTAAAGCTAAATATCTTTGCTCATAACTTTTAGAGGGGGCAGCTGTAAAAGTCTTTTTTAAATTTTCCGATTTTATATGAATATCCACGCAAATTAGGAATTAATTGCATTAATAATTTCGCTTAATTCAGTTTTCACAATTAAAGGTTCACCAATATTTGTTAAAAACACAAAATTTATCATTTTCCCGTCTTTTTTCTTATCTCTTACTAATAAATCTATATGTTTTTGACTAATTTCAGTTTTTAAGTTTGGAATAAATTTGTTCACAAGATTTTCGATAAGTTCCACCAAATTGTCCTCACAATATCCTAATTTTACAGAAATTTTTGCTTCTTCTATAAGTCCTATGGCAACAGCTATTCCGTGAGGAATGTTATCAATAATTTCAAAAGAATGTCCAAGACTATGCCCAAAATTTAAAATATGCCTTAATCCATAGTCATTAGAGTCTTCTTCAACAATTTTAGCTTTAACTTCTATACATTTTTTAATTATAAAGTTTAAATTATCAGAATTTTTTGACAAAATATTTTCAGTATTTTCATAAAGATATTCAACAAAACTCATATCACTAATTAGAGCATATTTAATAATTTCGCCCAAGCCGCTCAAATAGTCTTGTTGCGTAAGCGTTTTTAATACTTGTGGGTCGCAAATTACAAACTCAGGCTGAATAATACTACCTATATAATTTTTATAATTATTAAAATTAATTCCATTTTTGCCTCCAATAGCTGCGTCAACTTGTGCTAATAATGTAGTAGCCACAAAACCAAAATTACTACCACGCATAAAACTAGCTGCCACAAAACCAGTAATATCACAAATCATTCCACCACCAAAACCTATGATTAGAGTATTTCTATCGGCTCCAAACTCAATAAGCTGTTCAATTATTTTTTCAAAACTTGCTAATGATTTGTTTTCTTCACCAGAATTAATAATAATACATTTTTGTTTTTCGAAAGCTTGCGGATATAAATTATATAAAATATTATCAGTAATCAGAATTATTTGGCGTCCATTTGCCAAGTTTTTAAAATAATTATACTCGCTGCCAATATAAATATCTGTAGAGCTAAAAGATTTTACTTTATAATTTTTAACAATCATAAGTTTTTAAATTTTGAAGGGTAAGAAAATATTTTATATTTTGATTTTGCATAGTCTAAAGAAGATGCGTTATAGTGCCACCACTCAGTTTTAGAGACATAAAATCCGGCTTCAGCCATTATATCCATCAAAAGCTTTCGATTATTGTATTGTTCTTGACTCAAGTCGCCTGTTTTAAAAAAATAATCTGTTTTATTTGGAAAAGCCATCTCGCCGAAAAAGTCAAACTCTGTACCCATATCTAAAACTTCGCCAATTTCGTTCACAATGCTAATGTCTAAAGCCATTCCAAAATTATGAATAGAGCCACGCTGTGGATTAGCAACATACCAATGTTTTTTGGCAGGTTCAACTTTTACAGAATCCCACATTAATTGTTGAGCTTCAATACTACGCAAGGCATCGTAGATAATAAAAGTGTAACCAGGCTTTCTATTTTGCAAAATAAAGTATGCTTTTTTTAACTTTAAAAAACATTCATATTGAACAAAAGCATTTTTTAATTCGCCATAAAAATCAAAACCAAGAAAATTATCATCGCTTGCATATTTTAAGTCTACCAAAATTTGAGGCAAAGAGTCAACTATTTTTATATAATTAAGACTTTGAATATAATTTTCGGTTTCGTTAATTTCGGGTAATACTTCTTCAACAACATCAACAACAGGCTCTGTAATTATTGTCTCATCAATAGTTTTATCCGTTTTGGGCTTACATTGGTAAATAAGAAAAGTTAAGCCAATAATTAATAAAAAAATGTGTTTCAACTTTAACATCTAATTATATCTTTGTAATTGTAAAAGTAACAAAATTTTAATGAAATGAAAAAAACTATTATTTTTATTATTCTCTCTTTATTTTTTGCAAGTGATTATGCTTTTTCTCAATCAAAATCTTTAAGTATTGACGAGGCTGTTGTTGGTCTTTACAGAGAGCTTTACCCTGAATACATAAGAGGCTTAGACTTACGCCCAGCAAATAAAGAGTTTAGTAAAATTGTAAAAAATGAATTAATCAGTATCAGTTTTGATTTAAAAAAAGAAAACGTTTTACTTAGCCTAAGCGACTTAAATCTTGCTTTAGAAAAAATTGGTAAAGAAGAGTTGAAAAATTTCCCACAATATAAATGGTTGGATAAAGATAATCTAAGGTTTTTTGAAAGGAATAATATTTTTGAATATAATATTTCGAAAAAAATTATAAATTTTTACTTTTCAATAAGCGAAGATTTTGAAAATATTGATTTTTGTGAAAAAAATAAAACAGCAGCCTTTACCGAGGCTAACAATCTTAGTATTATTGGCGAAGACGGTCATATTATTAAAATTAGCAATGAAGAAAATAAAGAAATTGAATTTGGAAAAACTGTTCATCGCAATGAATTTGGAGTAGAAAAAGGAACATTTTGGTCGCCAAATGGGAATTTTTTAGCCTTTTATCGCAATGACCAAACCATGGTAACAGATTATCCTATAGTAAACACAAATGCAAGAATAGCACAGGCAGAGCCTATAAAATACTGCATGGCAGGAATGACTAATGAAGCAGTCAAATTAGGTATTTTTAATATCAAAAATCAAGAAACAATTTATATAGAGACAGGCGAAAACATAGACCAATTTTTAACAAATATAGCTTGGAGTCCAGATGAGAAATATATTTATATTGCTGTTTTAAATAGAGGTCAAAACCATCTCAAACTTAATAAATACGATATTAAAACCGGTAAATTTATAAAAACTCTTTTTGAAGAAAAAAACGACAAATACGTTGAGCCACTTCATCCAATGATTTTCTTACCAAACGATCCAAGTAAATTTATTTGGCAAAGCAGAAAAAACACCTATTCGCATTTATATTTATATGATGAAAATGGGAATGAAATTTCACAAATTACCAAGGGTAATTTTGAGGTTCAAGAGGTTTATGGTTTTACAGCAGACGGAAAAGATATTATCATAAATGCTAATAAAGAAAGCCCTATAGATTTTGACATTTATAGGATTAATATTTCGAGTGGAGCTATGATAAAAATAAGCGAAAACCCAGGAAGCCACAGAGCTATTTTATCAACAGACAAAAAATATATAATTGATAATTATTCTAGCACTAACACGCCAAACGAATATGTTATTTATGATTTAAAAGGGAAAAAAATAAATACTATTTTAAGCTCTGCTAATCCTTTACAAGACTATAAACTTGGCAAAATGAATATTTCAACCTTAAAAGCTAATGATGGAAAAACAGATTTATATTATAGAATAATTTTACCCCCAGATTTTGACCCCAACAAAAAATATCCTGCAATAGTTTATGTTTACGGTGGTCCTCATGCTCAGTTAGTTGTAAATCGTTGGTTAGGCGGAGCAGCAGGTTGGGAATATTATATGGCTCAAGAAGGTTATGTAATGTTTACTTTAGATAATAGAGGCTCGGCAAATAGAGGTTTAGATTTTGAAAGTATTATTCACCGTCAGCTTGGAACAATAGAAACACAAGACCAACTAAGTGGGATAGAATATTTAAAAAGTTTGGGTTTTGTTGATATGGACAGAATTGGAGTTCACGGTTGGTCTTATGGTGGATTTATGACCACAACACTTATGACTGACTGTTCAGATATTTTCAAAGTTGGAGTTGCCGGCGGACCGGTTATTAATTGGGAGCTATACGAAATTATGTATGGCGAAAGATATATGGACACACCAGAAGAAAATCCTGAAGGCTACGAAAAATCAAATCTTTTAAATAAAGCCGATAAACTAAAAGGACGATTACTTTTAATACACGGAGCTATCGACCCGGTTGTTGTATGGCAACATTCTTTAAACTTTTTAAATAAATGCGTTGAAGAAAAAGTTTTAATTGACTATATGATTTATCCAAGCCATGAACATAATGTTAGAGGATTTGACAGAATACATTTAATGCGAACAGTTACAAGATATTTTAAAGATAATTTGTAATTAAGTGCAATCTTAACAAGGTAAAATTTACCTTTATTTTTTGAACGAGAGTAAATTTTTCGTAATTTTGCCTTTGTATTAAAAACGAGAGTAAAACTTACACTTGAATAAAATTTATATAGACTACACTGAGATATGAATAAATTTAATAGGGAAATTCCGTATAACGACTTGCCATTGCTACCACCAAAGGCAGATATTGAAACAAAAGAAATACTTCGCAAAGCTATTTCGGCAGGTCGGGCATTAGCTCAACTAAATGGAACTTTGCTCAATTTACCAAATCCAACGCTATTTTTAGACACAATTTATTTGCAGGAAGCAAAAGCGAGTTCGGAAGTTGAAAACATTATCACAACTAACGATGAATTAGGCTTAATGGACATTTTTAATGGTGAAATCTTCGGAAATCTTTGTTATTATTGCATTTACAATAAGTCAAAG
>CAYRQZ010000023.1:21469-33255 GCA_964426585.1 uncultured Bacteroidales bacterium | reverse complement strand
ATTTTTTGAAAAACAAAGATTTTTTCTAATAAATAAAATTTAGAAAAATGTTTGTACTGCCCTACGGGCAGGCGATGGAGAGCATTTTAACTGCAGGCTAACCCTACGGTTAATCACATTTTGTCCTATGGGCAAGGTGGAATTTTCAACAAAAGCTTTTATTTATTTAAGAATTTAGCAATAATTCCCTCAACTTCTTTAATTGCAAGCTTTAAATCACTATTTATAACAATTTTGTCAAACTCATTTGCAAAACTCATTTCATATTTTGCTTTTTCTATTCGGGTTTTTATAGCCTCTATTGTATCTGTAGAACGGTTTTCTAATCTTCTTTGTAATTCCTCAATGCTTGGTGGCATAATAAAGATAGATAGAGCTTTATCTCCATAATATTTTTTAATATTTATTCCGCCTTTAACATCAATATCAAAAATAACAGTTTTACCTTGGTTTGATAATCTTTCAACTTCGGACTTTAAGCTGCCGTAATAAGAGCCCGGATAGACCTCTTCCCACTCCAAAAACTCATTATTTTTAATTTTATTTTGAAAATCTTCTACAGATAAAAAATAATAATGTTTACCATGTTCTTCGTCTCCTCTACTGTCGCGAGTGCAGGCAGAAATAGAAAAACTAAGATTATAGCTCATATCAGAAAGAAAGTGATTAACAATAGTAGTTTTGCCTGAGCCACTTGGAGCCGAAAAGACAATAATTTTAGGTTCCATAATTACAAAGCGTTTAATAATTGTTCTTTAATTTTTTCGAGTTCATCTTTCATCATTATTACAAGCTTTTGTATTTCGACATGGTGAGCTTTTGACCCAAGAGTATTAATTTCGCGACCAATTTCTTGACTTACAAATCCTAATTTTTTACCAGCATAATCTTCCAAGTTTATTGTCTCTATAAAATATTCGCAATGTTTTTTTAACCTAACTTTTTCTTCGTTTATATCTAATTTTTCTAAATAATAAATTATTTCTTGTTCGAATCTATTTTCATCAAAATTAGAAGATACCGCAATTTCAGCCAAGCTTTGATTCAATCTATCTTTTACAGTATCTATACGTTCATTTTCATATTGTGGGACTTGAGCTAATAAATTCAATATAGAGTTAAGATTACCAACAATATCATTTTTTAAAATTTCGCCTTCATGTTTTCTAAAATTATTACAATCTAACAAAGCCTTATTAACAGCTTCCAAAATATTTACCCACTCATTTTCTTCTAATTCTTCAAACTCATTTACAGTAACATCGGGCATTTTTATAATAGAGTTGATAAGTTCGTTGCCAACAGGGATATTATTATTTTCACACAAAGTTTTTAATTGAGAATAATAATTAATAATTAATTCTTCGTTAAATTTATTAGAGCTTTCATTTTCGCCAAGTTCAACAAACATACAAAAATCCACCTTTCCTCTTTGAAGCTCATTAGCTAATAATTTTCGCAATTCCATTTCTTTTTCTTTATAATAATTTGGTATTCGTATAGAAATATCAATTGATTTTGAATTTAGAGTGCGAATATCAATAATTATTTTTTTTCCTTTATACTCGGCAGACGCTCTACCGTATCCTGTCATCGAAATTAACATATATTTTTATTAAAATTAAATTTATACAAAGATTAAATTTATAACTGATAAATTAAAACTTAAAAACAAAAAAGATAATTAAGCACCATTATTTTCTTCGAAAATTGGAATTTCAATAATAAACTCAGTTCCAATATTCTCGTGAGTTTCAAAATAAATAGTTGCATTATTACTTATTAATAAGCTTTTAACCATACTAAGCCCTAATCCCATTCCGCCAGATTTTGTAGTAAAGTTAGGTTGAAAAATTTTTGGTAACATTTGTTCGGGAATGCCTGTTCCGTTATCAACAACTTTAATAATATAGTTTTTTTCAAGCTCATTAATAATGATTTTCACGACCCCTTCTCTATCTTTGGGGATAGCTTGTGTGCTATTTTTTATCAAATTTGTAAAGACTCTAAGTATTTGTTCTTTATCGGCAAAAATAAGTCCTTTTGTTTTTATATTATTTTCAAATTTAAAGCTAATTTCTTCGGCATTTTCGAATAGTTGAATTGAATTAAGAATTATCTCCGAAATATTTATGATTTCTTTTTTTGAAGCAGGCATTTTAGCGAAGTTAGAAAATTCAGAGGCAATAGCTGAGAGAATGTCTATTTGTTCGATAAGAGTTTTAGAAACTTTACGGTAAGTTGCCTCCCAATTTTCATCTTTTAAGTCGTAAGCTCTTTCTAAATATTGCACGCTGAGTTTCATCGGGGTAAGAGGGTTTTTTATTTCGTGTGCAATTTGTTTTGCCATCTCGCGCCAAGCGGTTTCCCGCTCAGATTGAGCTAATTTATTCGCCGACTCGCTTAACTCATCGACTTTTCTATTATATTCACGGATTAAGCCTCCAAGTTCATCATTTTTGTTGTATATTATTTTTTCCGCTTTTTTATTTATATCCATTAATCTAATTTTCTCTTGAACTAAAGCTAAAGGGCGAGTGAGCTGACGGGAAATAAACACGCCAACAATTACGGCAACTAAAATTAATATCAGAAAAATGTTTGAAAAAGCTAAAACAAAATTTGAAATTTCTTCGGCAAACTCATTCTGACGAGCAAAATAAGGTAAGTTTAAATAAGCAACAATTTCATTATTAACATTACGAAACGGGATATAAAGCGACATGTAATTAATTTCGTCAATTCTTTCGTCAACAATCACTGTACCAGGGTTTTTTAAGATAAGTTCGGAATAAGCATTAGCATCGATATAGCGAGCCTTTAATCCTTTGTCAAACAATTCAGACCTCGACGAAGAAATTAATATTCCATTCAAATCGTATAAATTTATATCAGTGTAAAAAACATTGGAAAGTTTTACTAACAAATTGTTTAAATAATGAAAATCTTCATAATTAATTTTATTTTTTTGTCCAACATTTTGCTCAAGTTCAACAATTACCGAGTGCATTTTATCTAACATAGTTTCCTTTTGTTTTTGCTTATAGCCTTGAATAATAAAAAGCATAGCAATAGTACCTGTTAGTAATAACGAACTAATTAAAATAGTAATAAACCAAAACTGAATTTTTACTTTTAGGTTAAAATTATTTTTAAAAAAAGTATTTTTCATTTTAGCAAAAAGCCATACAAAATTGAAAAATATAAATATAAATATAAAAATATAGGTAAAAGAGACTAATTGTTTTGAATACTGACTATATGATTTACTTAAAATAATAACATTATCAGCATCGGGTTTATATTTAAAATGAATGTATGAATCTTGCTTATACAAAGAATACTCGGCAGTGTCATTATCGGCATTGTTAATTGTAAATTGATATTTATAATCGCCTTTACTACTAATCAAACGAGATTTGTTATATTTTGCATAATTATAATTTCGTGCTGTCTTTTTGACTAATAATTTTTTATCTAGGAGCATTTCGGGATAGCCTAATCCTTCGCTAAAAATTTTGGAATTTAATTCGACATAAATATTAATTGTTATAGTATCATTAATTTTAGTACTTATCTCCCCTAAGTATGAAATTCGTCCATTATGATTATCTAAAAAATAAAAATTGGTAGCGGGGATAGATATTCCATATTCAAAAATTTGTTCTCTAAAAAACTCAAAACAATCAACTGATAACATTTCAGGTTCAATAAAGAGGCTGTCTAATTGTTCGCAAACTGTTGTTTGAATTTCATATTTATTAAAATATCTTTTGTTCAAGAAAACATTATTCACAATAGATTTAACATCAAACAATTTGTTTGCAGACAAAGCCTCCGCTAATTTTGCGTCTGTCATCAGTTCTTCATAAGCTTCTTTAATAAAAAACTCGGCACCTACGTCTCTTTCGGCTGCTAAATTATAAGTCAATACTTTAAAAGTATCTAATTCTTTTTTATCGCTTAATCTTGAAAAATGAACGGAAACTAAAAATGAAAAAAGGATTAAAAGAGCTACAATAAAAAAATAGTTTTCTTTATTTTTAATATAAATAAAAGCCAATACAGACCATGAAATAAAAAATAATAAAGAGAAAGAAAAAGCATCGTTAAAGCTTAAATTTTCAGGAACAAAATTTATTAAATAAATTGTATATAAAACAAATATTCCAATAATTACAATCCAGGTATTTAAAAGTTTTCTAAATACAATAAATAATCTCACAAAAATTAAGACAAAAGCCAAAACAATTGACAAAATTATTAAAACACCTATAAAGCTATATATATCGAGGCTCAGGATATTATCAAACGAAAACGATAAGGAAGAGTTCCATATTATTCCATAAAATAAATTAGAAATAAACAAACTGCTTAAAAATAACAATCCCGACAAAGAAAGGCTAAATAATACAGCATATAATTTTGGCAAGGCAACATTAATGTGTTTTTTTAAACCAAAAAACAACACGAGAGCCCAAGTAAAAAAGAAAACCACATTAATTAGATAATCTCCCAGAGATTTTAACCAAAATGATTCTGCAAAAAGTTCGGGGCTAAATAATTTAAAAACACTTAGGTCGTCAATATAAGCGATTTTTAGAATAAAATATCTTAAAAACAAAAATGCGATAGCCAAAGCTAAAAGCAAAAAAGGAGAAAATTTGCTATACTTTTTAGCAAAAAATAACAAAAGCAATAAAACAAAGGCGAGGCTTAATAATACATTAAAAATACCTAAAAAATTATAAAAACTAAACTTTACAAGTTTTGCTTGAGAATTAGGTTTAAAAGATAAATAAAAATTATTATTATTATCATCGAAAATTATTTTAGTACTGAATTTTACAGCCTCAGTAGTGATAATTGCATCGTGATTTAAGTTTAAATCTTTTGTAAAACTGTTTTTTATAATATCATTTTCATAAGAATATTCTTTTTTAATTCTAGCTAATGCAACAAGTAAAAAATCGTCTTCATAAAAATATTTACAAATATACCAGCCGTTTGGTAAATTAATCAGAGCCTTATCAAAAAAGCCATGAGTTGCCGATGTAGGGAGCGAAATGTCGTTTGTTGTCCAATATTTTAAATTATTATTTTCATACAAAAAATATCCTATTTCTTTTTCTTCGAACTCAATTTTTCCTTTTGAATAAAACCAGTTTTTAGCATTTTCAGGATTTTCGGAGTAATTTTTATAAATTTCTTTTAATTTTTCGTCGAGGTATATTGATTTTTTTTGTAATATACTTTCTATTTCAGATTTATTAAAACTATAATCAGAATTTTGAGCATTTTTATTAACAAACTCTCTGCCCACAATTCCAATTAAAAGAAAAGTGAATATTATTAAAAGCTTTTTAAAATTACCAGTATTATTTTTAATCATGATGATAAGCTTCGTTATTAATTATAGTGAATGCTCTATAAATTTGTTCTGCAAATATAAGTCTAATTATCTGATGAGAGAAAGTCATTTTTGACAAAGAAATTTTAAAATTCGCTCTTTTATACATCTCATCAGAAAAACCGAAGGCACCACCAATAACAAAAATAAGATTTTTTACAGAAATGTTCATTTGTTTATCAATAAATTTGGAGAACTCTCTGCTATTCATTTGACTACCATTTTCATCTAAAAGAACAACAATATCGCTAGCAGCTAATTCTATCAAAATTTTCTCGCCTTCCATCTTTTTTTGCTGCTCTTTATTATAATTTGAAGAGTTTTTAATATCTTTTAGGAATTTAACATTAAAGTTTAAGTATCTTTTTACACGATTAAAATACTCATCACAAGCTTGTTGTATGTAGTTATCATCAGTTTTTCCGACTGCAATTAAACTTAAATTCATGTTTTTAATAAAATTTGTGATAAAGATATATTAAAAGATTTAATTATTTATATCTTTGGAATTGAAAAATTGGTTCAATTTTTGTTAATAAAATATAAATTTTAAAGAAAAATTAGAATGAAAATTTTAAAGAAAATAAATTTAACTTTCGTCATTATTGCTTTTAGTGCAAGCATTTTTGCATTTCCTATCTTTGATATTCCGCCCAAGATTTTTGATGCTATGAAAGTTGGAAACGCAAGCGAATTAGCCAAACATTTTAACACCTCGGTTGAGTTGGTGATTTTAGATAAAGAAGATGTATATAGCAAACAACAAGCCGAGCAGATTTTAAAAAACTTTTTTGAAAAAAATAAAGTTAAAGAATTTACGCTACTTCACCAAGGAGGCAAAGCAGGAGCTCAATATGCTATTGGTAATTTAACAACTTCTAATGAAAAAACTTATAGGGTATATTTTTTAGTGAAAGAAAGTGCAGGAAAACCTCTTATCCATCAAATGAGAATTGAAGAAGAATGATTCCCGACTCATATTTATTATCTCTTATAGAAAGAGCTTATTCAGAAGATGTGGGAGATGGAGACCATTCTTCCTTATCGTGTATTAGTAGTTTTGAACATGGCAAGGCAAAGCTCGTTGCAAAAGAAAGTGGAATTATTGCAGGCGTAAATGTTGCGATTAAGGTTTGTGATTATTTTTCTAAAAATTTAAAATTAAATATTTTTATCAAAGACGGAGAAAAAATTAATAACGGCGATGTAATTTTAGAAATTTTTGGACCTCAACAAGATATTTTAAAAGCTGAGCGTACAGTTTTAAATTTTATGCAAAGAATGAGTGGTATTGCCACACATACAAACCAATATGTTGAGCTATTAGAGCCATTTAAAACAAAAGTTTTAGACACTAGAAAAACAACTCCAGGATTGAGATTAATCGAAAAAGAAGCTGTAAAAATTGGAGGTGGTGTAAATCATAGGATCGGATTGTATGATATGATAATGCTAAAAGATAACCATATTGACTATGCAGGCGGAATAAAAAATGCTATAACAAAAACTAATCAATATTTAAAAGACAATAAACTAAATTTAAAAATAGAAGTGGAAGTGCGAAGTATCGATGAAGTAAAACAAGTATTAGAAGTCGGAAATGTTGATAGAATAATGCTTGATAATTTTAACGTTAGAGATACTGCGGTGGCAGTAAAATTAATAAATAATAAATTTGAAATTGAATCATCTGGCGGTATAACTTTTGAAACTATAAAAGATTATGCAGCTTGTGGAGTAGATTATGTGTCTGTTGGTGCGCTAACTCATCATATAAAAAGTTTAGATTTAAGCTTAATTGTTGAAAAAAATAAAATATAAACTAACACGCTTTATTATTAAATTTTTATTAATAATAAAAAGGATAACTAGTGAAATCATACCTCCTGGTTTTAAAGGACTTAGTTTATATTATATTGGACGATTTTTTATCAGAGGTCTTAAAAAAAGTTCTGTAAGCATGCGGGCAGCCGCTGTTGCTTACAATATTTTTATTTCACTATTCCCTGCCCTTATTTTTTTATTTACTTTAATACCGTTTATTCCAATAAAAAATTTCCAGATTGAACTCTTTAATATTCTTCAAAATATTTTGCCTGGTAGTGCTTACGAATTATTTTACGAAACTATTACCGACACAATTATGAAACAAAATACAAAATTACTTTCAATAAGTATTTTACTAATGTTGTTTTTCTCCTCAAACGGAATCTTATCTTTAATTGAGGCTTTTAACTCAACTTACCATAATTTAGAAACACGTAAACCACTAAACCTCAGGATAATATCAATAATATCAGTAATAGTTATTAGTTTATTAATATTGATAGCAATAAGTTTAATAATTATGGGCAATGTCTTTATTCTGAATTTTATAGCAAACCACCCAGAATTTTCTGCAAATAATTTATTAATACTTCTTACAGGAGTTACCAAGTGGTTAATAATATTAATATTATATTTTTTAGCAATATCATTATTATTTTATTACGCCCCTTCAAAAAGAAATAGATTTAGGTTTATAAGTCCGGGAACAATTTTTGCGACTACTCTTCAAATCATTACAGTACTTGGTTTTACATATTATGTAAATAATTTTTCTATGTATAATAAATTATATGGGTCAATAGGAACAGTAATTGTTATAATGCTTTTAATTTACATAAGTGCTTTATCCATGATACTTGGTTTTGAGCTTAATGCAAGTATTATTCATGGTGATAAAACAATAAAACAAAAAAAAACTCGCTCTAATTTATTTCATATTAAATAAATTATTATCTTTGAAAACAACTAATTTAACAAAAATTAGTCTTAAAGATATAAATTTTGAATTTATGAAATTTAACTATTGTAATATGAAAAGGTATATTTTACTATTTTTCTTATTTGCTTTGTCATATTTTACTTATGCCCAGCCAACAGAAGCAGTAGATTTTACTGTAATTGATTTAGATGGAAATGAGCATAATCTTTTCACTTATTTAGATCAAGGCAAATATGTTTATATAGAGTTTTTGTTAGAGAATTGAGGGGCTTGTACTGCGTCTGTCCCGACGATAAATAACATATTCTCTAGCTTTGGTTGTAACGAATTTGAACTAATTGTACTAGGTATTTATGGTGCTGGCGAAAATAATGCTTACGCTTCTAATTTTCGCACACAAAACAACGTACTTTTTCCTATTGCCAGTTCTGTTGAAGGACATGGTGATAATGTATTAAACTATTATGGAGTTGAGGCTTTTCCCGAACAGATATTAATAAAACCTGACCGAAGCGTAACTTGGAGCGATGATGCCGACCTAAGCGACATAACTTCCATTGTAGCCTTAGGTCCAAGACGTAGCGCTTGCCCTGATCAATGGCCTATTGCCGATTTTTCCGGCGACCCTTTATTACTTCCCGTAAATACAGGCGTTATTTATACCGATTTATCACAAAACCCTATTACTACTTGGCTTTGGGAATTTGAAAACGGAACGCCGAACAACTTCAACGGTCAAAATCCGCCAGAAATAATTTATTCTGTTTCTGGATACCATAAAGTAAAACTTACGGTCAAAAATGAGTTTGACAATTCCAACAGTATCACAAAAACTAAATACGTACATGTTTACGAAGTTGCCGACACCTTGCCAGTAGCCTGGTTTTCGTCCAACCAAGTAATTGTTATTGCAGGAAATTCTGTTAACTTTACCGATTTAAGTTGGGATTTTCCATTCGAATGGAAATGGAAATTTCAAGGTGGCTTGCCAGCTAATTCTACCCAACAAAGTCCACAAAATATTGTTTACAATTTACCTGGCGAATATGATGTCCAGCTTATTGTCCGCAATTCACAAGGATACGACACGCTTTTAATTGAAGATTATATTCGCGTTATTCCAGAAGTTGGACCTTATGCCCCTATTGCTAAATTTACAACCCCTAATCGTTTAGTAAAACGAAACACTCCTGTAGTTTTTGAAGATTTATCTACCAACAATCCTATGTTTTGGTCATGGGCTTTTGAAGGAGGAGAACCTGCAAGTTCTAACTCTCAACTTCAACCTAGCGGAATTATATATTCAAATACAGGTTTTTTCGATGTTACACTTAACGTTGGAAATGTTAATGGATCTTCAATGCTCACAAAAAAAGACTATATTGTTGTTTACGACAATTTTGTCGGGAAAGTCTGCGATACTATCGGTAATTTAAAAGACGGCGAGCAAACAAAAGCATTAAGTATAAATGGTATTTCAGGATATCTAGGCGGACAAAATAGCGATAAAATTAGTATGTATGCCGACTATTACGATTTTCACACTTTTAATCAAATCAAAGGAATTATACTTCCGATTATGAAATTGTCTTACGGTTCGGATAATTCTTACATTAGATTTATGACTTGGGACGGTGCCGACCCAAAACCAACTAATCTAATTTCTAGCCAAAAAGTATTCCTAAGAGACTTACGCGAAAATTATTTCCAAGTAATAATTTTTGATGAACCTTTAGAAGTAGACGGACCTTTTTATCTAGGCTATTCAATTAATTATGCCACAGGCGATCAGTTTGTTGTCGGAATGGCTCCAAACAGAGGGCATGCTAAAGATAATAGTTTATTTGTATTTAAAGACGATAATTGGCAATCTGCTCAAACTGTTTACGACATTTCAACTTCATCAGGAATTAGACCTATGACCTGCCTTGTCGGAATAAATGATGAAATTTTAGAAACTGCTATTGGAATTTATCCTAATCCTTGTAATGACAAGATATTCATAACAAGTTCAATGGTTTTTGATAATGGAGATTTTATTGAAATTTTTGACAGGACAGGAAAAAGTTTAAAAATAAAATTTGCAGAAGCTGGAAATGAAAATATTGAAGTAAATACTCAAGATATTTCTTCTGGAATTTATTATATCAGAATTTTTACCAAAGGTGTAATTAAAACCGAAAAAATTAGTATAATAAATTAGAACCTACTTAAAATAGTTCGATAAAGCTAAATTAGTGAACTATGTGCAAAATAGGTAGTTTTTCTTTACTATTATTTTAGGTAAAGCTATAATTATCCGCTAGATGAAATTTCAAAAATGAATTTGAATATTAAAAAAGTATTTCTTTTTGTTAACCTAAATACTTATTTCTAGTCTCTTATAAGTTACATTCCATCGTCCTCGTTTCTATCTCCTTCTTCATTATTAAAACCTTTTTCTTTTCTTGTTTTGAAATCATTAATTTTATAGGTAACAGAAAAAGTAAAAACAGGACCACGAGGCTCTCGTAAAAAGTGTTGGTAAAAAGCATTAGTTTCAGAAATACTTTCCATTTTCATAGTTCTAAAAGCATTTCGGACATTAAGACTTAATGAAAGAGTTCGATTAAAAAAGTCTTGTTTTAATCCAGCATTTGCAGCCCAGTTAGGATAAAATTTAGCTTGTGCCGAAATTCTTGGACCATTGAAAAAAGCACCAAACTGAAAACTTGTTCCCGACTTTTTAAATTTAAAGGTATTGTTAATTCTTGTATTCCACTGCATAGAGCTATTCGAATTATACTGATTAGAATTAGCAATAATTTGATAATAATAACCAGTACCAGAGACATTTAAGTTATACCATTTAGTAAGATTAAGATTAGCCATAAGTTCGGCACCTAATGATTTATCTTTACCGATATTATCAAAACTTGAAATAAAAATATCAGGGTGTTCGTCATCAACTTCATTGATTCTGTTAATTTTATTATTTGTTTCGCGATAATATGCCTCTAATGAAACGAAATTAGTTTTAAATTTTTTCTGAAAACTTAAATCGTAAGAATTAATATACTCATTTCCAAGTTCTGGATTTCCAACTCTAACGGTATTAGGGTCTACGACTTCGCGGAAAGGGTTTAAATACCAAGGTTGTGGTCTTTCTAAACGGCGGCTATAGCTTGCTAGTACTTGCATGTCTGCGGGTAATTGGTATGACAAGTGAACAGAAGGGAAAAAGTCGAATTTATTTTGGTCTTTATTTGTCCACTCTTGATTTGTTTCGGTTTGCAAGAAAACTCTATCAGTGTATTCTGTTCGTAAACCAACTTGATACCCAAGAGTTTTAAAATAATTTGAATAGACTAAATATCCGGATTGAATATTCATATTAAACGTATAAGGGTTATATTTACTTGCGTCGCTAATCCACTCAGAATACATAGTTTGATAGTTGTAATCGTTTGAACGTAAGGCTGTTCTTAATTGGTATCCGGTTTCAAGTTTTCCTTTTTCGTTAATGGGATAAACATAATCAACTTTTGCTAAAAACATTTTTCCTACGCCGTCTTCGATAGTTCTATACTCCTGTGAGTCATCAATTTGTTGATAATTATTATTTGAATC
>CAYRQZ010000023.1:18201-21369 GCA_964426585.1 uncultured Bacteroidales bacterium | reverse complement strand
GAAACAGTAATAATATCATTTTCAGTAAGATAATAGTCTAAACCTGTTCTAAAACTACCAGAATTTCTATTTCTTGAATTTTCGGTAATAGTATTTAAAATAAATTCATCATTATTTGGCAGGAATGTTTTTTTATCGATGTAGCCATCCCCACTAAAATTTCTAACGGAATATTCACCACCAAAGAAATAATTAATTTTATTAGTTCTGATATTAACAAGTCCATCGATACCACGCGTATTAAAAGTTCCATAATTTGCAGAAATTTGTCCATTCCAGCCTGCCCTTTTATCTTTTTTTAGAACAACATTTATTATTCCTGAAGTGCCGTTTGCATCGTATTTTGCCGAAGGGTTAGTAATAATTTCGATACTTTCTATTGAACTAGCAGGTATTTGCTGCAGGGCTTCGCTACCTTCTAAGGGGCTAGGTCTACCATCAATTAAAACCATAAAATTTTCAGACCCTCTAAGCGAGACATTTCCGTCAATATCCGTTGTAACCGAGGGGACATTTTCTAAGACTTCAACCGCGGTAGCACCGGCTGCAATAATATCTTGATTTACATTAACAATTTTTCTATCTAGTTTATAATCAACTTGGTTAACATTAGCTTCTATACTCACTTCCTCGAGCATTTCTGCGTTTATTGATAAATAAATTTTTCCTAAATTAATATCTTTTTTGTTTGCATTAATATTTAGGTCTGGAAATACACTTTTCCCATAACCGATAAAGTTTACTTCGAAAAAGTATCTACCATAAGCTAAATTATTAATTTTAAAATACCCATTTTTATCAGTAATACCACCAGTTACTATGCTAGAATCACGTTTACTATAAACAATTAAATTAGCATATTCAATAACTTGGTTCGAGCCTTTTTCGAATACATATCCACTAATGCTACCATAAGCAACAGTGTTTTGTGGTTTTGCAGAAGGTACTTGTGCCAAAATTTCTAAAGCAAAAAATAATCCGACAAACAAAGAATATAATTTCATACAAGTAAAATATCTATATTAAAGATATATAGACAATAATAATAACAAAAGGTTTAAAAAAAAATTAAATTTCGACAAGAATTACAATCTTATTTTTTTTACATTCGACTAACCCACTGATAATATTGAAATTAAGTTCTTCATTATTATTAGTTTGCCTAACAGTAATGACACCTTTTACGAGAGTAGACACAATAGGTGCGTGATTGTTAAGCATTTGGAAAGAGCCTAAAGATCCGGGTACTCTAACCATTGATGTTTCTCCTGCAAATAGTTTTTTTTCAGGTGTAATTATTTCTACTATCATAATTATTTAGTTTCAGCGAGCATTTTTTCACCTTTTGCGATAGCCTGTTCAATAGTGCCAACGAGGTTAAAAGCAGCTTCGGGATATTGGTCGACTTCGCCATTCAGTATCATATTAAAGCCTTTAATTGTGTCGTCAATTTTCACAAATTCTCCTTTCAGTCCGGTAAATGCTTCGGCAACGTGGAAAGGCTGAGATAAGAATCTTTGCACCCTTCTAGCACGGTGGACGACAAGTTTATCTTCATCAGAAAGTTCGTCCATGCCTAAGATTGCGATAATATCTTGTAGTTCGGTATATCTTTGAAGGATATTAATAACTTTTTGAGCTGTGTTATAATGTTCGTTTCCGACAATTTCGGGGGCAAGTATTCTAGACGATGAGTCTAGTGGGTCTACAGCAGGATAAATACCAAGTCCGGCGATTTTGCGACTCAACACAGTGGTAGCATCTAAGTGAGAGAAAGTAGTAGCAGGTGCTGGGTCGGTAAGGTCGTCTGCGGGCACATAAACTGCTTGTACAGAAGTAATAGAACCTGTTTTAGTAGATGTAATTCGTTCTTGCATTTCGCCCATCTCAGTAGCTAATGTTGGTTGATAGCCAACAGCCGAAGGCATACGTCCTAAAAGAGCAGAAACTTCAGAGCCGGCTTGAGTAAACCTGAACACATTATCTACGAAGAACAAAATATCGCGTCCACTAGTTTTGGAGCCACCATCTCTAAAACTTTCGGCAATAGTTAAACCCGACAAAGCTACGCGAGCACGAGCGCCGGGAGGTTCGTTCATTTGTCCGAAAACCATTGCTAATTTTGATTCTTCAATTTCTTTACTATCTACGAGGTTCAAATCCCAAGAGCCTTTTTCCATTGATTCTTTAAATTTTTCGCCGTATTTTACGATGTTTGCTTCAATCATTTCTCTCAAAAGGTCGTTTCCTTCGCGAGTTCTTTCACCAACGCCTGCAAAAACAGATAAACCGTCATAACCGATAGCAATATTATTGATTAGTTCTTGAATTAGAACAGTTTTTCCTACACCTGCACCACCAAAAAGTCCAATTTTTCCTCCTTTAGAATATGGCTCTATTAAATCTATAACTTTAATACCTGTGTATAAAACTTCGACATCGGTACTAAGTTCTTCAAATTTTGGAGGTTCACGATGTATTGCATATCCATTATTTTTAGACACAGACGATAAACCATCTATTGTTTCGCCCACAACATTCATCAAACGCCCTTTAACTTGGTCGCCGATAGGCATTACAATTGGATTTTTTGTATCAAAAACTTCCATGCCACGATACAAACCATCAGTTGAGGACATAGAAATTGTTCTAACAGTATGTTCACCTATGTGTTGTTGACATTCAACAATTAAACTAGTGCCATCTTCTCTTTTTATTTCTAATGCGTCGTAAATTTTGGGAAGATCATCACCAGATTTTTCAAAGCTAACATCCACAACGGGACCTATAACTTGAACGATTTTACCTACAGCTTGACTCATTGTCTTTTATGTGTTAAATTAATTGCAAACAAAATTATAAATTATATTTAGAATAAAAAATAATTGATGTCGTATTTTGAAAAATTTTAATATTTTTATGCAAATTCAAATTATATTTATATAATAGGCATAATTTTACTGACAAAACAAAATGGAAGACAATTAATTAATAATTCCTTTCTCGTAAAGAATTTGCATAATTTTGGAGTATATTTTTATTATCATTATTTGCTTCAATTTTTGCAAAATATGAGTTTGCTTGAGACATATAATAATCAATTAAGTTTTCCGAAAGTCTGCAAATCTTCAAAGAATCATAAATATTTTTTACGGCATTAAATTTTTC
>CAYRQZ010000023.1:0-18101 GCA_964426585.1 uncultured Bacteroidales bacterium | reverse complement strand
AGAAGCTGCTATCAAAACGGCAGTTTTTAAGTTAATCATCTTAAGGTACTGTTCAACAGTAACATTATCTAAAGTTTCAAAATCCATATCAAATTGTTGCCCTTCACAAATTTTTAGAGCAGTGTCAGAAAAAACATCTAAGCTTTCTTTTATGTATTTTGCTTTAGAAATAAATTTATAAGCAATTACCGACATTGCGTCACCCGACAGCAAAGCTATATTATTCGACCATTTGATGTGTACTGTAGAATTGCCTCTTCTAAGGACAGAATTGTCCATCATGTCGTCGTGCAAAAGAGTAAAGTTGTGAAACATTTCGATACCACAAGCGACGTCGATAGAAGTTTTATAATTTTCGTCGAATAATTCAGTAGCCATGAGGCAAAGGACAGGTCTAAGCTTTTTCCCGCCAGTATTAATTGAGTAATAAATTGGATCGTAAAGGTTTTTTGGTGATTTTCCAAAATTAATATTTAAAAGATAATCATTAAAAAATTTTATTAATTCTTTTTCACTATGCATTGTCATTATGAATTTGTTAGGTCAAAAAGCTTTTTATTTAAAATATTTACTATGCCTTGTTCTAAACTTACTAAATTTCGTCCTATAACTTTTAGCATTTCGGAATTATCAGGACAGCGCCTTGTCATATCACCTTCTTTCAAAGGAGGCAAATTAATTATTTTCGACTTCGAGCCAGTAAGATTCACAATAGTTTCTACTAATTCATTAATAGAAGTTTCTATTGAATTTCCTATATTAATAACATCATTAATGAATAAGTCATTATATGCAATTTTCACGCAAGCTTCAACGTTGTCGTCGATATAGCAAAATGTTCGTGATTGAGTACCATCGCCGTAAATAGTAATGTCTTGATTTTTCAATGCTGCGTAAAGAAATTTTGAGATAACAAAATCTTTGCTTTGTTTAGGACCGTATGTATTAAAGAATCGAAAAATAGTAAAATTTAATTCATACTCTTTATGAAACGATCTAAGATAAGCTTCGCCGAGGTTTTTAACAATAGCATAAGGCAATCTAGAGTTTAATGGGGTTGTATGAACATTTTGAGGGAACTCAACAGGCTCGCCATAGACTTCTGAAGAAGAAGCGTAAAAAACTCGTCTAACTCCAGTATTTTTACTTAGTCGGCAAATATTTTCAATTCCTTTAATATCGTTTAAAACCTTAACGGGATAAATTTGAGTTCGCGATACCCCAACCATTGCAGCATAATGAAAAACATAATGAAACTGATACGAAAGCATAACTTCCATAATTTCTTTATATTCATTAACATCTCCTTTAATAAACCTTAGGTTATCGCTTAAAGCCGTAAGTTTATCGAGATCTCCTGTTGAGAGGTTATCAAAAACCACAACTAAATTTTCTTTATCTTCGCTAAGTTTTTCGGCTAGAGAGCTTGCAATAAATCCTGCACCCCCTGTTACCAGAATTTTTCTTTTATATTTATGAATAGGAGTTAATGTGTTCATAATTATTATTTTTCTGTTTCTAGTTGTAATTCATCGTGGTCATTATCCTCGAACTCATCGCAAATATCAATAAGTGGTTCGGGGAACTCTTTTTTACTAATATATTTTTCTAAACTCATCAATAACGAGGGCAAAAGAATTAAATTACAAATCATAGCAATCAAAAGAGTCATGGATATTAAAAATCCTAGTGCCTTAGTGCCACCGAACCCGGAAGCTGTGAAAATTAAAAAGCCAAAAAACAAAATTGAAGAAGTGTACATCATGCTCACTCCTGTTTCGCTAAGTGCTTTTTTAACTGCTAGTCCGATATTCCATCCATTTACAGACAGTTCTTGTCGATATTTTGTAATAAAATGAATGGTTCCGTCAACAGAAATTCCTAATGCAATACCAAAGACTAATATTGTACTAGGTTTTATTGGTATTCCGAAATATCCCATTAAAGCAGCCGTTACTAACATAGGTATTAAGTTAGGTATAAGCGAAATCAACACCATTTTTAGGGAGCGTTGCAAGCCTAATATTAATAATCCAATTACGATAATTGCCAATGCCAAACTTGAAAATAAGTTATTAATTAAATATGTAGTACCTGTAAAGTATAAAACAGTAGTACCAGTAACCAAAGTATTGTATTTATCTTCGGGGAAAAATTTATGAATATCATCTTTTATTTTAGGGATTAACGCTTTCATTCTATTTGTGCCAATATCTTCGATATTCAGACTAATTCGTGTTATTGTTTTTGTACTATCTATAAATGAGTTTGCAATATTTTGGTCTAAACCATTTGGTAGTCTTTCAAAAATATTTTTATAAATCATAGGTGTTGCAGGAAGAGCATATTGTTCAGGTTTTCCTTTATAATAAGCCTGATTTAAAAACTTTAAAGCATCTACAATAGACAATGACCTCGAAAGTTCGGGATAACTTTTTAGTTTTTGTTGCAAAGAGTCTATTTTATTGATTTGGCTTATCATTTCTACACCATTAATGCTATCTTTTGATTCAATAGCAATTTCAAGGGGACTAACACCGCCGAAGTTTTTCTCTAAAAATTTTGTATCAATAAAAATTGAAGAATCTTTAGGCACATCGTCTAATATATAACCAGTTTTAACAATCCGAGAAACACCATAAGCAGAGACTAAGACAACAGAAATAATAGTGATATAAATTTTTCGTCTATGATTGTTTACAAGATTAACAATTACATTAACGACTTTCATTAAATATTTATTATTAAGGTGCTTAGTATATTTATTTGAAGGGGGTTGCAAAAAGCTAAAAATTGAAGGAATAACAATTAAGGCATTTACAAAAGTTGATAAAATCCCCAAAGAGGCAATTGTCCCAAACTCAACTAAAATAGAGCTGTTAGTAATCATAAAAGTAGCGAATCCAACAGCGGTAGTAGCATTACTAAGAAAAACAGCATTACCAATTTTTGATATTACTCTTTGAAGTGCTAAAATTTTATTGCCATGGGCTTTGGCTTCGGTATGATATTTATTTAACAAAAAAATTGCATTAGGAATACCAATAACTATAAGAAGCGGCGGTATCATTCCGGTAAGAATAGTAATTTTAAAATTAAAAATTCCCATAAAACCTACTGCCCAAACCACACTAATTCCGACCATAACCATTGCCACTCCAATAACCTTAAATGACCTAAAATATAGATACAAAATAATAATACAAATCAGGGCAGCCAAAATAACAAATAATATTATCTCAGTTTTCACTAAATCCATCATTTTTGTTCGAATATAAGGAAGCCCCGAGATATGTACTTCGACATTATGTTTTTTAGCAAAATCTTTTAATATTTCTTCTACTTTTAATACAACAGGAATTCTTGCTTTGCTATTAATTATTTTTTTATCTAAAGAAACATTCATTAAAAAAACGTTTCCTTGTTTATTATAAAGAAGGTTTTCGTAAAAAGGCAAAGAAAAGAACACATTTTTTAGGCTGTCAAGCTGGTCTTGAGTGGTAATTTTTTCAGGAAAAATATTATAAGTTTCAAACTGTCTTTTTTTATCAACTGTAACTTGTCGAATATTTATTGCAGAGCTTAAAGTTAAAACGCTAGAAATATGTTCAACTTTTTCTAAATCCTTACAAAGTCGTTGAAGTGCTTGAAACTTTTCTAATTCAAAAAAGCTCGAATCTGCTAATCCAATAAATATCCCATTGCCTTCTTCGCCAAAAGTCTTTTTAAATTTTAAATTATCAATAAGTACAGGGCTCTTTTTTGATAACATACTAGCATAATGATAATCCATCTCAATTTTAGTGGCATTATAAGCCATAAAAATAGTTACCAACCCAACAATTATTAAAAGAGCTATTCTGTTTCTGAGTATTAATCGTGCTACTTTATTCCACATTAGTTAAAAATTTAAGAAGTTGCAAAATTACAATATTGATTGTAGTTAACAAAAGAAAAGTAATTTAATTATAATTAAAAACGCTATTTTAGAAATTCATTTAATACATTTATTATCATATCATGTTGAATTTTAGGCATGTTTTTAATTCTTGTCGAATGTGTTCCTTTTGGTTTAACAACTTTCAGTACATTTTTATTTGGTACGATTTCGGGGGCAACAGCTGTCCACGGGTCATATTCTCCATAAATTAAAATAGTATTTTTAGCTTTGTTTTGCACAAATTTTTCTAAATCGATAGAAGTTTGAGAATAAAAATCAACTTTTATATCATTATTTAAGAAAATCTTTTTAAAATATCCTTTTGAAGATTTAATTTTTAAATACTTTTCAAACATTTCGGTATCATATCCATAATATCCCAATTCTTTTGCTGCTTGATAAAAAAAAGGTAATGTAGATTCTGCGCCTTCGATAGAAAAATAATCTGGCCCAGATACGGCTAAAAGGTGTTGAAATAATTTAGCATCGGTTTCTTTTTTCGAAGGAATTTTCTTTGTATCACGAATCCATTGCCAAAAAGCAAAGGAATACTCTAAAACACAATAGTCGTAAATCTCTTCTAATGGTAAATTAAAACTTAGTTTAGCTGTTTCACAAAACTTAACAAACATGGGAAAGATGCTATCTCTGCGTTTTAAAATCTCTAATTGAAAATTAGAAACTTTTTTTCTTTCATTTTTAGTTGCGACATTTTTCAAAAAAATTTCGTGTCGTCCATCTTTAAGTGCTTTTGCTATTGGTGCAACATAAGCAACGCAAGCGTCAACATCATAAGGATAATACATTTGATATAAAAGGCAAGCTTCGCCACCTTTACTTATACCAGTGCTTACCCATTTTCCTTGGTAAATTTGTCCTAAAACTTGCCTAACAACATGATGATCATCTGCTGCAGAGCGTGTGGTCAAAAATTGCCAGTCTAAATTTGTTGGCTTAGATTCTGAAAAATAACGGTGTTCAACGCAAATTTGGTTTGCACCTAAAATATCACTAAGTTCATTAACATCGTTTGTTTTGGCAGCATAATCGGCAGAATACCCCTCGGTAACAAATATTATAGGTGCTGAATATGATTTATGACTTAAAAAGACGCGTTGATAAAACATTTCCGAATTTGGATCATTAATATCTAGTTTTTGTTCAAAAACAATAAGGTATTTTTCGGTAAAAAACTTTGGTGGTGTTAATTCTTCAACAGAAACTACCCCCTTTAATGACATTAATCTATCCGAAAGTTCACTAGCAGAAAGCCAAAAAGAAAAAAATAAAAATACTATTAAATGTCCTATTTTAAAGCATCTCATATAAACAAAAATTATAATAAACTAAAAAAATAAAGGCAGGCAATTTAACAATTCAAGTTTGAATAAATAAAAGAAAAAATAAACTTTTATCAACAAAAATAAAATTTTTATAATTTCGCAAAATGAAAAATTTACTAAATAATATTTTCAGTTCAAATCTTAAAGTTGATGAACTTGTTTCAGTTTTAAAAACAAAAAATAATATTTCTCCAATATTGATAAAAGGTTTATCGGGCTCTTCGCAAGCGTTTTTACTTGCTAGCGTTTTTAAACAAGAAAAAAATCTTTCAACAGTAATTTTACCCGACAAAGAAACCGCAGCCTATTTTTATGACGATTTAGTTAACATTTTAGGCGAAACCCATGTTTTATTTTATCCTTCGGCTTACAAACGTTCGGTAGAATATTTAAAAACAGATAAAACAAATATAGTTTTAAAAACAGAAGTTTTAGGAAAACTTGTTTCTAATAATAAACCATATATTATTGTAAGTTACCCTAGTGCTATTATCGAAAATGTTGTTCAAAACAAAGTTCTCAACGAAAACACTTTAGAGATTAATCAAGGCGAAAAGCTTTCAATGGATTTTGTAATTGATGTGTTAAACGAGTATGGATTTACAGCAACAGATTTTGTTTACGAACCAGGGACATTTTCGATAAGAGGAAGTCTTATTGATGTTTTTTCATTCTCCGATGAACAAGCCTATAGAATTGATTTTTTTGGAGATGAAATCGAAAGTATAAGATCATTTGACCCACAAACACAATTATCAAACTCAAAGCATAAAAAGATAAGAATAATTCCCAATCTTCATGAACATTTTAACCAAGCTGAAAAAACATCTTTTTTTGAATTTATTAATAAATCTTGTAATTTTTGGATTTCTGAACCTGAACTTGTTTTAGAAAAAATTAAAACCACATTTTTAGCGGCAAAGCAAAGATTTTCTGAAATTAACGAAACAAATTTTGATGATGAAGACATTTTTCTTTTAGAACCCACTAAGAACATACTAAATGAAGAAAACTTTACAAAACAAATTTTAAATTTTCAAATTTTTGAACTTTCTTCTCGCTCCTATTTTAATTCTTTAAAAACTATAAATTTTAAAACCGAACCCCAACCTAGGTTTGAAAAACAATTTGAGCTTTTAGCAAAAACTATTCAAGAAAATGCGTCTAAAAATTATCAAACATATATTTTAAGTAATAATGAAAAGCAACTTGAAAGATTAAAAGATATTTTACAAGAGCAAAATGAAAATTTAGACTTTTATTCCGTACAAAAAATTGTAAACCGAGGATTTATTGACCACGAGTCGAAAGTTTGTGTTTTAACCGATCACGAAATTTTCGAAAGATATCATAGATATACCAGTAAAAAACTTTCTCACAAAGATAGTATTTCGATTCAAGAATTAACAGCTCTTCGTCCAGGCGACTATGTCGTGCATATTGATAACGGAATAGGTAAATTTGGAGGTTTGCAAAAAATCGAAAACAACGGCAAAACTCAAGAAGTTGTTAGTATCATTTACGATTCTAATGACATTCTTTATGTAAACATTCATTCTTTGCATAGAATTTCAAAATACAGAGACAAAGATGATGAGGCACCAAAAATTTATCGTTTAGGTTCTGGTCATTGGAAACGTTTGAAAGAAAAAACTAAGAAAAATATTAAAGATATTGCCAAAGATCTTGTTTTGCTTTATGCAAAACGCAGAGAACAAACTGGTTTTGCTTTTTCGCCCGATTCATACCTTCAGCACCAATTAGAGTCTTCGTTTATGTACGAAGACACACCAGACCAAACAAAATCAAACGAACTTATAAAAGCCGACATGGAATCCCAAACACCTATGGACAGATTAATTTGCGGAGATGTTGGTTTTGGCAAAACTGAACTTGCTATAAGAGCTGCTTTTAAAGCAGTAAACGACAGTAAACAAGTAGCTGTATTAGTCCCTACAACTATTTTAGCACTTCAACATTACCAAACCTTTAAAGATAGATTAACAAATATGCCTGTAAATGTCGCTTATATAAGTCGGCTAAAATCAGCAAAAGAAATAAAACAAACTTTGCAAAACTTAGAAGAAGGAAAAGTCGATATAATTATAGGTACTCACCGTTTATTAAATAAAGATGTTGTATTTAAAGACCTAGGTTTACTAATTATTGATGAAGAACAGAAGTTCGGCGTTGCTATGAAAGAAAAACTTAAAAATTTAAAAATTAACGTTGACACCCTAACATTAACTGCCACTCCTATTCCTCGTACTTTGCAATTTTCATTAATGGGAGCACGCGATTTGTCGGTAATAAACACCCCACCACCAAATCGCCAACCTATATTAACAGAATTACATTCATTCGATAATGAAATTATAAAAGAAGCTATTTATTACGAAATTGGCAGAAATGGTCAAGTGTTTTTCATTAATAACCGCATTCAAAATATATTAGAAATTGAAAATCTTGTAAATAAACTTTGTCCCGAAGCCAGAACAATTGTAGCACATGGTCAAATGGAAGGTGATAAACTAGAAAAAATAATTCTTGATTTTATGCGTGGCGATTATGATGTTTTAATTAGCACTTCTATAGTCGAAAACGGCGTAGATATTCCCAATGCAAATACTATAATAATTAATAATGCTAATAACTTCGGACTAAGCGATTTGCATCAACTGCGTGGCAGAGTTGGGCGAAGTAATAGAAAAGCATTTTGTTATTTATTAGCTCCGCCGCTTAGCGTTCTTACCTCAGAAGCCAGACGAAGATTAAAAGCTATCGAAGAATATAGCGAATTAGGTTCGGGCATGAATATTGCACTTCAAGATTTGGATATTCGCGGTGCAGGAAATATCCTTGGCGCCGAACAATCTGGTTTCATCGCAGACCTTGGGTTTGAAACTTATAATAAAATTTTAAATGAAGCTTTGGAAGAATTAAAAGAAGAAAACTTAAATAATATCTATGACCCAGACAATAATTTAGAAAAACCAAACCTAATTTCGTCAACAGCAGATTGCCAAATTGAAACCGACATGGACATATTAATACCTAATTATTATGTTAGCTCAACTACTGAAAGAATTAGATTATACAAAGAATTAGACGAAATTCGCGAAGAAGAAAGTTTAATTGTATTTAAAGAAAATTTAATAGATAGGTTTGGCTCTATTCCAAAAGAAACAGAAAGAATCTTCGACTTGTTAAAAATAAAATGGGCAGCAATTAAAATAGGTTTTCAAAAAATTGTAATAAAAAACAATACTTTAATTGCATATTTTCCCTTAAATCAGCAATCTAACTATTATGCTTCAAAAAAATTCTCTACAATAATTAATTATGTACAAAATTATCCTAATAATTTACAAATTAAAGAAATTAATGACAAACTCACTCTTAAAGTTTATAATATTAAGTATTTAGAAGATATTGAAAAGGTATTTACAGAAATTATTGACTTTTATCAACACTAAAATTAGGCATCAAAAAATTTTTGATGATTAAAAAAAAATATATTCCTTTGCAAAGATTTTTTTTAGAAAAAAAATTCTATATAATTTTGATTAAATGGTTTTTAGTAGTATAGTTTTCTTATTGTATTTTTTGCCAATATTTTTGGTAAGTTACTACTTAATAGACAAAAAATACAAAAATATATTAATCTTACTTTTTAGCATTTTCTTTTATAGTTGGGGAGCACCAAAATTTATTTTTGTAATTTTAGGAACTACTTTTCTAGATTTTCATTTAGTCAAATGGATGTCGAATACAAAAAACCAACTAAACCGAAGGCTGATGCTCACATTATCAGTTTCTTTAAATTTTGGGTTGTTGTTTTATTTTAAATATTCCAATTTTTTTATTGAAAACCTCAATACACTATTGTCAGCGTTTGGTACAGGTCATATACAATGGGCAAAATTAATTTTACCAATAGGAATTTCATTTTATACCTTTGAGACCATTACTTATGTGGTTGACGTATATCGGCGGGTTCATAAACCTTTAGATAACTTTTGGGATTATCAATTATATATAATTTTATTTCCAAAATTAATAGCAGGACCAATTATTCGATATCACGATTTAGCAGACCAAATTACTGATAGAAGCCATAATGAAACTTTAGATAATAGGCTTACAGGATTTTACAGGTTTGCTCTTGGTTTAGCAAAAAAAATACTAATTGCCAATCAGATGGGGGCGCAAGCCGATGCAATTTTTGCATTCGACTATGCTCAATTAGATAGTTTAACTGCTTGGGTAGGAATTTTAGCATATACTTTTCAAATTTATTTTGATTTTTCGGGATATTCCGACATGGCAATTGGTATTGCAAAAATGATAGGATTCAAATTCCCCGAAAACTTCGACAACCCATATACATCACGTAGCATAACCGAGTTTTGGAGGCGTTGGCATATTACATTAGGAGCATGGATGCGTAATTATCTTTATATTCCCTTGGGTGGCAATAAAGTTTCTAAAAATAGACTTTACTTCAATTTATGGCTAGTGTTTTTAGCCTCCGGATTATGGCATGGCGCTTCGTGGAGCTTTGTGCTTTGGGGAGCATATCATGGATTATTTTTAGTATTGGAAAGAAGTTTCCTTCTAAAATTTTTAAACAAAATCGGCAAATTCGCAAGCACAGCTCTTACATTTTTTATTGTGATAATTGGCTGGGTGTTTTTTAGAATAGAACATATTAAAGACGCATTTGCCTTTTTAAAACGAATGTTTGCTTTCGACTTCAACAGAGAACACCTGAACGTCTATAATGTTGGATTTTCATTAGACTCCGAGTTTTATTTTTATTTTGTTATTGCAATAATCTTTGCATTTTTTACATATTTTAAAATTGGGCAAAAAATTCAAAGCTCAGTATATTTTAATGAGTACAATCTAAAAAAGCATATAAGCGTATCGTTTATTACAGTAGTATTGCTAAGTCTTTGCTTAGCTACTCTTTCTGCAACAGGGTTTAACCCATTTATTTATTTTAGATTTTAAATATGGAAAAGATAATTAAACAAATATTAATTATTAGCCTATTATTATTGTTATTATTGCCTTTAATACAAATTAAATTTAACTTAATTAATGAAAAACCATTAAATGGAGCTATTGTTGAAATAGAAAAATCGCATTTAAAATTAAAAGATTGGTTTAATGGAAAATATCAACATGAAACTGAAACATATTTAAACGAAAATTTTGGGTTTAGAAAAACTTTTATTCGCATAAATAATCAAATAAGATTTAATTTATTTAAAAAAACTAATGCGAAAGATGTAATTATTGGTAATAACAACTATTTATACGAAATTAATTATATTAAGTCGTATTTAGGAATTGACTTTTTAGGCTACGACATAATTAAGGAAAGAGTAAAGAAAATTAAGACTATTCAAGATAGCTTAAAAAGTATGGGAAAAGAATTTATTGTAATATTTGCACCTAGTAAAGTAAAATTTTTTCCTGAATATATTCCCGAAAAATACATAGTTGAAAAAAATATTAGCAATTATGAAATATTCGCTCAGGAGTTTTTAAACAACAATATTAATCATATTGACTTTAATAAATATTTTTTTGAAAATAAAAACAAATCCCAATATCCACTTTTTCCACAGTATGGAATTCATTGGAGCGATTATGGTTCCTGTTTAGCAGCCGATTCTATTATTAAATATATAGAAAAACTTAAAGATATTGATATGCCTAATTTTAATATCATTGGTTATGAAATAGATAAGCCACGAAGTAGAGATAATGATATAGCAGATGGGTTAAATATTTTTTCTAAGCTAAAAACTTATGACATGGCTTATGCTATAGTAGAGCATGAAAGCGATTCAAATAAGATAAAGCCTTCATCTACAGTAATTTCTGATAGTTTTTATTGGGGAATGTTTGAGTTTCATTTTATTACACAAGCCTTTTCTAAAAATAGTTTCTGGTATTATAATTCTGAAGTATTTGTTGCCAACGAAGGAACTAAAAGATATAGAGTTGACTTAAATTTAAAAAAAGAAATAGAAAATACTGATATATTTATTTTAATTGGAACAGAACCAAGTTTAAAAAAACTTGGTTGGGGAATTATCGACCAAATGTATGATTTGTTAACTAATGTTCCAACAATTCTAAGTGCAGAATATAATTTCAGAGAAAAAAGTATTCGCGACAAAATGAACTATTACACCGACTGGAAAGCAGCAATAGAAAAAAACGCTATTCAAAATAATATTAGTGTTGACTCCATGATGAACTTAGAGATAATTTGGATGTTAGAAAATGGAAATTAAAAATTAGTTTTATTTTAAAAAAGTTTTAATAAACTTTACTTTTTCTGTCATGTTTAAATTACCGTCAATCCATATTATTTTTGTCCCATCTTTTTCCATTTTTCTAAACCAAGTCATCTGTCGTTTCGAAAATTGATGTATTGCGGCATTTAATTGTGTAAATAATTGGTCATAAGAAATTTTCCCTTGAAGATACCAGGTTAAAAACTTATATTCTAAGCCATAATATTCTAAGTCTTGGTACGAAACTCCTGAATCAATAATAGCTTTTGCTTCTTCAATCAATCCATTTTCTACACGAAATTTTAATCTTTCTGTTATTCGTGTGCGTCTTTGTTCGCGTTCAAAAAATACTCCGAATATTATAGGCTTAATTTCAGGGTGATTATCACCGACAAAGTCATAACGTGAATAATACTCAGCAATTTCTATTGCTCTGATAGCTCTTTTTGTAGTATCTAAGTCACTTTTATTGTGTAACTCTTTATATTTTTTCAAAACAATTTCGAGTTCGTCAATAGTTTTATTATTTAATTCTAATCTTAATTTTTCATTTACAGGAACTTTTACCAGCTCATAATTATTAATAACAGAATCAATATATAAACCTGTACCACCACATAAAATAGGAACAATATTTTTCTCAGTTAATTTTTTAAAAGTTTCAAAAAAATCTTTTTTATACTCATACACATTATATTTATATCCAGGTTCGCAAATATCAATTAAATGATAAGGAATTATTTTTCCATTCACTTGATAATCGGACAAATCCTTGCCTGTCCCAATGTCCATTTTTTTATAAATTTGCCTACTATCTGCACTAATAATTTCGCTATTTAATTCGTAGGCAAGATTTGCTGCAAGAGAAGTTTTTCCACCTGCCGTAGCTCCTGTTATAACAATTAGATTATAATTTGTTAACATTTTAAATTAATTAAGTTCTGCAAAATACTAAAAATAAACTATTTTTGTAATTCTATTAAAAAAAAATGTTTACATTAGGATTAATAAAAAGAGTTTTTAAGATATTACTAAATCCTCAATTTGCATGGGTAAAGTACAAACCCTCAGGAATAAGTATTAAAGATATTATTTTCCCGATTTTTGTGCCGAGTATTTTAATATTATTTATTTCTCGGTTACTTGGCAAAACAATTTCGGAGTTTGCTTCAACAGATTTTATTGATATTTTTAGTTTTTCTTGTGCAATGTTAGTTTTAGACATTGTATTTTTCTTTTCAGTGGTTTTAATTATTAGTGCTATAACGCCACACTACAACATTAAATCAACAAAAGCCGAATTATTTTTTCTGGTTTATACTAGTTTAGTGCCCTTTTATATCTCAATGATTATTTATAATCTTTTTCCAGGCTTGTATTTTTTGGGTATAATTATGTTATATTCTTTTTTTGTTTTTTATTGGGGCGTTTTAAATTATTTAAAACCTAAAAAAAATAATTCTTTAATGATTTTTATTTTATTTTCACTTATTATTGTAGGCGCATATTTAATTTTGAACTTTTTATTAATTCGCCCTTTTTTTAAATTTATATTTTAGCAAATGATGTCGAAAACTATAATATACAAGAACAAAAAAGCCTATTACCGATATGAATTTATTGAAAAAATTGTTGCAGGTATTGTTTTATTAGGAACTGAAATAAAATCGATTCGAGACGGTAAAATAAACTTTAGCGATTCATATTGCGTATTTCGAGACAATGAATTATGGGCAACCGGGATACATATTGCCGAGTATGTTTTAGGAACATGCAACAATCACGAGCCTCGACGAGATAGAAAACTATTATTAAATAGACGAGAATTAAACAAATTACAAAAAAAAGTTAAAGAAAAAGGATTTACTATTGTTCCCGTTTGTATGATTTTAAATGAAAAAGGAATTGCAAAACTAGAAATTGCTTTAGCAAAAGGTAAAAAGCTTCATGACAAACGAGAAGATATAAAAACAAAAGATTCAAAACGAGATATAGACCGCTCTAACAAGATTTAAAATGTATTTAAAAATTATTATTCTTTCAATTATTTCGTATTTAATAGGTTCTTTTAGCTCGGCAGTTTGGTTTGGACGCTGGTTCTGGCAAACAGACGTTAGAGAGTTTGGCAGCAAAAATGCAGGAGCTACAAACACATTTAGAGTTTTAGGCAAAAAAGCTGGGCTAATAGTTTTCTTTTGTGATGTTTTTAAAAGCTTTTTAGCTGTTCAATTAATTTATTTTATTCCCGAAATTAATAATACAACAGAGTTATTCTTTCAAATAATGATAGTATTCGGGTCTTTTGCAATTATTGGACATATTTTTCCATTATACACTGGCTTTAAAGGAGGCAAAGGAGTTGCCTCAATGCTTGGGTTTATTATTGCTATACATCCTTTGGCTGCTGCAATAACTTTCGGAATTTTTCTTGTAATATTTTTAATTAGTCGTATAGTATCGCTATCTTCAATTTCTGCAGCTTTTTGCTTTCCATTTGTAATTTATATATTAGAAAAAAATAATTCTTCAACTCTTACTATTTTTTCAATCCTCGCTAGCCTTATAATTATTATAACACACTATAAAAATATTAAAAGATTGTTAAAAAGAGAAGAAAAGCCTTTAAGTTTTTCTAAAAAGTCTTAAGTTTGTGAAAAATTTTTAATAATGCAAACATATTTAAGTTATTTAGGTTATTTTATTGCTTTTGCAAGTATAATTTCGTGTAACTCTGGAAATAATAAAATGGAAAAAGAAAAACAAATATTAAAAACAATTAATATCGCAGATTTAGACACTACCACAAGTCCAACAGAAGACTTTTATCAATATGCTACAGGAGGCTGGCAAAAAAACAACCCTTTACCCGACGAAGAATCTAGATTTGGCTCTTTTGACTTACTTGCAAAAGAAACAAATCAAAAAGTTAATGATTTAATTATTGATTTAACAAAAAAAGACAACGCTATTAATTCTATCGAATGGAAAATTGCAACATTCTATTCTCTCGGTATGGACAGCACTAAACTAGATAAGGATAGACTAAAACCAGTCGAGGAATATTTCAAAAAAATTGATAATATTTCCAATAAAGATGAAGTGATAAAATTAATTGCAGAATTTCATAAAAATGGTATTTCAAGTTCTTTTACAATTTTCGGGTCTGCCGACAGTGAAAATAGTGATATGGAAATTGCTTATCTATATCAAGGAGGATTAGGATTACCCAACCGCGATTATTATATTTCTAATGATGCTAGGTCAGTCGATATTAAAAATGAATATAAAAAATTCATTAGCAAAATGTTTGAATTATATGAAGTAAAAGACAATAATCCAGATCTTATCTCTAAAATAATTTTTGATTTTGAGTATAAGTTAGCCAATAGTTCTATGACTAATTTAGAATTAAGAGACCCTTATGCTACTACTAACAGAATGACTATTAACGAATTGTCGAAACTTTCGCCTGATTTTAATTTTGAAAAATATTTTGAATATATCGGTTTAAAAAATCAAGAAATTTTAAATCTTAGCCAGCCTAAATTTTTTGCAGACTTTAGTAAAGTTTTTAAAACAACAGAATTAAGTACACTCAAACTTTACTTAAAATGGAATCTTATTAATTCATCATCAGCCTATTTAAATACAGAAATTACAAATGCTTCGTGGGAATTTTATGGCAAATATTTGACTGGTGCATTAATTCAACAAGCTCGCTGGCGGAAAGTAGTAAACAAAACAAACTCCTGTCTTGGCGAGGCTGTTGGTCAGTTATTTGTTAAAGAATATTTTCCACCCCAAGCAAAACAAAGGATGGAAATCCTTGTCGAAAACCTTAGAGAAGCTTTTGCAATAAGAATAAAAAATCTTGACTGGATGAGCGACATAACTAAAGAAAAAGCATTAGAAAAACTAATTGCTATTAATGTAAAAATTGGTTATCCTAACAAATGGAAAGATTTTTCAAAATTAAAAATTGAAAATGACTATTACTACACAAACATTTTGCGAGCAAACAAATTTGAGTTTGATGATATGATTTCAAAAATTGGAAAACCAGTCGATAAAGAACAATGGTTTATGAATCCTCAAACCGTAAATGCTTATTATAGTTCTAGCATGAACGAAATTTGTTTCCCCGCAGGTATTTTACAAGCTCCTTTCTTTTATTTAGAAGCAGACGATGCTGTAAACTATGGTGCAATAGGAGTTGTTATTGGACATGAAATGACTCATGGCTTCGACGATAAAGGAAGAAGTTACGATAAACATGGAAATCTTAAAGACTGGTGGACAGAGGAAGATGCAAAGCGTTTTGACGAAAAATCAAAAGTTTTAGTCGACAGATTTGAAAATATCGATATTTTACCAGACCTCAAAGCAGACGGAAAACTTTCGCTTGGCGAAAATATTGCTGATTATGGAGGACTAAAAATTTCTTACGATGCACTTATGATAGCTTTAAATGGAAAAAATCCTGAAAAAATTGACGGCTTCACTGCTCAACAACGTTTTTATTTAGCTTATGCTAAAATTTGGGGGCAAAATATCAGACCAACTGAAATGCGTAGACGAACAAAAGAAGACGTACACTCATTAGGCGAATGGAGAGTTAATGGACAAGTACCCGGTATTAAAGAATTTCATGAGGCTTTTGGCGTGAAACCTGGCGATAAAATGTATTTGCCAGAGGATAAATGGGCAAGTATATGGTAAACATCTATTTTTCAATTTAAAATATATCTTTTTTTTCCAAAATCATAAGAATTTACCTTTCGGGAATAATATTATTTGTTCTTAAGAAAAATAATTATTATCTTTGTAAGATATTGCTATTATACGATATGTTGGGAAAAACATCATTACCAAACTTTAAAAAAAACTATATTAACTAAAAACATAATTAAATACTTAATTGTTTAATTATTGTAAAAGAATTATTTTATGAAAAATAATTTCAAAATAATAAGCTATCTTTGCAAAATGAAAAATAATATTAATTTTTAAATATAATAATTGTGTTTACAAGTATTTTTTTTCTAAAATTGATAATATTAATAAGCAACTGTAATATAAATCAAACGTTCAATAAAAAACTTTATAAATACTCTTTATGAAAAAATTAATTTTTATAAGTCTATTATTTTTGTGTGCATTTTTCTTTAATGCCAATTCCCAAGTTAACATTACTGTTGGTACAGGAACTATAGATGCACAATATAACCCTGTTTACACTTTTTATGGTTATAATTACACGCAACAAATATACACAGCAGCAGAATTAACAGCCGCTGGTGCTAGCACAGGCATGCAAATTAATGCTATAAGGTTTTATTGGAAAGGTGCAGGAAGTCTTAATAATACAAATGTTTGGTCTGTTTATATGGGCACAACCAATCAATCAAACTTCACTTCCAATTCATCATGGGTTCCTTTTGCGTCATTAACCAATGTATATACAGGCAATGTTACGCTGCCAGGAACAGCAGGTTGGTTTACAATAACTTTAACCACTCCCATTATATGGACAGGCAATAATATTGTTGTAGCAATAGATGAAAATGTTGCTAGTTATGGAGAATCAACCACTAGATGGCAGGGTTCAATTACTCCAGACAGTAAATCTATTTATTATTACTCTGATGGCACCAACCCCGATCCTGCATCGCCACCAAATGCTACTAACACAACGACAACTAGACCTAACATTCAATTTAGTATGGTAAGCCTAACCCCTTGTGCAGGAGAACCCGATGCGGGAACTGCAACTATAAGTAATAATATTGGTTGCATTGGTGCAACTTTTACTTTGAGCTCAACAGGAGCTAGTATTGGGGGCGGAATTACATATCAATGGCAAACCGCACCAGATCCAAGCGGACCATGGACTGATGTACCAGGAGGAGCAAATATAACAGCAAATGCTTCAACTACTAGCAACGCCTATTATCGTTTAAGGGTTCACTGTGCAAATAGTGGATTGTGGGCTAGTTCAAATGTTGTTTCGTATTCTGTTGAAGGGGACGCGTGTTTATGTGGAAATTATCCACAAATTTATTCAACTTATACCGGTGACGAAGACATCTCAAATGTTACAATTGGCTCATGGTCAAATAGTTCGACCTGTGCCACAATAGCTCCCGGACCTGGTTCAATACAAAATAGATATAGCAATTATGTTGGTTTTGTTACAGGACCAACTCTTATGCAAGGCGAAACTGTAAATTTCAGTCTCACACAAACAAGCTGTGGAACAGGCTCTTACAATAATGGGTTTCAAATGTATATCGACTGGAATATGGATGGCGACTTTTTAGATGCAGGCGAACAAGTTTACAATCAACCAACAGCAGCAACAGGAAACCATACAAAAACAGGAACTTTTACCGTGCCAATAACTGCATTACCAGGAGTTACAAGATTAAGAATTGTTACTACCGAAACTACATTCCCTACAACAACCAACTATGCACAGACAAGTTATAGTTACGGTGAAAC
>CAYRQZ010000022.1:0-33533 GCA_964426585.1 uncultured Bacteroidales bacterium | reverse complement strand
AAACAAATTATGCAGGAACATATACAGTAACATTGACTAATCCAACAACAGGTTGTACCGCTTCTGCAAATACTAATGTTGTAATAAATGCTAATCCAAATGTAAATCTCGGCGATGATATATTTTCTTGTCCCGAAGAAATTGTTGTTTTAAATGCAGGAGGCTCTAACTTAACTTATTCTTGGTCAACAACAGCAACTTCTCAAAGTATTAATATTACCAATTCAGGAGCATATTCAGTTACTGTAACTAACTTAAATTCCTGTACGGCAAGTGATGCTATCAATGTAAGCTTTTATACTCAAACAAGTTTAGCAATGTCTTCTACTCCAGAAACTGCCATAGGTCAAAATGATGGAACAGCGACAGTCGTTGCAACAGGCGTTTCACCATTTAACTATTTATGGAATACTGGCGGAAATAATGCAACAATCTCTAATCTAGCAGGCGGAATTTACTCTGTTACTGTTACTGATGGAAATTCTTGTACTACCTCAGGCACTATTAGTGTTGTTACAAATAATAATCCACCTATTACTAATTTTATTGCTTCAAGTACAAGTATTTGTGAAGGTTCAATAATTTATTTCACCGACCAATCAACAAATAATCCAACATCTTGGATTTGGACATTTGAGGGAGGAACTCCAGCTACAAGTAATTTGCAAAATCCAAGCGTTACTTATTCTGCTTCTGGAACTTATCAGGTTAGTTTAACGGCTACAAATTCTGATGGAAGTAGTACAGAAACAAAATTAAATTATATAATTGTAAATCAAAATCCAACATTAACAGCTTCGAACAATAGCCCTCTTTGTGTTGGAAATACCCTAAATCTCAGTGCAAACGGTACAGGAGGAAGTACTTATGCTTGGACAGGTCCTGCGTCATTTACTTCGTCTCAGCAAAACCCAAGCCGCACAAATGCTCAAACAAATTATGCTGGAACATATACAGTAACATTGACTAATCCAACAACAGGTTGCACAGCTTCTGCAAATACTGATGTTGTAATTAATGCTAATCCAAATGTAAATCTCGGCGATGATATATATTCTTGCCCCGAAGAAATTGTTGTTTTAAATGCAGGTGGCACTAACTTAACTTATTTATGGTCAACAGGAGAAAGTTCTCAAAGTATTAATATTACCAATTCAGGAGCATTTTCAGTTACTGTAACTAACTTAAATTCCTGTACGGCAAGTGATGCTATCAATGTAAGCTTTTATACTCAAACAAGTTTAGCAATGTCTTCTACTCCCGAATCTGCCATAGGTCAAAATGATGGAACAGCGACAGTCGTTGCGACAGGCGTTTCGCCATTTAACTATTTATGGAATAATAGCGGAAATAATGCAACAATTTCTAATTTAGCAGGCGGAATTTATACTGTTACAGTTACTGATGGAAATTCTTGTACTACCTCAGGTTCTATTAGTGTTGTTACAAATAATAATCCACCTATTGCCAATTTTATTGCTTCAAGTACAAGTATTTGCGAAGGTTCAGTAATTTATTTCACCGACCAATCAACAAATAATCCAATATCTTGGGCATGGACATTTGAGGGAGGAACTCCAGCTACAAGTAATTTGCAAAATCCAAGCGTTACTTATTCTGCTTCTGGAACTTATCAGGTTAGTTTAACGGCTACAAATTCTGATGGAAGTAGTACAGAAACAAAATTAAATTATATAATTGTAAATCAAAATCCAACATTAACACTAGGTGAAGATATAGTTTCATGTGATGGGGAAAGCGTTGTACTTGATGCCGGAAATTTTGAAACATACTTGTGGTCTGAAAATAGTGTAAGCCAAACAATTGAAGTTCTCGAAAGTGGTAATTATTCTGTTACTGTTTACGATAATAATTCTTGTGCTGCCACTGCTAGTATTGTTGTAAGTTTTAATCCTAAACCCATTGTTAATCTAGGTGATGACCAATCAATTTGTGATAATGTTGAGCTTATTTTACATGCAGGAATTGGCGACTATACTTATTTATGGAATGATAATAGCATTGAAGAATCTGTGATTGTAAGTTCAGAAGGCTCTTATTCTGTTACTATTACTAACGAGTTTAATTGTTCCGCAAGCGATGAGGTTTATATTACAGTTAATTCTAGTCCTGATATTAATTTGCCAGATATATTGGAAGCTTGTGTGAATGAACAATTTACTTACGAGTTAGAAAATGAATATAATTATGTTGAATGGTCTAATGGCATTAGTGGACAAGTGTTCCAGGAAATATTTGATACAACAGGAGAGTATGAAATTTGGGTTATTGTCCAAAACGATTATTGTTCAAATTCTGATATAATGACTGTTGTTGTTGATGTTTGCGAAAATATCTCGGAAATAGGTGATTCTTACTCAATTAACTTATATCCTAATCCTATTACCAATTTTACTAATTTAATTATAAATAATTACCAAGGAGAAATCGCCTATGTTATCATGGATGCACAAGGAAAAATAATATACTCAAAACAAATTTTTGTTGATAGAGAATTTGTTGAAATTATGAATTTAGAGAGTCTTAGTTCTGGTGTGTATTTTGTTAGTGTGAGCACACTTAAAGAGGTGAAAATGTTTAAATTAATTAAGCAATAAACTACTCAGCAATTTTTAATTTATTGTCCCAGAGTTGTTAAAAAACAAGAAATTAGTTCAACTTTTAAAAGTCGAACTAATTTCTTAGAAAAAACGAAACAATTTTTAAATAAAATTCGTTATATTATTATGCACTTAGCCAATTTGTGTAAAAAGTACAATGCAAAGTTCAAATATTGTGCGATTGAATATGCCTAAACCCAGCCCTTCATCAAAATTATTTTTATTTATCTTATGATTATTATAGGCTATTTCAAAAACGCGTTAGCTCAAAATTAATCTTTATATCTTATTTTGGAGCTTTTGGCTTTTGATAAATTATCATCAATTTTTCTTGAACTTATGAAGTCCAAAAATAAATATTTTGCTATTTTTTATTTTCTTTAATAATATAAATATAAGTTGGAAAGTGGTCGGAATAACCTCCTACATAAGTATTCCCCACATAAGTTCGTAATGGGTATCCTTTAAATCTTCCTTCTTTTTGCATTAAAAAAGTTTTATTAAAGACGTATGCTTGATAAAATCTATAACTAGATTTATCATTATTTAAAAATGCTGGTGTTATTATAATCTGGTCAAATAAATTCCACTTGTCTTGATAAGCTAATGAACCGATTCCTTTATTAAATAGAGGTTCCATTGTGTTATATAAATAAGGTAGTTGAGCTTTATCTTTATTCGATGTTGTATTCATATATTTTTTTACGCTTTTATTGTCGGGGTCATCGTTTAAGTCCCCCATAATAACAATTTTTGAATTTGGGTCAATATTTAAAATTGAATCTACAATATTTCTTGTTACTGTTGCTGCTGCAAATCTTTTTGGGGCACTTCTTTTTTCGCCTCCTGAGCGTGAGGGCCAATGCAAAACAATAAAGTGCATATCTTCACCTTCAAACTTACCGCTTATTAATAATTGGTCTCTTGTTCTAAATTTTGGGTCATCTGGCGTATAAACATTATGCATAGCTGTGTTGGTAACTGTAAAATATTCAGGGCGATAGAGCAAAGCGCAATCAACTCCGCGATAATCTGGTCCATCGAAATGAACAATTTGATAATTGTATTTTTTAATACCATCAGCTTTAACTAAATCTTCTAAAACTGAAATATTTTCTATTTCACTAACACCAACAATAGCAGGGGCTGTGTTTGTAATTTCTCTACCAATTCTATTTATAACCGAGCCAAGTGTGTCGATTTTTGCATAATATTTGGCTGTATTCCACTTTTTACCCCCAGCTGGGCTAAATTCTACATCATTTTTACCTGGTATTGTGTCGAAAAGATTTTCAACATTATAAAAAGCAATGCAAGCAATCTTATATTCTTTTGCTTCTTGTGCATTTAAAATATATGTAATAAAAAAGAAAAAGGACCCAATTAAAAAAAAACGTTTCATAATAAATTTTAAAATTACAGTTCAAAGATAATATTTTTTTAAATTAATTGTTTTTTAGATTTTTAAATAATTTTATTGTTCGATTTTTTTAAAAAAATATTAAATTTACAATTTATTGAAAATTAGAATAAATGCTTGTAAAAACTTATGGTTCTGCCGTTGACGGTATAGATGCAGAGAATATAACAGTTGAAGTAAATATTTCACAAGGTATTAACTTTTATTTGGTTGGTTTAGCAGATTCGGCTGTTAAGGAAAGTCAGCAAAGAATTATTTCTGCACTAACGACAAATGGCTTTAAATGGCCTGGTAAAAAAATTGTTATTAATATGGCTCCTGCTGACCTTAGAAAAGAAGGCTCGGCTTACGATTTACCAATAGCTCTTGGAATATTAGCAGCTTCCGAACAAATTAATTCTGCAAAATTAGAGGATTATGTTGTTATGGGAGAACTTTCTCTTGACGGAAACGTGAAACCTATTAAAGGGGCTTTGCCTATTGCTATTAATGTTAGGGAAAAAGGATTTAAAGGATTGATTTTACCTGTCGAAAATACTAATGAAGCTGCTGTCGTTGAGGGAATTGAAGTTTATGGAGTAAAGAATATTAAAGAACTTGTTGATTTTTTTAACGGGGAAAATAATATTGAACAAGTAAAAATTGACATTGAAGCCGAATTTAATAAAGCAATTAACGAACTCGAAATAGATTTTGCCGACGTTAAAGGTCAAGAAAATGTTAAAAGAGCCTTGGAAATTGCAGCAGCAGGTGGACATAATATTATTTTAATCGGACCCCCAGGCTCAGGAAAAACTATGCTCGCAAAACGAATACCTAGTATTTTGCCGCCTTTAAGTCTAGAAGAAGCTATTGAAACAACCAAAATTCACTCGGTGGCTGGCAAAACCGAAGCAAATAAATCTTTACTTTTGCAAAGACCCTTTCGCTCTCCTCACCATACTATATCTGATGTCGCTTTGGTCGGTGGAGGAACTTATCCACAACCTGGCGAAATTTCATTAGCACATAATGGGGTGTTGTTCCTCGACGAATTGCCCGAATTTAAACGTGTTGTCCTCGAAGTTATGAGACAACCCTTAGAAGATAGAGTGGTAACTATCTCTAGAGCAAAATTTACTGTCGAATATCCTGCTAGCTTAATGCTTGTAGCTGCTATGAACCCATGCCCCTGTGGGTATTATAACCATCCTGAAAAAGATTGCTTATGCTCGCAAAATACTATCCAAAAATATATGAACAGAATATCTGGACCTCTTTTAGATAGAATTGATATTCATCTTGAAGTTACACCAGTAAACTTCGAAAATCTTGCCGATAAAAAATCTGGCGAAAAATCTAAAGAAATTCAAAAAAGAGTAGTCGAAGCTAGAAAAATTCAAACCGAGAGATTTAAAAAAAGAAAAAATATTTATTGTAACGCACAAATGAACTCCAAAATGATCAAAGAGTTTTGCCAACTTGATGAAACATCACTATTGTTGCTAAAAAACGCTATGGAAAAACTTGACCTTTCGGCCCGGGCTTATGATAGAATTATTAAATTATCTAGAACAATAGCCGATTTAGAAAAATCTGATAATATTAAACCTTCGCATATTGCAGAAGCCATTCATTATAGAAGCTTAGATAGAGAAAGTTGGGGACAATAATTAATAGTTTTTTTTTATTATATTAACTTAATTTGTATTTTTGAAAAAAAATATTTTGAACTCTTATAAAAATTATATATTAATCTTTCTCAGTTTTTTAGTTTTTGCTTTAAGTGCTAGCACTTTCAAGTATCAAGCAATTGACTTCGATAATAATAACGATTTTGTCGAAAATAAAGCAAACTTTATTGCCCCAAAATACTTTGACTTCTATTTTCAAGAACAAAATTCAAAACTAGATAATTTTGTTAGATATAGAGAAGTTAATATTTTTTTAACTTTTAAACCAATAAAATCATTTTTGCAAATAAAGTCTCAAGTGCTTTCTAATTATTGCTTGCTTAATTACAAAATTGACCTTAGTAGTAAAGAAATTTTTAAAGATTTTTATCTCGTCTTTCCTTTCCATTATTTTTATTAAATAATTTATAAAAATTATTTCGATTTTAGTGGTTTTAAAATTTTTATAAATTTTTGGCAGATAAAATTCTTTGCCAAATTAAAAATAATAAATATGGATTCTACAAGTTTAATTATGGGCTTGGTATTATTAGTAATAATAGTTGTCCCAATTGTTTTATTGGCTAGAGCTGGTAAAAATAAAAATACAGATGAATTAGAAAATAAATAGATAAATAAATTGAGTTTTCAATTAATTTAACATCTCCATTATTAAATTTTTGGAGATGTTTTTTAATTTTAATATTTTTAAATATTAGTAAAATTTGTAATTTTACAAAAATACTTTTATGCACTTATTTTACGATAAAAATATCATATCTGATTTTCATGCTTTAAATGAAGAAGAGTCTAAACATTGCTCTAAAGTTTTACGGCTTGCTATTGACGATAAAGTTTTTTTAACCGATGGAGAGGGAAGCCTTTATACTGCAATTATTGTTGATAATTTTCATAAAAAAGTTCTTCTTAAAATTATAGATAAAAAAGAAAATTTTGCTAAGCGTAATTATTTTTTACATATAGCTATTGCTCCCACAAAAATGAATGAAAGATTAGAATGGTTTGTCGAAAAAGCAACAGAAATTGGGATTGATGAAATAAGTTTTATTATTTGTAAAAATTCTGAGCGAAAAATTTTAAAAACAGATAGATTAAATCGTGTTGCTGAAGCTGCCATGAAGCAATCTTACAAAGCTTATCATCCTAAAATTAATGAACAAATAAATTTAGACCAATTATTAAAACAAAATTTTAATTATCAACAAAAATTTATTGCTCATTGCTCGGAAAACTCTGAAAAATTATTTTTAGGTTCGCAACTAGTTCAAAATTCATCATATCTTTTGTTAATAGGTCCCGAAGGTGATTTTTCTAAGAATGAAATAAATTTAGCTAAATCATTGAGTTTTGCAGAAGTTAGCCTTGGCGAAAGTCGTTTACGAACCGAAACAGCTGGTTTAGTTGCTTGCAATATTGTTTCGGTAATTAATTCTATGTTATTTTAAGAATTTTGACGCAAAATCTTTAATGTCCGAAATTGTAATTAACTCGATATCTTTAATTTTAACATCTGATTTTTGCGTACTTGGTGCGTAGATTTTATTAAATCCTAGTCTGGCAGCTTCGCCTATACGTTTTTCTATAAATGAAACAGGTTTAATTTGGCCTGAAAGTCCGCCTTCGCCGATAAAACATGAGTTTAATTTTGGCGATTTGTCGAAATATGACGAAAGTACTGCTGCCATTACTGCTAAATCAGCTGCGGGGTCGTTAATTTTTAGCCCGCCGGCGATATTTAAAAAAATATCTTTTTGCAAGAGTTTTAGTCCCAATCTTTTTTCTATTACTGCTAAAAGCATCTGGAAACGTCGCGAGTCAAAACCTGTTGCATTTCGCTGTGGACTGCTAAAAACTGCATTTCCAACAAGAGCTTGCACTTCTATCATTAGTGTTCGTGAACCTTCGGCAATAGTTCCAAAACTAACTCCGCTTAAATTAATATCTTCGCCTGAAAGTAGAATGTTACCGGGATCAGTTATCTCTTTTAAACCGCTATTAGCCATTTCAAAAACTCCAATTTCGTAAGTCGAACCAAAACGATTTTTTTTTGGTCTTAGTAAACGATAGAAATAATTACTATCTCCTTCAAACTGCAAAACAACATCTACAATATGTTCTAAAGACATTGGTCCGGCAATATCTCCATCTTTATTAATATGCCCAATTAAAATTATTGGTATTGAGCTTGATTTTGCATATTCTTGTAACAAACGAGTACATTCTCTTATTTGTGATACTGTTCCTGGCGAAGAACTTAATTCTTGCGAAGCTACTGTTTGAATTGAATCGATTACAACTAAATCTGGTGAAATATCTTTAATAGTTGCTAATATTTTTTCGATATTCGTTTCTGTATAAATAAAGCAATCAGTATTTTTTATTCCAATTCTATCGGCTCTAAGTTTAATTTGGTTTTCACTTTCTTCGCCAGAAATGTATAAAACTTTTGTGTTGTCTAAATTTAAAACAGCTTGTAATATTAAAGTCGATTTTCCAATTCCGGGTTCACCACCTAATAAAACCATTGAGCCAGGCACTAAACCGCCTCCTAAAACTCTGTCTAATTCTGTAAAAAACATTTTACGTCTTTTGAAGACGTTTTTTTCTATACCTAAAATTGGAAGTGCATTCCCAGGTTTTGCACTAGATTGAGCTTTTTGCTTTTCTTCTTTTGATTCGACTTCTTCGATAAAAGAATTCCAACTATTGCAGTTGGAACACCTTCCTGCCCATTTGGGAGCAGTATATCCACAGTTTTGACAAACGAAAACTGTTTTATATTTTGTCATTTTATTGTTTGCGTTTCAATTCGCAACGATAATAAGCTCCTGCAGTTTCTCCATTAGCAAGATGCGTTCTTGTCATAATTAGAATGTCTTCTTTGAATTTCTCAATTCTATATTCTCCATTCAAATCAGGAAGGCCTGTCAATGATGTGCTTCCTGTTATTGTTAATTGTTTTTTGAAAAAACTGTTTTCAATTGTATAGTTGCATGAGTCAAACTGAATACCCGAATTTGCAGTCGAAACTCTAATTAAAAGTCCATCATCTTTAAAAGACCAAGTAACTGTGCCTTGAGCTGCGTTGTCAAAGGTTTGAAAATTCCATGTACCAATTATATCTTCTTCATAGTTTTTGCAACTATTTAAAAGCATTGTACTCAATAATAATATCAAAAAGATTTTAATAGTTTTCATTGTTTAAGCATTTTTGTATAATGTACAAATATAATAATTATTTAATTATCTACAATTTTTTTATTATTTTTGATGAAGAATATCCGTCAACAAATTTAATTATTTCGACTTTTCCTCCATTTTGCATAACAAACTTAGCTCCTGCAATGTCTTCAACTCTATAGTCGCCACCTTTTACAAGAATATTAGGGTTTATTAATTTTATTAAATTTTCTGGTGTGTCTTCATTAAAAATTATAACGGCATCAACAAAAAATAGCGAAGCTAAAATAAATGCTCTGTCATTTTCATTGTTTATAGGGCGTGTTTCGCCTTTTAATCGTTTTACCGACTCGTCTGAATTTAAGCCGATAATGAGTTTTGTCCCTAAATCTGCTGCTTGAGATAAATAATAGATATGACCAAAATGCAAAACGTCGAAGCAGCCATTTGTAAAAATTAAAATTTCGTTTTTAAGTTTTGAAGAATTAATAAAATCTTGCAAGTTTTCTTTATTAATTATTTTTGATTTTATTAAATCAAGTTTAACCATTTTTTATAATATACGATTTGTTTGGGTGTCTGGGAAAATAAATGAAGGCTTGAAAGTTTTTGCCTCTTCAAAATCCATACTTGCATAAGAAATTATTATTACGATATCATCAACGGCAACTTTTCTTGCAGCTGGACCATTTAAGCAAATAACCCCAGAGCCTGCTTCTCCTTTTATTACGTAAGTTTCAAATCGTTCGCCATTATTAATGTTTACTACTTGAACCTTCTCGTGCTCGATGATATTAGAAGCTATCATCAAATCTTCATCTATGGTAATGCTACCAACGTATTGCAAGTTAGCTTCTGTTACCCTTACTTTATGAATTTTTGACTTTACAATTTCTATATTCATGTTGTTAAAATAAATTCTTTGCAAAGTTAAATAATACTTATTTAAATATGCAAACTTATGTTGTCAATTAATCTAATTTCTTTACACCAAACTGCTAAACATAGCCTCATGTCAGTGTTTGCGGGGAGTTTGTCAATGGGTTTTAAATTTTCTGATTCGCAAAAAACTATGTATTCTATTTCTAAAAATGCGTTATTTTCTATTTTTTCTTTTATTTTTTGGATTATTTCGTCAGTTTTTTGTCCCTGCTTTAAGTTTGAAGTGTATTTTAGCATAGTTTTGTAAATTTTAGAAGCAATTTTTCTTTCTTCTTCGCTAAGCCTTTCGTTTCTTGAACTCATTGCTAATCCACTTTTTTCTCTCACAATTTCGCAACCTACAATTTCTATTGGCAATTTAGCATTTTTTGTCATTAGCCTTATTATTGCTAATTGTTGAAAATCTTTTTCTCCAAAATATGCTTTGTGAGGTTTAACTAAGTCGAAAAGCCTGTACACAACATCAACTACTCCTTGAAAATGACCAGGTCTAAATTCACCTTCATAAATTTTATCAATACCTTTTAAATCTGTTGTATGTCCTTGATAGTTAGCGTATAAATCGTCGCTATTAGGTGTGAAAAGTATGTCGCATTTTGCTTTTTCTAATAAAATACTGTCGTTTTCAATATTTCTTGGATAATTTGCTAAATCAATTTTATCGTTAAATTGTCTGGGATTTACAAAAATAGATACTATTGTGATGTCGTTTTCGTTTGCAGAGCGATTGACCAAAGTAATATGTCCCTGATGAAGAGCTCCCATAGTAGGAACAAAACCTATACTAATATTTGAACTTATACTTTTACGATAGTCAATCAATTGCGAAACGCTTGTGATAGTATGCATTACTTAATAAGTTTTAATTCGCAAAACTATAACTAATATAAACAATAACAAAATATTAAAATAAAATTTAACGACATAATTTTTAACCACAAAGGTACGTAGAAAAAAAACTTTGTTGCTATGTGGTAAAAAAAATATATTTAAATAAAATAATTGTTTTAATTTAAGGATATTTGTGTTTAACTATTATTAACTAAAAATTAATAAAAATGAAAAAAAATGCATTGTTATTTGTATCCTTGATTTTATCAAGTTTATTGTTTTCACAATCTATTGTAAATGAAAATTACGAGTTATTTGCTCCAGACGGAGGCAATAACGATTATTTTGGTACTTGCGTAAGTATATATAAAGAATATGCAGCAGTTGGTGCACCAAATCATGATGACTCTATTAATGGAATAAATTCAGGTGCAGTTTATATTTATAAATACGATGAAATGAACGATACATGGGATTTTGAGACAAAACTTACAGCTTCTGACGGGAATGCTGGCGACGAATTTGGGCGACAAATAAGTATTTATAAAGATGATATATTTGTGGTTGGTGCGCATAATCATACCCACAGTGGATTAACACAGGTTGGCGCTGTATATGTTTACCAAAAAAGTGCAGGAAACTGGGTTGAAACAAAAATTACTGCCCCAGATGCAGCAGCGTATGATCACTTTGGCAGAGCGGTGCACACAGGAGGTTTAACCTTAGTAATAGGCGCTTTAGATAAAGATACTTACGGTACAAATTCTGGCGGAGCTTATATTTATAAATATGTTTCGGGTTCATGGTTTTTAGAACAACAAGTTTATGGCTCTTCAATTGGTGCAGGAGACAACTTTGGACAGTCTGTGTGTCATGCAGGTAAATATATAGTTATAGGAGCTATGTATGATGATGATAATGGAAATAATGCAGGAGCAGCATATGTTTTTCATAAAGGCACTACTTGGACAGAGCAAGCTAAGATTTTAGCGCCAGACGGACAGGCTAACGACTGGTTTGGGAATTCAGTAAGTACTGACAGTACCACTTTAGTTGTTGGTGCTATGATGGAAGATCAAGCCGCAACAAATGCTGGTGCTGCCTATGTGTTTTCAAGAAGCGGAACAGTTTGGAACTATAAATCTAAATATGTCCCTACTAATGCAGCAGCAGAAGACCGTTTTGGTGGAGGTAATGTTGGTGTAAATGGGGAGCATATAGAGTAGTTGGCAATTATGCAAATAACACTACATATACAGACGCAGGATTGGCATATTTATATACACTTACTCCTGGTGTGGGATTTACATTAGCAAATTATTTACAGTCCGATAATGTATCAGCTGGAGATTGGTTTAGCAGATGGGTTGATATTTCAAATAAATATATAATTATAGGAGCTGCGCAAGACGATAATATTAATGGAACAAATGCAGGGGCTGCATATATTTTCAAATTACCTCCTTCATCATCCAAAATGATGTCAAATATAAATTTACAAGAAAGTGAAGATGCTGATATTCAAGCTAATGCTATTTCATTGTATCCAAATCCTGTTATAACAGATATTAATATTGAATCTAATTCTATTATAGAAAGAGTAGAAGTGATAGACATTAATGGAAAAGTTGTTAAAGCTTTCAATTGTTCGGATAAAATAATAAATTTAAATTTAGATGAGCTAGTTGAAGGTTTTTATAAATTACAAATCATATCTAAAGATAGGTTTTACCAATATAAAATAATAAAAATGTAAGTTATTTTATGCTTGTATAATTATTTTATACTTTTTAGCAAGTATAATTATTTTGCCTTATTGTTATTATTTATAGTAATTAATAATCAATACGCTTAGTGTGAGTCTATATTTAGGAAACAAAGTGTTTCCTAAATATGGCTATCCTATTAATTTTAAAACAAATTTTTTCAGTTTCCAACGCAAATTTTTAAATCTTAAAATATAAAAAAATCTGAATTTCTCAACTTTTTTTATATATTTCAATACTTCATTATATTCATTTTTAAAGTTGATAGTTGTTTCTATCAAAGTCGTTTTAAACAAAGAGCGTATTTGTTCATCACCAGAAATTTTTGTAAAACCATTATTTGTAAAAACTCTATTTAAAGAGTTAAGAGTAAAATGATATGTATGTGCATTTTGCAAATATTTAAGAAAGTTCATATCATAAGTTTTGTGTATATATTTTAATCCTGGTACCTCTACATAAACAAAACCATCATTTTTAAGATGAGATTTTATCAAATTCAGCTCATTTTTAATATCAAGAACATGTTCTAATACATGAGAATAAATTATAACATCTGCTTTATATTCTACATCTATCTCAAGCAGTGAGCCTACTTTAAGATTTAGACCATATTTCTTTACCCCATAATCAATATACTCTTCTCCAAAATCAATCCCATACTCTTTATGACCTGCTAATTTAAAAGCATACAATATTCCTCCAGCACCACAACCAACTTCTAGAATATCTAAAGGTCTTTCATTAAATGTTGAATTGTTTTTAATATATTTTAGTATTCTATCGCCTCTAAATTTTTGATCATAAAAAAAATCATCTTTTGCCTTTTCAACTCCGACATAAAGTCTCCTATATTCAGAATTATAAAACTCTTTATAAGATTCCATTGTCATTCTAGGTGCAGTATAAACTAATCCACATTCGGTACAGATTCTTGTGCTACAAGATAATCCATAACGATCTTTCTCAGCAAGTGTTTCAAAGGATTTACTCCCACATATTATACAATTAACATTCTCAAATTTATAAATTCCTGTAGTTATTTTTTTTTCTACTTCAGATTTAGCTATAAGTTGTGTGTTATTCAATTTTAATGTTGAAATTCCATCATTTTCATATCTTCTACTTATCATTTGCAAATATTTTAGTTCAATTGATTTTTTTTTCCCCTTGTTCGTAAATTTTTTTAAACGCAAATATAATAATCTTTATTTTTACAGATAATAATTATTGTTATTATTTTAAATTTTCAGCACTAATATAAAATATAAGCACAAAACATTTAATCACCTATGTACATAGTAGAAAACGACCAATATTTTTCTGTGGTTGAAAAATGAGATTAAAACTGTTTTTTCGTATGATTTTTTTTCTATTTTGTTGATAATTAGCTGTTTAATAATATCTTAATAAAAATATATGGAAAATTGAATTTTTTTTTATATTTTTGTGGTTTATAAAAATGAAAGAAAATATGAAATTAAGGGTTCTTTTTGTTACTCAAGAGATAACGCCTTATTTGCCCGAAACAGAATTGTCGGTGATAAGCCGTTATTTACCGCAAGGAATACAAGAGCGAGGTTGCGAAATTCGCACTTTTATGCCAAAGTTTGGCAGCATAAATGAAAGAAGAAATCAATTGCATGAAGTTATTCGACTTAGTGGGATGAATCTTGTAATTGATGATACTGACCATCCTTTGGTTATTAAAGTCGCTTCTATTCAACCTGCACGTATGCAGGTTTATTTTATTGATAATGACGATTTTTTTAGTCGTAAATTTGGACTAAGCGATAAAGGAAAAGAATTTGTCGATAACGATGAAAGAGCTATTTTTTATTCTCGTGGCGTTGTCGAAACTGTTAAAAAACTTGGGTGGTCTCCTGATATTATTCATTGCCACGGGTGGTTCACAGCTCTTATTCCCTTTTTTATGAAAAAATTGTTTTATAATGAACCTATTTTTGAGAACGGCTTTAAAACTATTTATTCGGTTTATGACGACAAATTTTCTAAACCCCTTGATACAAACTTACCTAATAAGTTAATTGAAAAAGGAATATTTCCTGAGGATGTTGCCCATTTAATTGAACCTAATTGGGAAAATTTAACAAAATTTGCTATAGACTATTCTGATGGTGTTATTGTTGGTACAAATTCATTAAATGAAAATATCGCTTCTTATGTCGAACAATCAAAAAAACCCTTCTTGAAATATCAAAATACCGAAAATTATGTTGATAAGTATCATGAGTTTTATGGAAAACTTTTTAATAATAAACTTTAATGAAAATATATAATTATCTTTTTGCTTTTTTTATTGCTGTTGTCGGAATTATTTTTATTATTTCTTGCGAACAAAAATCTTCTGATATAGGTTTAGGCTTAATGCCCGAAAATGATAGGCTTGACCTTTTTGCCGATACTATGGCAGTTGATTGTTTTACGGTTACTGATTTTATCGTTTCTACTGACGAAAGAACTTTATCACCTTTAGGTTCTTATGTAGACCCAATTTTTGGTTATACAAAAGCTGCTTTTGTTTGCCACACTAGAATATCATCAAGCAATGTCGATTTTTCTTCTGTAAACAAAATAAATAAAATTGAGTTGCAACTTAAATATAGTTCCTTTTATGGAAATAAGGCTACTAGCCAAAATGTATATGTTGCTAGGCTTAAAAAAGAAATATATTATGACTCTATTTATTACTCTAATTTTAATCTAAATTCTTCAGAATTTGAAGTTTTAAGTTCAACAGTTCTAGATTTCAACTCCGCCGATAGCATTGCTAAAATTTCTTTACCAATTGAATTAGCTCAAGAATTTACCAATAGCGCTAACAAAAATCACTTTATCGATAATAATTCTTTTATAAAGTACTTTAATGGGTTGTATGTGTTTACCGACCCTGTTAGTAGTGGCGGTTGTATTTATAGTCTCGATCTTGTCGGTTCTTCTTCGGCAATGATTTTGTATTATAATGATACTTCTAAATACGAATTTTTAATTAATTCAAAATCGGCTATTATCAATATGTTTGAACATGATTATTCAAACGCTTGTACAGAAATTAAAGAGGTCATTGCTGACACTTCTTTAATTAAAGATTTATGTTATATACAAGGACTAGGAGGGCTAAAAGCAAAAATTAAATTTCCACAGATAGCTAACTTTTTTGATACTAAAAACATTGCAATTAATAAGGCTCAATTAGTGATTACCGTTAAAGCAGAATCTGATGAAAATGTATTTTTACCGCCACCTAAATTAACTCTCGTTGCTATAACAGATGATGGTAAGTACGATTTTTTGACAGACTATAAACTGAATAATACATACTTTGGTGGAGCTTTAGAGAATAAATATACTTATAAATTCAATATTCCATTTCATATTCAAGAATTAGTGAATGGAAAAACTGATTATGGAATTTATCTTTTCGCCACTGATAATCGTACTATTCCTTATAGAGTCGTTCTAAATGCAAATGGTAATTCTTCGGACAGAATGAGATTGATAGTATATTATACAAAATTTTAAAGTTTTATTTATGTGCGGTATTGTTGGATATATTGGTTATAGAAATGCAAAAGAAGTTTTAATAAAAGGTTTAAAACGCTTGGAATATCGAGGATATGACTCTTCTGGGCTTGCTATATTTTCTAGAGATATTCAAGTTTATAAATGTAAAGGAAAGGTAAGTGATTTAGAAAATATTTTAACAAATTATAACACTAATAGTTTTGTAGGAATGGGGCATACACGTTGGGCTACTCATGGCGAGCCAACCGATGTTAATGCTCACCCACATGAATCAATGAATGGTTATTTCGTTATTATTCACAATGGAATTATTGAAAACTATTCTCAACTTAGAATTGGTCTTGAAAAAGAGGGTTATATTTTTAAATCTCAAACCGACACAGAAATTTTAGCTAATTTGATAGAATTTGTGTATATAAGTCATAAAAATGATAATATTCCTTTTTCGATTGATGAGTCTATTCGACAAGCTTTGTTAATGGTCGAAGGCGCTTATGGATTAGTTATAATGAGCAAAGAAGAACCTGAAAAACTTTTTGCTGCTCGTAAAGGAAGCCCACTAGTCATTGGAATTGGACAAAATGAGTATTTTATTGCCTCTGATGCTACTCCAATAGTTGAATATACTAATAGTGTGATTTACTTAAACGATGATGATATTGCAATTATCTCAAAAAATAGTTTAAACCTTACTAATCTTAAAAATATTTCCCAAAAACCTAACATTAAAAAAATAGATTTAAAACTTGACGAGATTGAAAAAAATGGCTTTGACCATTATATGTTAAAAGAAATTTATGAACAACCGCGAGCTATTCGAGATACATATAGAGGTAGATTAAATTTAGAAGCCAAAGTTTTAAAACTTGGAGGATTAATTGAAGTATTCGACAAACTAAAATCAGCCGATAGAATATTGATTATTGCTTGCGGAACTAGTTGGCACGCCGGACTTGTTGGCGAATATCTGTTTGAAGAGTTTACTAGAATACCTACCGAAGTTGAATATGCCTCCGAATTTAGATACCGAAACCCGATTATTAATAAAAGAGATATCGTCATTGCTATTTCTCAAAGTGGTGAAACTGCTGATACATTAGCAGCTATTCAACTTGCAAAATCTGCCGGTGCTTTAGTTTTAGGTATTTGTAACGTTGTTGGCTCCAGTATTCCTCGCGAAACAATTGCAGGTGTTTATACTCATGCAGGACCAGAAATCGGGGTGGCTTCAACAAAAGCTTTTACTGCGCAAGTTACCGTTTTAACTATGATTGCTATGGCTATGGGATATGCAAATAAAGCTTTGACAAAAGAAGAATATGAAGTACTAATTGACGAACTTTATGCAATCCCAGAAAAAATTGAACAAATCCTTAATAAAGCTGAGTTTATTAAAATTATTGCCGAAAGAATTAAAGATTCTTCAAATGCTCTTTATCTTGGTAGAGGTTATTTGTTCCCTGTAGCTTTAGAAGGTGCCTTAAAGTTAAAAGAAATTTCTTATATTCATGCCGAAGGTTACCCAGCTGCCGAAATGAAACACGGACCAATAGCTCTTATTGATGACAAAATGCCAGTTATCGTTTTAGCAACTAAAGATAATTCTTATGATAAAATTGTTTCAAATATTCAAGAAGTAAAAGCCCGCAAAGGACTTATTATTGCTATCGTTAGCGAAGGCGATACCACTATCAAAAATTTGGCTGATTATGTTATCGAAGTGCCTCATTCCGATTTTGCATTAGCTCCATTATTAACGGTTATACCGTTGCAATTATTGTCATACTATACTGCTGTATTGAGGGGTTGTAATGTAGACCAACCTCGAAATTTAGCAAAATCTGTTACTGTCGAATAATTTTGTTTTTTTTGAATAATAAAGTAAAATGTTTTTAGTTATCATTACAAGAAATTATAAAAAGTGAAAAGAATCTTTAAAATAACGTTTATTATAATCGGACTAGGTTTATTTTGGGCTTGCTCTGTCGAAAAAAATACCCCAACTAGTAGAACTTATCATAATATTACATTAAAATATAATATTTTCTTTAATGCTAACGAGGCTTATAAACGAGGAATAAATAGAATTAATTCGACTAATAATGACAATTTTAATGAAGTTTTGCCAATATTTGTTGATAGTAAAGAAGATTTGTCGGGGGCTGCTAGTGGTGAAATGGATAAAGTAGTTCAGAAAGCTGCCAAAGGTATTAAAATTCACTCTATAACAAAAAAACCTCAAACAAAAGGAAAACAATTATCAAAGAAAGAACGAGAATTTTTTGACAAAAAAGAATTTAATAAATGGATTGATGATTGCTATTTGATTATGGGGAAAGCATATTTTATTAAAAGAGATTATTTACAAGCTAGATATAATTTTGAGTTTATTTCACGACAATTTCCCGATTTAGAAACCAGACATAAGGCAAATCTTTATTTAGTAAGAACTTTTTCCGAAAATAAAAATTTTAGCGAAGCTAAAGAAACTATAGATTTTATCGAAGCACAAAAAGATTTACCAAAAAAACTTGACGGAGAGTTTGCCGCTATTTATGCAGATTACTATATTAAACAAAAAAAATATGATGAGGCTGTTCCTAAATTGTTAAGAGCTATAAAAAATACAAAAGCTAAAAAGTTAAAGTATCGTTATACTTACATTTTAGCCCAAATTTATGAAAATCAAGATAATTTGTCGCAAGCTGCCGATTTATATGCTCTTGTTGCTAAAAAAAGTAGAAATTACGAAATGGAGTTTAACGCTAGAATAAATCAAGCAAAATGCTATGCTTCTGATGGAAGAGGAACAAGAGAAATTCGTAAGAAACTTAAAAAAATGTTGAGAGACGATAAAAATATTGAATATCGTGACCAAATTTATTTCACTATCGCCGAAATCGATATGCGAACAGGACTGAAAAAAGAAGCAAAAGAAAATTATAAACTTTCTTCGGCTACTAGCGTATCTAATGATTACCAAAAAGCAATATCTTGCATGAAACTAGGTGAAATATATTTTGCCGAAAACGACTATAAGAACGCACAAATATATTTCGATACTTGTATGGCTTTCTTGCCAACAACTTATGAAAAATATAAAGAGATTAGAACAACTTCAAATAACCTTAATGAACTTGTAACCTTTACCAACGAAGTCGAACTACAAGATAGTTTGCAACGCTTGGCAAAAATGCCTGAAAAAGATAGAAATAAAATTATTGACGATATTATAGCCGAAATTGTTAAACAAGAAGCACTAGAAAGAGAACAAGCCCAGCAAGATCAAATAAATTCTATGATTTTTGACCAACAACGCGGAAATACAATGAATAGAGTTGATGCTCCATCTGGTGGGGCATGGTATTTTTATAACCCAGCACAATTAAGTTTTGGTAAAAATGAGTTTAATAAAAAATGGGGGAATAGAAAAAATGAAGACCATTGGAGAAGAAAAAATAAATCTATCGTTGATTTTGATGAAGAATTAGCTGAAGCAGGAGAAAATCAAGAAGGTGGAACAACAAAATCAAAAAAAGCAAACAATAAAGATAGAAACTATTATTTGCAAGATATTCCTTTGACCGATTCTGCTATGAACTTGTCGCATGAAAAAATTCAAAACGCTCTGTTTAACATGGGTAGAGTTTATAAAGATAGATTTAATGATTACCCTAAAGCAATAGCTGCATACGAAGAATTAAATAAAAGATACCCAAATAATGAGCATTTACTTCTTACTTATTATAATTTATATCTTTTAAATAAAATTGTTGGAAATCATAGTCAAGAGCAAAAATATAAAGATTTAGTAATTAGTAAATTCCCCGAAACAAATTTTGCAAAAGTTCTTGTTAATCCAAATTATGCTAATGAACTTGAACAAAAACGAAGACAAGACGAACAATTGTATGTGCAAGCTTATGATGATTATATGGCTATGAGGTTTGATAAACTTAGACTTAATGTAAATAAATTCATAGATGAAAACCCCGGAAATAGCTTGATACCGAATTTCGATTTTTTGAGAGTACTGCTTGTCGGTAGAACCGCTAATGAAGAGCAATTTAGAAATGCACTCGTTAAATTTATGCAAGATTATTCAGATAATGAATTGGCAACCGTAGCTCAAAATATTTTAGAATATTATGGAAATACTGATATACAGGCTTTAATAGCTGAATTACAAGCTAGACCCCAAACTGAAACTTACGATGATACAACTATGGACAATAACATAAATAAAGATATTCAAAAAGAAAAGTTTATTTATGACGAAAACGATGAACATTATTATGTTATTATGCTAAACTCTTCGAATGTTGATTTAAAAAGATTGAGCTTCGAAATTAGGAACTTTAATATTTTTAATTTTAGCATGAGAACGTTTAATGTTATAAATACTCCTTATGATTCTAATAACGAATTAATATCTGTAAGATCTTTTAAAAATCAAAGACAGTCAGTAAATTATTCTAAAATGATTGCTAATAGCGATGATGTGTTTTCTAAACTAAATAATGTTCAATATAAAGTCTTTGTTATTTCAGCCGACAATTTTGGCAAATTACAAAAACAAAAAAATATTAACGAATACTTGTCTTTTTATAATGATAATTATAAATAAAATTTTCAACTAAAATATTTTATTGTGCAAAAAAAAATAAAAATATTATGGGCAGACGATGAAATTGATTTGCTCAAACCTCATATTATCTTCCTCGAACAAAAAGGTTATGAACTAAGTACCGCAACAAATGGTTTTGACGCTATTGCAAAAGTTAAAAACGAAGATTTTGACTTAATATTTTTAGACGAACACATGGCCGGAATGAGCGGTATAGAAACTTTAGGCAAAATTAAATCATTATTTCCTTTATTACCAGTTATAATGATAACAAAAAATGAAGAAGAAAATATAATGGACGAAGCTATCGGCTCTAAAATTAACGACTATCTAATTAAGCCAGTTAATCCTAATCAAATTTTGTTAGCAATAAAAAAACATATCGATAAAACAAGACTCGTTACTCAAAAAACTACTAGTGCATATCAAGTTGAGTTTAGACAACTCGGTAATGACATAAATGAGAGTATGAGCTTTAACGATTGGATAGAAGTTTATAAAAAACTTACTTTCTGGGAGTTAGAGCTTAGTGAAGCAAACGATAATACTATGGATGAAGTGCTTCAAATGCAGTATAATGATGCAAATGCTAGTTTTTCTAAATTTATTAAAAAAAACTATGCCTCTTGGTTTGATTTTAAAAACGATAATAAACCGCTTTGTTCTCAAAATTTATTGAAAGAAAAAGTTTTCCCACTTTTAAAAAATGGGGAAAAAGTGTTTTTTCTTTTAATGGACAACTTAAGATTCGACCAATGGAAAAGCATTGAACCCGCTTTAACTCCTTATTATAATATTAAAGAAGAAGAACTTTATTATTCTATTTTACCTACTGCAACACAATATTCACGAAACTCAATTTTTTCGGGTCTAATGCCTTCCGAAATTAATAAACTTTATCCCGAATTATGGAAAAACGACGACGAAGAAGGAGGTAAAAACCTGTTTGAAGAAGAAATGCTAATTAATATGATGCGTAGGCATAATGTGAAAACAGGTTTGCATTTTGAGAAAGTTACAGATATTAAGTTTTGTAAAAGAATTTCCGATAATTTAAACAGTATATTAGATAATCAGTTCGTTGTGGTTATTGTAAATTTTATTGACGCACTTTCTCATGCTAGAACAGATCAAAAAATGATTAGAGAACTTGCAAATTCGTCTTCCGCTTATAGGGCTATTACAAAGTCGTGGTTTAGCTTTTCACCTTTAATAGAATTATTGAAAAATTTAGCTCAGCACAATGTGAACTTAGTTATAAGTACTGATCATGGTAGTGTACAAGTTAATGATCCCGTAAAAATTATCGGCGATAGAGATACCACTACCAATTTAAGATATAAACAAGGTAAAAGCTTGGGATATAATAAAAAAGAAGTTTTTGAAATTCTTAATCCCGATGAAATATATTTGCCTAAAACTAATATTAGCTCGACTTATGTTTTTGCAACCGGGTCAGATTTTTTCGCATATCCCAATAATTTTAATCATTATGTTAAATATTATAAAGATACTTTTCAGCATGGAGGGGTGTCCTTACAAGAAATGATTTTACCTATTGTAACTTTAAAGCCAAGATAAATATAATGATAGTCAGTAATTTAGACGAATTAGCATCGCTTGCTAAATTATTTTGTAATCAAATAGGAGATAAACGAGTTTTTCTCTTTTATGCAGAGATGGGTGCTGGAAAAACAACTTTTATTAAAGAAATTTGTAAATATTTAGGTGTAAAAGCCGAGGTTACAAGCCCTAGTTTTGCAATAGTGAACGAATATCCTTGCGAAAAATACAAATTTATATATCATTTTGATTTTTATAGAATCGAAAAAATTACCGAAATTTTCGATATAGGCTTTGAAGAATATTTAGATTCAGGAGCTTTATTGTTTATTGAATGGCCAGAAAAATTAGAGAATTTAATTCCAGAAAATGCTAATAATGTTTTTATTACTGAGTTAGAAAATTCAGTAAGAAAAATTGAATGGTAAAAATATTATTTTATATCATCACCAAATTTTAACTTAGCTTCGTTTAACAAATCGCCAATTTGTTGTTCGTTTTCGCGTTTACAAATTAATAAAGCTTCGTCTGTATCAACAACAATAAAGTCTTCTAAGTCGTTTAATATGGCTATCCTTTTTTTTCCAATATTTATATAATTAGAAAAACTTTGATTAACAAAAACCTTATTTCCGATAACAACATTTTCGTTATCATCTTTTGGAATTACTTTATATAAAGAATCCCAAGTTCCTAAATCAGACCAGCCGAAATTTGTTTTCATAACATAAACATTTTCAGCTTTTTCCATCACTCCAAAATCTATTGAAATACTTTTAGCATCGGAATAAACTCTATTAATTGCAATTTTTTCGTTTATGGTATTAAAACTATCAATATTTTCTTTAAATAAATTATAATGCTCAGGCAAAAATTCATTTAGAGCTTTATCAATTACAGAAGTTTTCCACATAAAAATACCTGAGTTCCATAAAAAATCGCCACTTTGGATAAAAAATTTAGCTAATTCGATATGTGGTTTTTCGGTAAAAGTTTTTACTTTTATTATTTTTTCTTCTGGTTTATTTTCAGATAATTGAATATAACCATAACCGGTAGCTGGTCTGTTGGGAGTAATTCCCAAAGTTAGCATAGAATTGTTAAAAGCAATATAATTTAAGCCCTCTTTTATATTGTCTAAAAATTCTTTTTCGTTGACGATTAGATGGTCGGCAGGAGTAACAACAATATTTGCCAATTGGTCTTTTAAAGCAATTTTAAAGTTTGCATACATTATGCATGGAGCGGTATTCCTACGCATTGGCTCACCTAATATATTGTTATCAGGAATTTCGGGCAACTGTTCGTGAATAATATTCCTATATTCTTCGTTTGTAACAACATAAATATTTTCAGCAGGCATTAGTTGAGAAAACCTGTCAAAAGTTTGTTGAATTAACGTCCGCCCACTACCTGTGATGTCTAAAAACTGTTTAGGCATATAAGTTCTACTCATTGGCCAAAATCTGCTCCCAACACCACCAGCCATTATTACACAATAATTAGAATTCATAAATTAATTAATTTTAAAATAAATTACAAAATACAATTATAATTTTAATATTCCAAGATACTTGATTAAATTTGTGAAAATATTTAAAAAAAAACATTTTTGTTAGTAGCAATAGGAAAATATTTAATGTTTATTCTTAGCGTTTTTAAAAGACCTGTTAATGGTAAAATCTTTTTTAAACGTGTCTTACAAGAAATTGAACAGATTGGCGTTGACTCAATTTGGATAGTTAGTATTGTGTCGGTTTTTATGGGTGCTGTTTTAACTTTACAAGTTGCAATTAATTTTGTGTCGCCATTAATCCCGCGTTATTTAATCGGACTTAGCGCTAGAGACACTTTTATTCTTGAATTTTCTAGCACTATCGTATGCCTGATACTCGCAGGGAAAGTCGGCTCAAATATAGCTTCCGAAATTGGAACAATGAAAATTACCGAACAAATTGACGCCCTCGAAATTATGGGAATTAATTCAGCTAGTTATTTAGTGTTACCAAAAATTATTGCTGCCATTATTTCTTTTCCTATTCTTAGTCTTTTGAGTACAATATTGGGCATTTCAGGAGGCTTTTTGGTGGCTCTTACTTCCGACGTTGTGAGTGTACATGACTATATTTATGGCTTAAACTACATGTTTGTCCCTTTTTATGTAAGCTATTCTTTAATTAAAATTACTGTCTTTTCTGTAATAATTACTTCAGTTTCTGCATTTCAAGGTTATTTTACTATTGGTGGTGCATTAGAAGTTGGCAAAAGTAGCACTAAGGCTGTGGTTTATAGCATTATTCTGCTTCTTCTATTTAATTTAATCTTGACTCATCTTTTACTTACATGATAGAAGTTAAAAATATAGATAAATATTTTGGGAATAAGCATGTACTCAAAAACCTTAGTGCAAATTTTGAACCCTCGAAAGTTAGCATGGTAATTGGTAAAAGTGGCTCTGGAAAAACTGTTTTACTTAAATCTATTGTCGGACTCGAAAAGCCCGAAAAGGGAAATATTTATTTCGATAATCGTGAATTTGTTCATGCAAATATTGCGTTCCAAAGAGAAATTAGAAAAGAAATTGGAATGGTCTTTCAAGGTGGGGCTTTATTTACTTCACAAACTGTCGAAGAAAATGTGACGTTCCCTTTGAACTTATTTTCTAAAATGTCGAAAAAACAAAAATTACTCAGACTAGAATTTTGCCTCGATAGAGTAAATATAAAAAATGCTAATCACCTTTATCCTAGCGAATTAAGCGGTGGTATGCAAAAACGCGTAGCTATTGCTAGAGCTATTGTATTAAATCCTAAATATTTGTTTTGCGACGAACCCAATAGCGGATTAGACCCTCAAACAGCTATTCTAATTGACCAACTTATAAAAGAATTAACAGTCGAATATAACATGACAACCCTTGTTAATACTCATGACATGAACTCAATAATGGAAATAGGGGATAATATAAATTTCATTTTCGAAGGTAGCAATATCTGGCAAGGTAGCAGACAAGATATTTTTAATTCAAATTGTGAGAAACTTAACGATTTCGTTTTTGCCTCAAACTTATATAAAAAAGTAAAAAATAATTTTAATGAATGATAAATTGAAAATTATAACTCTATTATTTATATTGTTTTTGTTTGCTTGCTCAAACAACAATGTTAAAAAGATGCCACTTGCCGAAAATAAAATCCCAAAAGATACTTTTGAATTAATACTTTATGATGTGCATTTAGCTGATGCTATAGTTACTTCAAAAATTTTAAAAACTAATGACAATATTTTAAGAGATTCTCTTATTTATGCTAACATTTTTAAAAAATATAATTATTCACGTAACGATTTTGAAACCACTATTTTATATTATGTGAGCTGCGAAATGGATACTCTTAATTCTATTTGCGAAAGAGTTGTTAATAGGTTTAGTGTAGAAAAAGGTGAAATATATTAATCAATATGCGACACTTTGCGGCTAATTATATTTTCGACGGCTCAAAACTTATAAAAAATGCATACATAAGCGTTGATAATTACGAAAAAATCATTTTCGTTAGTGCCGAAAATCAAGCCTTGCGTGAAAAGCCTTTTATGAAATTTTATAATGGTATTTTATGTCCAGGATTAATTAATTCTCATTGTCATTTAGAACTTTCTACGTTAAATTATGAAAATAATAAAAATATTGGTTTAAGTGCGTTTATTAAAAAAATGATAGCAGAAAGAGCTAATTATAACGAACCTAAAAAAATTAAAATTGCTGATGATATAATGTTTTTGAAAGGAGTAAATTTATGTGCAGACATTTCAAACACAAATGCAAGTATAGAAACAAAATTAAACTCCAAAATTAAATACGTAAATTTTATTGAACAAAGTGGCTTAGACGAAAATTTGGCACAATCATATTTTGACAAGGCTAGTGAAATTTGTAATGAGTTTATATCCAATAATTTAGAAGCTTATATTGTGCCTCATTCTTTTTATTCTGTTTCCGAAAAATTATTAAATAAAATTTCTTCTGCTTCAAAAAATTCAATTATAAGTATACATTTTTTAGAATCCTCTCAAGAAAAAGAACTTTTCGAAAACCAAACTGGCAAACTATACGATTTTTTAAAAAGTTTTAATGGAAAAATTGAGTTTAACTCTGGTTTACAAGGAATTTATGATAAAATTGAAAATTTTTCTGAAGCCAAATCTATTATTTTGGTACATAATGTAAAAACTCAAAATAAAAATTTGAAAAATAGCTCAAACCTGTATTTTTGCTTATGTCCAAACTCAAATTTGCTTTTGCATAATGAACTTGCCGATGAAAATTTTGTTTATTCAAATAAAGATAAAATAATTCTTGGAACCGATTCATTAGCTTCAAATAATAGTTTAGATATTTTGGCTGAAATTAAAACAATGAGTGAAAATTACAATAACTTAGATTTAATAGATTTGTTAAAAATGGCAACGAGCAATGCCTCAAAAGCCCTTGTAAATACTGATTATGGGAATTTTACGATTAATTCAAAACCTGGAATTGTTTTAATTCAAAATTTAGATTTAGTGAATATGAAAATTAACGAAAATACTAATTTGCAAAGGATTATATAAATATGAGTACTTTTTTATTTGATAAAATTATTTTTGGACCAGTTAAATCTAGGCGTTTAGGAGTTTCTCTCGGAGTAAACTTGTTACCAGACGATTCTAAATTTTGTAATTATAATTGTGTGTATTGCGAATGTGGTTGGTCTGATTATTCCGAAAAAAAATCATTGCCTAAAGCCTCGCAAGTAAAGATTGCTTTAGATAATTTCCTTGCAAATATAAAAACAGATAAACAAATTCCTGATGTAATTACTTTTGCAGGAAATGGCGAGCCGACTTTACACCCCGAATTTATACAAATTATTAATGATACTATTGAATTAAGGGATAAATATTTCCCTAAAATTAAAATAGCTGTACTTACTAATGCTACTCGTCTCGACAAACCCGGCATTTCGGAAGCTTTAAAAAAAATAGAAATGCCTATTTTGAAAATTGATACTATGATACAAGAAGATTATGAGTTTGTAAATCAGCCACTTGGTAAGCCAAAAATTAGAAATATTGCCGACTCTATTATTAAAAATTTCGAAAACCCAATTATTCAAACCATGTTTTTAAAATTTAAAACTCCAAAAGGAAGTTTTGATAATACAACACAAGAATCTTTGCAAAAATATTTTGAAGTTTTAAAAGAAATTAAACCTAAACTTGTGATGGTATATACTGTTTCTCGTGGCACTCCAATGCAAGAAATTGAAAAATGTAGTCTTGAATGTTTGAAAAATATTGCAAATAAAATTGAAGATTTAGGCTTTGAAACACTGGTAACGCCATAATAATATTTTTTTAAATTCTTGAGATTAATTTGAAGATAAAAAATGAAACTAAATTTAGTTAGATAACTATATATTAGAATGGGGGTAAGTTAATATATGGGGTTTTGGCGGGATTTTTGCTTTTTTTGCAAAAATCATGACAAAACTGGCAAAAGCACTAATTTTTTTTAAAATTAAAAGGAGGTTAAGCTTAAAAAATTTAATTCTAATGTGCTAGCAATTTCTCGATAAAATTTATGATAATTTAAAAATTCAGTTATTCTGAGCCAAGCGAATTAGAAGGAAAATCAGTAATCCTTTTTGATGACATATTTGATAGTGGTGAAACAATTAAGGAAATCCTAAGTTCAATATAGAAGTGCAAAACTAAGGTTTTTTGCCTCTAACGCACAAATAAATACGTTGTGTATCTTAATTGTCAGTTATAATCTGACTTTCCAACATCAAAAAATACTTTTATTGTTTGTAATTACATTTTTTATATCTTTGTAGCCAGAAAATCTTTGACCTTGTTGCTATGAGAAATAAATACGTATCAACACAATCAAACAAATTGTTGTCGTATTTCAACGAGCGACAACAGCTTTATTTTTTATTTACCTAGCCAACAGCATAGCCTAAAGGACAGTATTAATTTTAATTTATTATTTTCATCATTCTCTTATTATTAAAATTTGGAAAACTTGTGCTGTACATATATATTTGTGCTTAATTTTACACTCGATTTACTTATGCTCAAAGTTTTAAAAAATATATAATAAGCCAGAGTTTTGAGATGTGAAATCTTAAAATTTTTTTATGCAAAAAAGTAATAATATTATAATCAGCCCGCTTAATTGGGGATTAGGTCATGCAACGCGGATTATACCTATTATTGAATATTGTTTGCAAAATGATAAAAATGTTGTAATTGTCGGAAATGGGGAGTCGTTTAAATTGTTATGCGATAAATTTCCTACTTGTAAAAGCGAATATTTGCCCTCTCCAAAAATGACTTATGGAAAACGAAAAGCTATGGGCTTTAAATTTGCTATTAATGCAATACTGCTTAGTTTTAATGTACTAGGCGAAAGGCGAAAACTAAAAAAAATTATTAAGCTTCATAATATTGACACTATTATTTCAGATAATAGACCAGGCATTTACTCAAAAAAAGTAAAATCAATTTATATTTCTCACCAAATTAACGTTTTTACAAAAAAAGAAAATAATTTTTTAAGCAAATTTTTAACTTTTTTACATAAGTTAGTCATAAAAAAATATACTTATTGCTTTGTGCCTGATTACGAAAACTCTGAATTTGCCGGCAGAATGTCGAAAAATAATAATTCTTTGAATTTAATTTATGTCGGAATTTTATCTCGTTTTCAAAATTTTAAGAACATAAAACCTAAAAGAGACCTAAAAAAATATGATATTCTTGCTATAATCTCAGGACCCGAGCCACAACGATCAATTTTTGAAAATATTATAGTGGAACAATTAAAGACAGAAAACTATTCTTGCCTAGTTATTCGGGGACTACCGCATGAACAAACAAAGAGAGAAAATCTTCTAAATGTTGATTTTTGTAATCATTGTTGCGATGACGATTTTTATTTTTACGTAAATAACGCAAGTTTACTTATTTCTCGTAGTGGATATAGTTCGATAATGGATATAATGAATTTTAATAAAAACTCTATTATTGTTCCTACACCCGCACAGCCCGAACAAGAATATTTAGCCGAAAAATTGAATAAAAAGTTTAAATTTGTAAGTTTAAAACAGGCAGAATTAGCTAATGTGAAATTATCTGCGATTAGTTTTGAACAAAATGACACTGCTATTAACAATAGTATTAGTTTAGATAAAATTTTACAAAAATATATATGAAAGTTTGTGGTTTTACGTTTATAAGAAATGCAATAAAATATGATTATCCAATAGTGGAAGCTATAAACTCCATTTTGCCAATTTGCGATAAGTTTATTGTAGCGGTAGGTAAATCAGAAGATAATACCTTAGATTTAATTAAAAACATTTCGCAGAATAAAATAGAAATTATCGAAACTGAATGGGACGATAACTTACGCGAAGGCGGTAGAGTACTTGCTTTAGAAACCGACAAAGCTTTTCAGCATATTCCGGCAGAATATGATTGGTGTTTTTATATTCAAGGCGATGAAATTGTGCATGAAAAATACCTTCCCGAAATTAAAAATGCCATGCAAATTCAGCTTGATAATCATAAAGTTGACGGCTTATTATTCAAATATTTGCATTTTTATGGCTCTTATGATTATGTTGGCGAGTCTTTTAGCTGGTATAGAAACGAAATCCGAATTATTAGAAATAATAAAAATATTTTTTCTTACCGTGACGCACAAGGGTTTAGAAAAAATAATAATAAAAAACTTTATGTCGCAAGAGTAAATGCTTACATTTACCATTATGGTTGGGTAAAAGATCCAAGAGCAATGCAAAAAAAACAAGAAGATTTTAATAAACTTTGGCACCAAGACGAGTGGATAGAAAAAAATGTGGCAAAAGCTCAAGAGTTTGATTATTCAAAAATTGATGTTTTAAGAAAATTTACCGAAACACATCCAAAAATAATGCAGGAAAGAATTGAAAAAATAAATTGGAAATTTGATTACGATTTATCTTGCAATAAAATGAAATTTAAAGATAGGGTCAAAAAGTTTTTCTCAAACCTTGGGATAGATTTTGGACAATATAAAAATTATAAACTGGTAAATAAACAGGAATAAAAAAGGCGTGTAATAAAACTTTACATAATAGATACACAATTTATTGCGTATTCATTATTACAAATTTTGCAGGAACAAGCTGCAACGCAGCTTAATCATTAGCATAGCCTGTTAGGGCTATGGATGGGGTTGTGTGTCGGCATACGCACCAAAGGAGTGTAATAATATTTTGCATACTAGATTCTCAGTTCATTATGTATTCACTATTGCAAATTTTCCATTTTTGACTTTAGTCAAAAATATCCTTTGTCCGTAGGACAATATATGATTAACCGTAGGCGACAGCCTGCGGTGAAAATCCCCTCCACCTCTCTGCCCGTAGGGCAGAATTTAGTAAAATTTCATAAAAATTGCTAAGATTAATTTTTAATATTCTGCCAATCCGTGGGTATGTTGGCTGTAAGTCAACAAATATCATAGCCTAAGGCAACGCCTTAAGCTAATAAATCACAATTCCATTGGCGGGCTGTAAGCCCAATATAAATATTTTAAATGATATTATCATTGTGTATATATACAATTTTTCACATTAGCAGTTGTAGGGGCGTACCTGCGTGTACGCCACACAATCTGCAATGTACACCACACAATTTGCAATGGTGGAAATAGCGTGTCGGCTCTTGTCCGTAGGACAAAATATGATTAACCCTAGGCGTAGCCTGCGGTAAATTGACCCCTCCACCTTTCTGCCCCAAGGGTAGCACATTTCCTTATACGTATTTTCTCCAAAAATGTTTTATTTTTTTCGTAAAATGAGTCCTAGCTTTAAAACTTGGACTAATTTGTTTGATTACTCAGCTAAAGATTTGATAGATAATAAAATATGCGAAAATTATTGTGCCTTTAGGCTAAAATATCTTCCACAAAAGAAATATAAAACAAAAAAGGTCGGAAAAAATCCCGACCCTTTTTAAAATTATTATTTTGAAAAATTATTTAACAACATTAAATTTGAAAACTTCGCCGTTAACTTTTACAAAATATGTTCCATTAGCTAAAGAACTAACATCAATACTTTGATTTGCAGAAGCATTATTAACATTAACAACAAGTTTACCTAACATATTGTAAATTTCAATATTTTCATTTTCTGCATTAGCAACATTTAATACATTGTTTGCAGGGTTTGGATAAACTGAAATAGCTTTGGCAATGTTCTCATTAAGGTTAGATACAACTCTTGTTACAGCAACACAAGCAGTATTATTAGCAGTGTTAGGATCGATACCTGCATAAGTAACAATAAGACAAACATTGAAGTTAGCTCCTAAACCTAAAGCGTCCATTTCTTCTGAACTAATAGTAATAGGTTCTTCAGATAAAAATCTAAAAAAACCCGCTTCTAAGCCAAAATTTGGAATAGTGCCTCCATAAAATTCAGCTCCATCAATAGTTAAGCTGATTTCTACATCATCATTGGCATCATCTGGTCCATTGTTTTGAATAGCAGGATTTAAAGTTAAACCTTGACCTTCTGTTAAGTTAACTGCTGTAACTGAAGAGTAAGGGGGAGTCATTGAGTTAATGAATAATGCAATTAAATCAGAATTTTCTTCGTAAGCTTGTCCGTCTTCATAAAAAACAGCGATAGTAAAAGGATTAAACTCAGTTTCGGTACAATCCTCGTCAACGCAATATTCATTAGCCGCCCATATGTCTTCGCCTTGATAATTGTACATCATAACATATTGGTTAGCAGACGCAGGGTCTGCATCAGCCATAAAAATAGCAGCTGGAGTTGTTCCAGTATTTTTTATTGATACCCAACATTCACCAGAAGGAACAGTAAAAGGAGTTGTAAGAACTACTTCTTGAAAACCAAATGCATTTGCAGTATGGTTTTGAGTGTAAGCAACTGTACCAGCATCTGAAAGTTCTGCCATTCCTAATTCTTCATCAAAAGTTGAGCCAGTGTAAATTTTAATTTGATAAGATTGATTAGTGATACCATACTGAGCATAATTTTGATGGTCGCTGTAGAATTTTACTTTTGTAATTGTTGAGCCGGCAGCAATTTGTCCGGTTTTAATTCGAATAGCATACTCATAACTAGGATCCAATAAGTCTAAAGTAGAAATGCTAGAATTTCCAAACCAAGCATCTTTAGAGTCGTTTAAAATTTGTTGTTCAATAGGTAGTTTAATGGCTTGTCTTTGAGCAAAGCTCAAACTTCCAATAAGCAAAACTGCAAAAATAAGTGTAAATTTTTTCATTTTTTTAAATTTTAGTTAATAATTTAGTTGTAAATAAATTTAATATAAAGCACAAAGTTAATTTATTAAATACAAAACATCAAATTTTTTTAATGTTTTTTATGATAAATATTTATTTTTATTAAAAATGCTTTGTAGTTTCATTTTTATAACGCCAAAAATCGCTTCTCCCACAATTCCTCCGCTCATTTTGGATTGACCTTTTTGACGTTCTGTAAAAACTATGTTTACTTCAGCAATATTAAATTTATGCAAATAGGCTTTAAATTTCATTTCAATTTGGAAAGCATAACCAATCATTTTTATTTTATCTAAATTAATGGTTTCTAACACTTTTCTATGATAACAAACAAAACCAGCTGTAGTGTCAGTTAGCTTCATTCTAGTAATAAGCCTAACATATTTCGAAGCGCCGTATGATAATAAAATGCGATTTAATGGCCAATTTATTACATTTATACCTGTTTTATACCTTGAACCAATAGACATATCTGCTCCATCTAAACATGCTTGGTGTAAATTTATTAAATCATTAGGATTGTGCGAAAAGTCTGCATCCATTTCATATATATAGGTGTAGCCTTTTTCTAAACACCACTTAAAACCTGTAATATAAGCTGTGCCTAAACCGAGTTTGCTACTTCTTTCAATTAAAAATAAACGCTTATCAAATTCAGAAAGCATTGACTTGACAATACTTGCAGTGCCGTCAGGAGAGCCATCATCAATAATTAAAATGTTAAAATGCCTGTCTAAATTAAATACATACCTAATTATTAATTCAATATTTTCCTTTTCGTTGTAAGTCGGTATTATTACAATATTTTCTTTCACAAATTATTTTATTTATGTTGCGAATATACAGTTATTTTTTGAAAATAATAGTTTTTTTTATTTTTTTATTGTTAATAAATGTTAAAAATATAGTTTAAAACCTTGTCTTACAACATGTTTACAATAGGGTTGAAAAATATTTAAAAAAAAAGTAAAAAAAGTTTTGGAGGGAATAAAAAA
>CAYRQZ010000021.1:0-33973 GCA_964426585.1 uncultured Bacteroidales bacterium | reverse complement strand
AAACCTAAATAACTAAAACTTATTAAAAGGCTTATTAATAAAAATTTTTTCATAATTATAATTTTATTAAATTAAAGTTACAAATATACTTATTTAATTTCTAATTTCTCAGAAATCTCTAACATTTTAATAATAGACTTTTCAGCTTTTTTTCTTAATTCCTCATTTAGGCTAACTTCTGGAAGTTCATATTTCAAACAATTATATAATTTTTCTACAGTATTTAACTTCATAAAATTACAATCATTACAGCCACAAGTGGAATCTAAAGCAGGAGCAGGAATAAAAGTTTTGTATGGACTTGATTTAATCATTTGATGTAAAATACCCGATTCTGTTGCCACAATAAATTTTTCGGCTTTATCATTTTGCGTAAATTTTAATAAACTTGAGGTAGAACCAATATGTTCAGCAACTAATAGCACAGGCTTTTCACATTCGGGGTGAGCAATAATTTTTGCTTCAGGATTTTCGGATTTTAATTTTAAAATTGCTTCTAAATCAAATTGTTTATGAACATGACAAGCACCATCCCACAACAACATATTTCTGCCTGTAATACTATTTATATAATTACCGAGGTTTTTATCAGGTCCAAAAATTATTTTCTCATCATTTGGCAAACTGTCAACAATTTGTTTTGCATTTGAAGAAGTTACTACAATATCAGTTAAAGCTTTAATAGCAGCCGAAGTGTTTACGTAAGAAATTACCGTATGTCCAGGATTATCTTCGATAAATTTTGCAAATTCTTGCTCAGGACAAGATTCAGCTAAAGAACAACTAGCTTTTAAATCTGGAATAATTACTTTTTTATTTGGCGACAAAATTTTTGCTGTTTCTGCCATAAAATGAACTCCTAGAAAAACAATCATATCGGCATTTGTTTTTGCAGCTTGCTGAGCCAATTGTAAACTGTCACCAACATAATCGGCTATTTCTTGAAGCTCGGCTTCGATATAGTAATGACCTAAAATTACTGCATTTTTTTCTTTCTTCATCTTTTGGATTTCAGAAACTATATCAATATTTTTGGGAATATCAATTTTTAAAAATCCAAAATTTTCCAAATCTGATTTATTCATAATAATATTAATTTTATATTTAATTAATTTTAAAAAATATTATAATTATTATTGTTTGTTAATATTGTTAAAAATATTTTTATTTTTATTAAAAAACACTTGCAAATATCACTTATTAAATTTTATAAACAATAAAAAAAATTTCTTTATTTGGTTTTCAGTGATTTAAAATTTTTATTCACAATTGTTATTTATATTTAAGAACAATTAATATTTACAAAAGTTTTATTAATTTGGTTTAAAAGTTTGTTAATTAAAAATGAAAAATTTGTGCTAAGTTTTTTGGTTTATAAAATTAATTTTTTATCTCAAATTCATTAATATTTTCCAAATTAATTTTTTAAAAAGTTTTCGACAAATTAAAAATATTTTTATATAAGTTGTTAATATTTTACCATATTTGAAATCAGCACTTTAACAAAATTGATGTTTTATAATTTCTTGAAATATAATAAATTAACAGCTTATTTTTTTTGTTAATAAATTATTTTTGAATAAAATAGTTTAAAATAAAACTGTTTGACATTAAATATTTTACAAGAATAAACTACCAAATTTTAAAATCATTCATTAGATTTTCTTGTCTTGAAGTAGGTTGTTGTTGTCCTTTACTAAGTTCTTTTACACTATCGAAAATATAATTTCTTAATTCGGAAACGCTAACATTTTTATCTTTATTAAAATCTGCTTTTCCTTTTTTTACTCCTTTAATAAGACTGTATGTAAAAATACCATTTTCAATATTTTCATTTTCTAGGGCATAACCACTTCCCGAGGCAGCTGATATTACAACTGTTCCTGTACCTTTACGCAAATCTGCAAATAAAAGTCGCATTAATTCGTATGAATTTGTTAATCCGGTTTTAGGCTTTTTATCATTTTTATTTGTAAACATTACTACGCCACGTGTATCTTGTCCGTCAGTTTCGTTCAATGCAAAATCAGATTTATCGACTTCACCCGAATGGCAAGCATCCATTAGTAATAATTTATTTCGGGCGGGTATTCCGTCTAAAAGTCCTTCAATTTCGTCATATTTTAAACCTTTTTCCGATGGGTTGTCAAAGTTTATATCTACGGTAGCAAAATAAAAATCTAAATTGTCGTCTAATAAACCATGTCCGGCAATATGTATATATACATGATCATCAATATTTGATTGTAATAATGTTTCTTTTAAAGATAGAAAATTATCTCTTGTACAAGTTTTATTATGTAGTGAATAAATATGTATTTTATTAAAAGATTTACTATTTTTAAATAAATTTATAAAACCATCACCATCATTAATTGTATATCTTAAATTATATTGTGATTGCTCGTATTCTGTAACAGCTAAAGAAATTAAATACAAATCCGGTTTTTGATTATTAGGTTTATCGTAAAATACGTTTATTTCTTCTTTTAATGATTCAACTCCTTTAGAATTTAAGCATGAAATATGAATATTATTTTGTCCATCAGATAAAGGAATACTTATCATTTCGTTAATAATTTTTGAATTTTTATTTAATAATGATTTTCCTTTTGTACCAAAAATAGGCACATCGTTAACATAAATATTTAATCTGTCAATAGAGTAATTGTGGTCTAGCATTTCAATATTTACTTCACAATTTGCATCAAAAGTTTTTAATTTTATATTATCAATATTTAAAATTTTTATTTCTGGTAAATTCATTTTACCGTCTAGCATTTCTTCGGTAAATCCGAGTTTTGATAAGCGTTTTTTGTATGCTAGATTATAAATTTTAATAATTTCCTCATCAAAATAGCCAAAATTTTCTAATATATAGTCAGGTCTATTAAATTTCAGGTCGAATTGTTCTGCCGGGAACACTTTTCCGTCGAAATTAAATCCCATTCCTGTTAGAGCGTCTCCACTAGCCATATAATAGTTATCGGGACTAATAAAAATTAATTTTCCCATGTCTACAACATAAATTGTTAAAATTAATTCTCCACTTTCTAAATCCCAAATATTCATAGAAGCGTCTTCGGCTGAGCTAATTAAATAATCTTTTCCTTTTAAAATTTCAAAATCGTTTATATAGCCTCTATGTCCCGAATAAATTATTCTTTTACCATTATGTATTCTTTCGATATTAAAGCCTTTACTTGTGTATATGTCGCCATTTGAATAATCTTTTTTAACAATATATCCTGTGTCATCATTTTTTATTGATTTTACTTCTGTAATTAACAAATTATTTTGCGTTTTATTATCGAAAATTGAAGAATTTGAAAAACTTTCTTTTTCGCTATAACCTGTTATATTCATGTTAAAACGGTTTCCATAATTTTCATTTTCGCCAAGTCCAACAAATTCTTTATTGTCGGTAAACAATAATTGTTTGTATATATGATTATTATTTTTTGAGTAGAGTCCGATATTCATTTTTTTATGTTTTCTTTCTTCTTTTGAGCTATTAATATTTAATCCCGAAATAGAAGATACTTTTAACATTGGGTTTGTTATTCCCCATTTTCCGCCCGAATAGACAATATTATTTCCATCAGGGCTAATAGCAACAGCATAAACATTGTCGTCGAACCAATTTTTTCTTTTTGAATCGTCTAGCGATCTTTCTTGAATACCTTTTACATTAAAAGTTTGTTTTGCTTTTGCTGCTTGAGGGTGTAAATTAAAATATTGTAATACTTTTTTATTTTCAAAATCTACAACAGCTGCTTTATTGTCGCTACCAGCCGTACCTATGATTTGAGAATTAGGAGAAAAACAAATATCGTTAATTATTCCGTTATGTGCATTAACTCCTTCGCAGCTAATTTTATCATCTTCAAATTTTAATAAATAAACATAACCTAGTTCATCTCCAAAGGAAATTAAATTATCATTTGAATGGCTTTCTATTGTTGAAATATTAAAACTTCGTGGAATTATTCGCTTTTCCATTTCAAAACTTGGTAATTTCCAAACCGAAACCGACCTATCTGAAGAGGCTATTGCTACATATTTATTATTATTAGAAAATGCGATATGGTTTATACTTGAGTAATGTGCTTTTGTAAATTTCTTAACTCTTAAATTTTTATTACAAAAATATAATCCTCCTTTTTCGTCTCCAGCAACAACTATATTTTCGTTAGGAGATGTTTCGGCACTAGTAAAATTGGTGTAAGCATCGCGATTAAATAAATTAGATTTTCCTTTCTTTATTGCTGAACCATTAATTTTGATAATTTCATTTTTAGGTTTAATAGAATATTCTCCTACTGGAATTTTTTCTAATTTTAAATTTAACATATTAAAATGAAAATTTTCTTTATTTGAAAATATTATTAAATCTTTTTCAGTTTTAAAATTTAAAGCTGTTAAGTTTTCACTAGATTGAATTTTTGTTCGGTAAAATATTTTCCCCGAAACTAAGTCGCTTATTACTAGTTCGTTATTTGTATCAATACTTGCAATATATCGCGATGTTGGATCCCATTCAACAAATAAAATACTTCCTGAGTGCCCTGCTTGAACAATAGGAATTATATTTTGAGAATATAAATTATTAAAAATTATTATTGGTAGAATTATTAACAGTAATTTTATATTTTTCATGGCATTTTTATTTTTTATAATATTGTAAAAACTTTAAATCGTTTTCTCTTTTAAAAGGTACTAAATAGCTAATTCCGAATCCTGCATATCCTCTAATAGCGGGATTTTTGGTATAGTATGTTAGTTGCGACATAGAAACAAAAAGATGTGTTACTAGAAATTTACTTAAATAAACATCTAGGCCGGCTTTTGGGTTTATATGAAATCCTAAAGTTGAAAGGTTTGAGAATACTGTGTTTGGGTTAAAAATTATTGCATCATCACTTTCAAGATTAGTTTCTTTATATTCTATAAAATCGGATTTATTTTTATCTTTTAAAACAATAGTATTTATAATTGGAAGTTTAAAATCAGCACCTAAACTTATTGCTAAATGTAATTTTGAAACATAAAAATGCAATTTATACATTGCTCCGATTGTTGGTGTAATCATAAATGAATTTAACCTTAGACTATCACTATTAGCTCCATATCTTGGAATAATTGGGTTTATGTCTAAAAAATAATCGGATTGCATAATATCTAATCCTGGAACTATTGTTATTCTACTTCTTTTATATCCAAAATCAAAAGGGAAACCAAAATTTATAATATAACTAGTACCATTTCGGGCTTCTGCTTGATATTTATTATTTTCATAATTTATTGTTAAGCTGTCGCCAACAGCTAAAATACCATAGCTAAACGATGTAGTATAACCACGTATAAGTTGTTGGGAGAATCCTGATATACTTATACTAATAAGAAGTAATAAAAATATTTTTTTCATAATATATAATTTTATAAGGTCAAAAACTGAACCAATTTTTTTAAATTTAAAAACTTTATAAAACTATAATATTTTATGCAATTAATTTACAATTAATTTAGATAAATAATAATTTTCTGAATCATAAGCTCTGATAATATAGATTCCTTTTGATAAATCGCGTATATCTATATTAACGCCATTACTTAAATTTTCGCTTTTAAGTGTTTTATTTATAAAGTTTTTACCTTGTGCATCCAAAATTTCGATATTATAAACTCCTCTATATTCTTTATTTTCTAATTTTACATTAATAAAATCTTTTGCGGGGTTTGGATTTACAAATAATGAGTTATTTTCTGCTTTATAATTTTTCACACCATTAAAATCATAACTTACTTCAAAATCTTTGAGCTCGCTTTCTTTTAAAAAGGTATTATCTGTTGCTAAACTATAGAATTTATACATTCCATTTTGGCTTGGTTTAAAATTAGTAGAAGTTTGGTCAGTTTTAAGTTTTAGTGGTAAAATTTCTTCATCATTAAATTGCATAAAAACCGAATATTCCATTATTCCTGAGCCTTCGTCGTAACCGCCCCAGCTAATTAATAGCGATTCGTCTTCTAAAAGTTCAACTGAGTTGACACTACTTTCAGGTATTGATTTGTCGATAGTATTAATATATTCATTTGTTTCTATTGCCGTGTTAGCGTCAAAAATTATGCTAGCTTTATTTTTAATTTCTCTTCCTGTTTCTAAATTTGGTTTTACTCCTACAATAAATTCTACAAATCCTTCACCTTTGCCGTTATCATCATTTGGTGGTAAAAATCCCATTAAAGCATCTTCTTCTTCAGCCATTGTTTCGGGGTTTAGAGATAAAAATTCAAAATGGACAGCTCCTGTTTCTTCATCAAATTTTCCTGCAACGCGAACAATAAGCTCAATTTCGGGTCGTAAGTCGATATCTTGAGAAAATTCTTTTGCGTTTTCTTGGTTTTGTTGAAAAAATTTATCACCCCAGCCGAAATCTCCGAAGCTAAATTGTGAAAAATCAAACACATTAGTGTCTAAAGTGTCAATTATAAATACATCGTGAGCGGGTGCAGTTGCACTGCTTTGATTTTCAAAAAATATAGTATAAGGCATTTTTTCCATTGGTTTAATCCAGTTAACATTGTCGTAGCCGTTTGGACCAACAATTTCGTTAGGGTCAATTGACGAATAAGATAAAACTTTTTGGTCATCTTCGTCTCGTGGTTCCCAACATTGTTTCATATCGTACATAGTATTTGCAAAATTTAATACTGCTAATCCCCATTTTACCGGAAAAGCCAAATCGCCAATTAAATTTGCTCCACAATTAACTGCTCCCATTCCTACGTTTTTTACAGTTCCCCAAAAGCTACCTTTTCCATTTACTGCATATTGGTAAGTGTCGTAACTCATTTTCATTCCTTCCATCATACAGCCTACGCCAGGAACGGCGCCAGTTGTAATATCAATGACTCCGCGTCCCAATACTTCGGTTACACATTCGGCAGCTCCGAGAGTAGTAACTTTTGCATCAGTATTCATCATATCTTCGGAACTTAACCATGCTTTATCAATAAATGTTAATATTTTTATTTCGTCGGCAGCTTTAAAGCGTAGTGTAATTTTATTGGTCGAATTTGCACGAATAATTGGTATAAGAATAGGGTAAACTCTTGCATCCATAGCTTTGCCATTTACAGAATCAGCTACAAAATAATCGCCTAAATTCTGTATAGCATCAAAATCCGGATTTTCAGAATAAATTTCGGGCACAACAATTTCAAAATCAAGGAAAGCAACGTCTAATGTAGGTTCGTTGCTAAAACATAACCATAATGGAACTGAATAGCTATCGACATTGCTATTGTTTCCGTAAGAAATTTGTAAACTTTGCCATTTATTTTCCAATAAATATCCTCTTCCAATAATTTTAGCCCAATTATCGCCCAATTTTGTTTCTTCAATGTTTAAAGCCTCGGTTAAAGCCAATTCAGTATTATTTTGCACAACAACTACATCCCATTTTCCAATATCTTCATTTTGTAAATAAAAATTAGCACGCAAATTACCTAGGTTTTTTAGTTCAACATGATGAGCAATAATGTCTTCTTGACCTTCTTTTCTTAAAATTACCTGAGTATTTTCAGCGGCAAGAGTACCGCCATAAATATCTAAAATTATTTGACCAATATTTCCTGTTTTATTTGGCGAAACTCTATCCAAACCTTCAATAGCAACATGTTGCAAAGCTGAGTTTGCCGAATTATCATTTTTTGCCAATAAATAAATATCGTATTCTCCGGGAGTAGAATATTGATAAATAGGATTTTCAAGCTCACTTGTTGCTGAATTTCCAAACTCCCAAATATATGAGTTAGCATTTGTAGATTTATTGATAAAACTCACGGCATTTAATTCTTTGTACATTTCAAAATCTGCCACCGGGGGTTCATAAGTTGTTTCTACAAGTTTAAAATCGCTTAGAGGAATAGCATCATTAGCATTTCCTGAAATATCTTTAAATGTATCGTCAAAATTTAAAAATAATTTCAAATTTTCTTCTCCACTAAAATCATTGCGTAGAATATTTTCTCTTACTTCATCGCTTGTTAATGCTTTATTCCACATTCTTACATTATCAATATGGCAAAATGAGTTATAATATTCACTGCTATAAGTGCGGGGTAAACCTATGTGAATTACACTTTGTCCTGCATCAATTTGCCCGCCAACTGTAAGTTTACTTTTAGGAATCCCATCCACATAACAAATAAAATTATCTATTTCGCCTTCTGAGTCATAAGTTAAAGCAATATGGTGCCAAAGTGTATCTTTAATAAAATACGGAGTATTTTTATAAAACTCTCCAAGCTCTGTTTTTATCCCCGAAAAGATACAAATTTGTTTGTTAGAATTTATGCTATATCCAATTTGATAACCTGAGGGATTGTTCCCATAATAATAATTACTTTTTACTTTATATAATAATGGTCCATGACCATTACTGGTAGCAAGCTCTTCGGGGTTGAATTTCACTAATAATTCCAAACTTAATTTATCAGAAAATTCTAGCGATTCTGAATAAGGTACTTCTATAATGCCGGGTCCGCTTGTATTTGGGAGTTTTGAAGCTTCAAAAACTTTATTAATTTCTCCAGGCTCCGGTTCTCTGTTTTGATTATGATAATACAAGTCAAAATCTGTTTCTCCTTGAGGTTTGTATTGCAATAGCCAATGTTTTCCTCCTTGGTTATCAATCATTAATTTAGAATATAGCGATTGACTTCCCAAACTCACAGGGAAATCACTATATTCACTAATTTTTGTGGCATATTCTGTAAATTTTGCATAAGAGTGGTTATTTCCAACATAATACACACTTGAGCCTGATTCGTCAAGTGGGTCAAAAAATATATTAAAGCTATTCGATACTTGTGAATATAAATCTTGGGCATTATCTAATGTTTGTGCTTCTCCAAAATTATCACCTCCGTCAGTTGAACAGATTAAACGAAATAAATTGGGATTATCTTTATAAGCTATATAAACCACATTGTTTTTTGCAATTATAACAGGAGTTGGGACATATCCTTCGGCAACACGAACAGGCTCTTCAAAATTTTCGCCATTGTCAAATGAGCGAACATAATCAACATAATATTTTATTCCTTCGCCTGAAACATTTGTGTATTCCATAAACACAATGTGAATAGTATCGCCGCTTTTTGCTATTTGAGAACGATATTCATAATCTGCACCACCTTGGGAAGTAATATAAGTATCTTCTTTATTGGGTTCATATTCTCTACCTATTTTAAAAGTGTTTATTTCTGATAAATCGTCTTTAATTACAGTTACATACATTTTTTTTGGTGTGTTGTAACTTGTACCCGTAAACTGATGTAAAACAATAATATTTTCACCATCAAAGTACAAGTTTCTTAATGAATTACTCATTATATTATCAACAATTACAGTATCAGTAAAATTTAAACCATTGTCGTTTGAATATTGAAGATTAATTTCATAAGCTGAATTATAAAATTTGTCGTAAACAATAACTAATTTATTACCAATATTACAAATTTCAGTATTACCAATTGTGTTATAATCAGTTGTTTCATCTAATTTTACAGGCATAGTAAAGCTCGACCCGCCATCCGAAGATTGAATAAAATATAGATAACTATTACTTGCTTCGGTGTCGCTAAATGCAATGTTGATAGTATTACCATTTACAGCTAATATTTTAGAAAAAGTATTTTGGGAATAAACATTTATCTTATTTGTCAATTCAAATAGTTTTATGGGTGTTTCCCATGTTTCTCCTAAATTGAGTGAACGCGTATACCAAATATTTGCAGTTTCATTGTATTTATATTCTACCCAGACTACATGGATAATATTGTCATCTATAACAACCTCAGGTTTAAGATCATCTTCCGAATTTAGATTCAGTTCTGAACTTAAATTTGTCCAAAAGTCCGAATAATGTGGGTTTTGAGCTTTAATAGAAAAATTAATTCCCATAAAACAGGTTAGTAATAAAGACAAAACGCTTGTTTTAATCTTTAAAAAATTTGATCTTTTCATAGTAAGTTTGTTTTTAATAGTTGATAAATTCGTTGTTATTTAAATAATATTATGTTCTTTATACAAAATTAACTTAAATATTTTAATTAAATCTAATAATTTTTATTTATTAATGTTTTTGGAAATTTTATTGTATAGATATATATTTGCGACTTATTAAAATTGATTTGAATGAATAGTAAATTCGCTGAATATAAACAACTTGACTTAGCTTTTATAAATAAAGAAGTTCAAAAATTATGGAAAAACGAGAATACTTTTGCCAAAAGTTTAGAAACACGAAAAAATAATAAGCCTTTTATATTTTTTGAAGGACCGCCTTCAGCTAACGGAACTCCGGGTATTCATCATGTTATGGCAAGAACCATAAAAGATGTTGTGTGTCGCTACAAAACTCTTACGGGGCATAAAGTTGATAGAAAAGCCGGTTGGGATACTCATGGTTTGCCGGTAGAGTTAAGCGTTGAAAAATCTTTGGGAATTACAAAAGATGATATCGGCAAAAAAATTTCTGTTAAAGAATATAATAATACTTGTCGCGTAGAAGTAATGAAATATACCGACTTGTGGGAAAAATTAACGGAGCAAATGGGCTACTGGGTTGATATGGAAAATCCATATATTACTTATGATAACCGCTATATTGAAACTGTTTGGCACTTATTAAAAATTTTATTCGACAAAAATTTACTTTACAAAGGCTATACAATTCAGCCTTATTCGCCTGCTGCCGGAACAGGATTGAGCACTCACGAACTTAATCAGCCCGGTTGTTATAAAGATGTTAAAGATACTAGTGTTGTAGCACTTTTTAAAATAATTAAAGATAAAATTTCTGAAAAATTATTTTTAAACGATAAATCAGATATTTATATTTTAGCTTGGACTACAACTCCCTGGACTTTGCCTTCAAATACTGCTTTAGCTGTTGGTGCAAATATTAATTATGTAAAAATTAAAACCTTTAATCCATATTCGGGAAACCCAATATCTGTTATTGTTTGTAAAGATAGAGTTTCGGCTTATTTTAAAAACGAAGCACAAAGTTCTGATTTTGATAGTTTTAAACTTGGGGATAAAAATATTCCTTGGCAAATTGTTGAAGAACTTAAAGCTAGCGATTTAGTAAATATTTCTTACGAACAACTTATAAATTGGATTAAACCTAAAACTCCGGCTTTTAAAGTTATTTCAGGCGATTTTGTTACTACAGAAGACGGCACAGGCATAGTTCATATTGCTCCTACTTTTGGTGCTGATGATGCTCGCGTAGCAAAATTAGCTGGAATTCCTCCTTTAATTCTTGAAGACAAAGATGGAAATATTTGCCCAATGGTTGATAAGCAAGGAAAATTTTTTAAAATTGAAGATTTACAACCCGATTTTGTAAAAAATTATGTAAATTATGATACTTATAAAGATTTTGCCGGCAAATTTGTAAAAAATGAATATGATGAAAATGCAAATCCTGATAATTCCACTGATATTGATATTGCTGTAATGCTAAAATTAGAGGATAAAGCTTTTAAAATTGAAAAATATACTCATAATTATCCTCATTGTTGGAGAACAGATAAGCCTATTTTATACTATCCGCTTGATTCGTGGTTTATTAAAACTACTGAAGTAAAAAATAGAATGATAGAATTAAATAATACTATTAATTGGAAACCAGTAAGCACAGGTGAAGGTAGATTTGGGAAGTGGTTAGAAAATTTAGTAGATTGGAATCTTAGTAGGTCAAGATATTGGGGAACACCTTTGCCTATTTGGACTAACGAAGACGGGACTCAACGCAAATGTATTGGTAGTTTGAAAGAACTTATGGAAGAAATTTCTATTTCAGTAGAAAAAGGATATATGTCGCCTGATTTTTGGAAAGGTTTTGTTGTGGGAGATTATTCAAAAGAAAATTATGAAAAAATTGATTTGCATAGACCAGATGTTGACCAAATTGTTTTAGTAGATGAAAAAGGGAATAAAATGTTTCGCGAAACTGACCTTATAGATGTTTGGTTTGATTCTGGTGCTATGCCTTATGCTCAATGGCATTGGCCATTCGAGAATAAAGAAAATTTTTCAAAATTATTTCCTGCCGATTTTATTGCCGAAGGTGTTGACCAAACTAGGGGCTGGTTTTTTACACTTCATGCTATAGCTACTATGGCCTCTGACTCGGTTGCTTTTAAAAATATTATTTCTAATGGTTTAGTTTTAGATAAAGATGGGAATAAAATGTCCAAACGATTAGGAAATGCTGTTGACCCTTTTATTGCAATGGATGAATACGGTGCTGATGCTGTAAGATGGTATATGATTACTAATTCTCAGGCTTGGGATAACTTAAAATTTGATATTTCAGGAGTTGATGAGGTTAAACGTAAATTTTTTGGAACTCTTTATAATACTTATAGTTTTTTTGCACTTTATGCTAATATTGATAATTTTAAAAATTTAGATAAAGAAATTGATTTTAACAAAAGACCAGAACTCGATAAATGGATTTTGAGCCTTTTAAATTCTTTAATTTTAGATGTGCAAAATGCTTACGAAAATTATGAAAATACTAAAGCAGGGCGTTTAATTCAAGATTTTGTAATTGACCAACTTAGTAATTGGTATGTGAGATTAGGAAGAAAACGCTACTGGGGTGGAGAATATTCAGAAGATAAAATTTCTGCTTATCAAACTTTATATACTTGCTTATTGACAATTACTAAACTAGCCTCGCCAATAGCTCCTTTTTATATGGAGAAGCTCTATAAAGATTTAATTTCGGTTAATGATGTGGAAAATTACGGCTCTGTACATTTAGCTTATTTTCCTGAGGCAAAACAAGAATTTATTGATAAAAATCTTGAAGAAAGAATGCAAATGGCTCAAATTATTTCTTCTATGATTTTGAGTTTGAGGCGGAAAGCTAATTTTAAAGTTAGACAGCCTTTGCAAAAAATTTTAATTCCTATTATTTCCGATAATTTTGTTGAACAAATTAGGAAAGTAGAAAATATTATTAAAACAGAAACTAATATTAAAGAAATTGAGTTTTTATCAGATAGTGATGATATTCTTGTGAAAAAAATTAAAGCTAACTTTAAAGTTCTAGGACCAAAATATGGAAAAATTATGAAGCTAGTTTCAGCAAATATTGCTAGTATGTCGCAAAAAGATATTTCTCAATTAGAAATTTCAGGGGCATATAATTTTGTTGTCGAAAATCAAGAAATTAACATTGGGCTTGATGATGTTGAAATTATTTCTGAGGATATTCCAGGTTGGCTTGTTGCTAACGACGGCAAAATTACTATTGCTTTAGATATAAATATTAGCACCGAATTAATTGAAGAAGGAATTGCAAGAGAATTTGTTAATAGAATTCAAAATTTAAGGAAAGATAGTGGCTTTGATGTTGTAGATAAAATAAATATTTTTATACTATCAAATCCTGAGTTTAACTCTGCTATTACTAAGTTTAATGACTATATATGTTCACAAACTTTAGCAGAAAAAATTAATATTGTTGAAAAAATAGAACAAAAAAATAATATTTCCGTACAAGTTAATAATTTTGAAACACAATTAAGTGTTGAAAGAGTATAATTTTAAAAATTTCAATTATGGATACACAAGAGGAAAAAACTAGGTATAGCTACGAAGAGCTTTTAGAATTTAAAGAAATTATTCTTAATAAATTAGAAAAAGCTAATAGAGATTATGAGTTGTATAAAAGTATGTTAAGCCACGAAGATACTAATGATATTATGGATACTTCGCCGACTTTTAAAGTTTTAGAAGAAGGGGCAAACGTGTTGTCTAAAGAAGAAATAAGCAGAATTGCTCAAAGGCAACTAAAATTTATTCAACATTTACAGGCAGCATTAGCTAGAATTGAAACAGGTACCTACGGTATTTGTAGAGAAACAGGCAAATTAATTTCTAAAGAAAGACTTAGAGCCGTACCTCATGCAACACTTAGCATGGACGCTAAAATGAACAGAAAGTAAATGAAAGCTTTTTTTTAAAACCGCTAAAAAGCGGTTTTTTTGTTCTTTAAAATTATTTTAAACAAAATACTTTGAAAATGCTAGTGCAGTAAATTATAGTTTTAAAAATTTTCAACTCCATAAATACTACCGTCAGGATTTTTTTCGGGTTGCCAAGTTCTTACGTGAATACTTGGCTGAGATGTGTCGTTCATATCTATTAATAAAAACAAATAGCCACTATCCCCGTAGCTTGAAGAAAAATAATCTTGCTGAATTTGTATACCGTAAACTTCGCCGCCTTTGCCCGATTTGCGAATATTATTATCGTTAAATTTTAAATTAATAAATTCATTGCTTTGAAAAGAATGTTGAAGTCGTTTTAAATACTGCTCTTTTGTATAATGATTATATTTCACAATTTCATTATTTTTGTATTGCATATCAGCATTTGGTTTAGTTTTTAATACCCAGCCTGTAATAATTAAAGCATCATCTGAAAAAATGGAATTAATATAATCTAATTGCTTAAGGGCAAAAGCGGTTTTATAGTGTTCCATAAAATCTATTAAATTTATTCTAACACTTTCGCTCCATTTATCTTGAGAGAGTATATCATTAATAGCATTTTGCTCTAGACCTAGAGTAATATCGCAAATTTTATTGTTTTTATCAAAGCTTAAAACTACATCTTCAACAAAAGAGCGGGTATTATTAGCAAAAGCAAAACTCATAGATAATCCTCGACAAATGACTCTATCTCCGAACCCCAAATATCTTAAATCATCTTTACGCAAAACTTTTGCTTTTCCGAAACCTATAAGTTGTTTATAAATTCTAAAACCTTGGTCGGTAAATAAATTTGCTACGCTAGTATAATCGTCTTTAGCAATTGCGATACAAAATTTATCAATAATTTCTTGATAAGAATCCACAGTTTTTAACTCTACTTTCAAATTATATTCTGGTTTATCGTCTGCTTGAACAATTTCTGAACTTGCTTTATTTGCTTTTAAGTATGAATTGCGAAAAATTACATCATCAATTTTATTAAAAACGTCATTTAACTCGTTATCTATTGATTTAGCTTCGGCTTCGTAAGTATATTCAGCTTTAATGCTTACTTCATTAATATTTTCATTAGTATGTGCAAAGTCGGCAAAGCCGAGTCCATTTTTACAAGAAACAATATTCGACCAATCTAAACCGTCCCAATAACTGTATTCAAAATTTTGCATAGGTTTTGATTTATACCAAAAACTTAAAATAGCCTGAGAATAATTTTGATAATTTTCGACTTTAACAATCTTAACTTCAATATTATTAAAAATATTTTGTAATTGAAAAGGTAACCAAGTTGAGAGAAGTTGTTCTGTTCCTTCGCTAGTTACTGCTTTTATGCTCGAAGCTTGGGGATGACTTCTTAGTAAAGTATAAGCCCAATAATAATATCTAATAGCGTCTCCAACATAATTGTCTTGGAGAGAAGTATTTGCATTTTTTACAAAACCTAATATTTTATCTTTTCGTGCTTGAAATATTTTATTAATTTCGCTACGCTTAATATATCTAAATACTTTTGCATCAGGCTCATTACTAATTACAATTCTCTCTGTATTATTCAAACTTGCAGTACTATAAGTCGAAATTACAGACTTTACAGTTTCGGAATAGGAATAATCTTTGCCTTCAGATTTTTCATCTTTTAAAAAAGAAAAATTAGATTCTACTTCTACTGAAATTTGCGAAATCAGCATGTCTAAAGCGTTGTTATCCGCTTTTTTTAGAGTGTTTCCTGAGCCTTCGCCCCATAAATAATTATTGTGGTCGGATTTTATTTGTTGAATATTTTGAGCTTTAAGCAAAATGCTAAAAAATAACATCAAACTAATTGTAAGTAAATTTTTCATTTCGATATTCTTTAGGGCATAAATATTTTAGCGTTAAAATTATATATAAAATTTTGATTAAAAAGTATTTTCTAAAAATATTTTATTTAGGCAGCTAAAACGCAGCTAAAGCAGCTATTAATAACGCAGATAATATTGTAAGTGTTGGGGTTTGTCCAAAAACATAAGAAATATTATGAGTTGCAATTGGATAAGTATCGTTAAAACTACGTATATAGGAATATTTAAATCCTCCAAACGCGTTTGCATCTATCATAATTGAACAACCAAGTTTATAAAAATAATTATTATTTTTTGATGCTAAATTACTAATTTGATATCCTATTCCATAGTCAAAACTAAATCTTTTTGTAATAAAATAACAAGAGTTTAGTCCGATATTAAAAGTTGAGAAATAGTCTTCTCCAAAATCAATGCCTAGGTCAAGTTCTATTGGGAAATACTTAGAATTATTATAAAATACTCCCAAAGAATAATCGGGACTTAAAATATTGTCATATTTAGTTATATCGGTTACACTAACTCCTCCCCGCAAATGAAAACCACTAAACATTTCGTGGCGATCTTCGTTGCCTGCAAAATGATTTATAAAATTTTTTACCGGAGTTCTCTTTTTTTTATATTTAGTCTTTGGTGTAGGTGTTTGTTTTGACTGTGTTGTAGTTTTAGTTGTAGTTAATGCAACGTCTTCAAGTTTTGTTGCAGGTTTTTCATTAATCTCGTTTACATTAAAACTCCAGCTAGATTTTCCATTTTCGCTTATTTCTATTGTTTCATTAAGTGTTCTAGTATTATTAATAAGTTTAATCTGATGTTTACCCAAATTTAAATATCCTATATACGGAGTTCGTCCCGCAAATTCCGAATCTATTTCTAACAAAACCCCTGAAGGCGAAGAATTAATGCTAATTTCTTTTCCCATTTGCAAATTTGGATTTATTTCAGTGGTTTCGTTGTGCTTAATAGTAAATGTAGAAGAATGATTACAATATCCGTGTAGTTTTAGTTCTAAATTATAATCACCTACAAGCAACTGACGAATAGTAGTTGGTGTTGTGCCGTTTTTTTCGCCATTAATATAAATATCTGCCTGCGGAGGCGAGCTATTTACTTTTAAAACCCCATGCTGCGGAACGGGTGAGAGCATAACGGGTATAGTTTGCCCGTCGCTAACTTCAATTTTTTTGCTATCAGGCGTATGTTTATCTTTTCTGGCTTCTATAGTGTAAAAGCCAGAAGGTTTTCTTAACGAGTAAGTGCCTGAGCCAATTTTGCTACCATTAATATAAATATCGGAAAAAGGATTAGTACTTATTTCAATTTCGCCATAAGCAGGATTCATGCTAAGTGTGGCTGTAATCGTTTTTTCATCTTCTACATTTACTTCTTGCCAAGCATCGTAAAACATATCTTTTTGAACAGTAATTCTATGTTTTTTGCTAGAAATTTCTGTGAAAGTACAGGGAGTTTTCTTTCCTGTTGGCTTGCCGTCGAGTAAAACATCGGCACCGGTTTCGGGTGTGGAATTTACGCTAATACTACCAAAATTAGGGCGTAAAACTGCATTAATTGTAATTTTATCTTTACTTCCGTCTAAAGTAAACATGCCGGCATCAGGATGATACATTGGTAATACCACGCGATAAGTATGCTGCCCTAGGCTAAACTCACCTGTAAAAGGAATATTCCCGACCGGTTTTTCATCAATATATACCTGTGCACCTTCAAAATCAGACAAAATTAAAACCCATTGTGTTTGTATTTCGGGTTCTTCAACTATGGTGGTAACTTTTCCTGTACTCAGTTTCATAACATATACCGTGGCTTTTTCAATTTTTTCAGAGAAAGCGTAATCTCTTAAAACCCCTAATTGGTCGTGTTTAATTGTCATCCGTATAGACCCCCAAGGAATATAAACCCAATATTCTCCTGTTTTACGCTCGATTTTAGTAATTCCAAGAGATCCGCCCTCAAAGGCAAAACCTGTTTGTGTGGTTTCTATTTTTATTAATGCACAAACATCTCCGTTTTGGTCTTTAACAGGATAATGTACTCGTGCATCAAGGTCATTGTCTAATCTTTCGAAAGAAACTACAGAAATCTGCTGTGCAAAAAGATTTAAAGAAATCCCAACAAATAGAAAAACACCAAAAATCAACTTTTGCATAACAATTTTAATATTTGTTCCAAAAATATAAATTTTGTATGAAAAATAAAAAATTTAGTAAAATTAAAAAGCTTAATTTATGAGAATACAATTATTAGAAAACCTTGTCAAGTTAGTTGTTAAAATATTTATTTTATTTCAACAAAATCTATCAGTGCTTGTATTCTTTTTATTGTTTCTTGCTTACCAATAATTTCAACAATATCAAAAACATGAGGTCCTTTACCTTCGCCAACTAAAGCCAATCTAAAAGGCGACATTAACTTGCCAAAGCCAATTTCAGAAGCTTCTAACCATGATTTTACAGAGTTTTCAATTTCAGCAGATTTAAAAATTTCTTGAGTTTTAATTAAATCAATTAATTTAATTAATAATTTAGAACTATCTTCTTTGTATGATTTTTTAAGAAATTTTTCGTCATAATTTTTTGGGCTTTCAAAAAAGAAGTGCGATTCATTCCATAATTCGTAAACAAAATTTACTCTTTCTTTAAGCATTTCACAAATTTTTGCAAGAGGTAAATTTTGGTAATTTACATTTTTTGAATCTAAAATTGGTTTAAAAAGTTCTGCAATTTCTTCGCCAGAATGTTTTATTAAATATTGATGATTAAACCATTTTGTTTTGTCGGGGTCGAAGCGGCTTCCAGATTTTCCGACTCTATCCAAAGAAAAAGCATGGATTAATTCGTCCATACTAAAAATTTCTTGTTCTGTGCCTGGGTTCCAACCCAAAAGCGCAAGCATATTTATAAAAGCTTGAGGGAAATATCCGTCTTCTCGATAAGCTCTAAAACTATTTTCGTCGGATTTCCATTCGATTGGAAATACAGGAAAACCTAACTGGTCGCCATCTCTTTTGCTTAATTTTCCTTTTCCACTAGGTTTTAAAATTAATGGGAGATGAGCAAATTTAGGAGCTGTCCAGTCAAAAGCTTTGTAAAGCAAATGATGCAAAGGCAAAGAAGGCAACCATTCTTCGCCACGGATAACATGAGTAATTTCCATTAAATGGTCGTCAACAATATTTGCTAAATGGTAAGTTGGTAAGCCGTCAGTTTTCATTAACACTTTGTCGTCTAATTCGTTAGTGTTAAATTTTATATCTCCACGAATTTCGTCATGTAGTTCTACAATATGGTTTTCGGGCATTTTAAAACGCAAAACATAAGGCGTATTATTTACTAAAAGGCTATCAATTTCGGTTTTGCTAAGAGCTAAACTATTTTTAAGATTTTTTCTAGTTTCGTAATTATATACAAATGTTTTTCCTAATAATTCGGCATCGGTGCGTAGTTTATCAAGTTCTTCGGGACTGTCAAAAGCCATATAAACACTATGGTTTTCAATTAATGTTTTGACATATTTTTCATAAATATTTTTTCTATCACTTTGGCGATAGGGACCAAAATTTCCACCTTCTTTTATTCCTTCGTCGAATTTAATTCCGCACCAAGCAAGTGAATCTATAATATATTCTTCGGCAGCTTCAACAAAACGTGTTTGGTCAGTATCTTCTATTCGTAAAATCATTGTTCCATTATGTGATTTTGCGAACAAATAATTAAATAAAGCTGTTCTTACTCCGCCTATATGTAAAGGTCCTGTTGGACTTGGTGCAAAACGTACTCTTACCATATTTTTATTATTTTTTTCGGGTAACAAAGATATAAATTGCCTTGATAATTTCAAAAATCAAAAATTTATTTCTCCAATAAAATCAATTAGTCTCACAACTGTTCCTAAGACTAAATACATTGAAATCCTCTCATTCTTTCAACAAATAAATTAGCAGATTAAAATAATTTGTATTTTAATTTTTATTTTACCTTTGTCAAAAAAACTATTTAATTATTTTAAATTTTTAAACTTTTCAAAATGAACACTCAGACAAAACACAAATCTAATGCAGTGGCAATTATAATGATGATTATGCTTTTTGGTATGATATCATTTGTTACTAATCTTGCAGCACCAATGGGTTTAGTTCTTAAAGACCAATTTGGAGTTTCTAACTTTCTCGGGCTTTTGGGTAATGCCGCAAACTTTATTGCTTATGCAGTAATGGGTATTCCCGGTGGATTTATATTACAACGCTACGGTTATAAAAAAACAGCTTTAATTGCAGTAGGAGTTGGTTTTATTGGGGTTGCAATACAATATTTTTCTGGTCATGTTGGAGCTAATTCTGCTTTTGCTGTTTATTTGCTAGGAGCTTTTATTGCAGGATTTTCAATGTGTTTATTAAATATGGTTGTAAACCCAATGTTAAATACACTTGGTGGAGGAGGAAATAAAGGGAATCAACTAATTCAACTTGGTGGTTCTTTTAATTCTTTAATGGCTACTTTTACTCCTACTTTTGTTGGAATTTTAATTGGAGCAACAGTAAAAGCACAAATTACCGATGTTTTTCCTGTTTTATATATTGCCATGGGTGTTTTTGCTTTGGTTTTTCTTGTTTTATTATTGGTTTCTATTCCGGAACCTAATGCAGAAAAAATTACCGAGCCGATGGGCGGATTATTAAAAGGAGCTTTAAAATTCAGGCATTTTGTTTTAGGAGCAATAGGAATTTTTGTTTATGTAGGTGTAGAAGTTGGTATTCCTGGCACATTAAACTTGTGGCTTTCTGATGCAAATACTGCCGAAGGTTTAGAAGTAGGAAAAACAATAGCAGGTTTTGTTGTAGGTACTTATTGGTTTTTAATGCTTATCGGCAGATTGTTAGGAGCTGCTTTAGGCAGTAAAATTTCTAGTAGAGCTATGTTGACTTTTGCCTCAAGTTTAGGTTTGATATTATTGTTTTTAGGTGTGTTTATGTCGCCGGAAATAAAAGTTGCTTTGCCTGTAATTCAACGTTCCGATATTGGAGGTTTATCTTTTGGCTTGGCTAATGTTCCAATTAATGCAATGTTTTTTGTGTTAATAGGCCTTTGTACCTCAATTATGTGGGGCGGTATTTTTAATCTTGCCGTTGAAGGACTAGGAAAATATTTACAAGTAGCTTCTGGAATTTTTATGACCTTGGTTTGCGGTGGCGGAATTATTCCTGCAATACAAGGTTGGGTTGCCGATTTAGCAGGATATCAAATTAGCTATTGGGTTATCATTGCTGGATTTGTTTATTTATTATTCTATGCTTTGATTGGTAGTAAGGGTGTAAAAAAAGAAATATCTGTAAAATAAATAAAAATTTATAAACATGAATAAATCTTATGTTGTAGGAATTGATATTGGTGGCACTAACACAGTTTTTGGAATTGTTGATGCACGTGGAAATGTGCTTGCAAAATCAGCAATAAAAACTTCCACTCACCAAGATATTAACTTGTATATTGCAGACTTATATGAAGAACTTGTAAAATTAGCGAACACTCTTGGAGGTTTAGAAAAAATAAAAGGTATAGGTGTTGGTGCTCCAAATGGTAATTATTATACAGGTAATATTGAGTTTGCTCCAAATTTAATTTGGAAAGGTGTTATTCCGCTTTCAAAACTTATTAGTCAAAAATTTGAAATACCAACTGCTGTTACAAACGATGCAAATGCTGCTGCTATTGGCGAGATGGCTTATGGAGCAGCTCGTGGCAAGAAAAATTTTATTTTAATTACTTTAGGTACTGGTGTTGGGAGTGGAATTGTTATTGACGGAAAACTTGTTTATGGACATGATGGTTTTGCTGGTGAATTAGGGCATACATGTTCGGTACGAAATAATGGTCGCCAATGCGGTTGTGGGCGTACAGGTTGTTTAGAAACTTACACCTCAGCAAATGGCGTTGCTCGTACAGCACGCGAATTTATTGAAACTAGAAAAGACGACAGTTTATTAAGAAATATACCGCCCGAAGAAATTAGCTCTAAAGATGTTTACGAAGCAGCTGTACATGGAGATAAGTTAGCTTTAGAAATTTTTGAATTTACGGGTAAAATTCTCGGCGAAGCTCTTTCTGATTTTGTTGCTTTTAGTGCACCCGAAGCTATTATTTTATTTGGCGGATTAGCTAAAGCTGGAGACTTTATTTTAAAACCCGTAGTTGAACACATGGAAAAAAACTTGTTGGTTTTATGGAAAAATAAAGTAAAAGTACTTTTTTCAGAACTTAAAGAAGCTGATGCTGCTATTTTAGGAGCGAGTGCTTTAGCCTGGGAATTGTAATATAATATTTAACACGTTCACAATAAAAAGATAGGTAACATTATCTAAATTGTTTTTTTTAATAACATTTGATTTTGTAATTGAAATTTTTAATTTTCCTTTTTTCAAAATTGTATTATTTTTGTAAGTTTTTACATATAATATATTAAGAAAAATGAATGTTAAAATTGTGAACAAGTCAAAACATCAATTGCCGCAGTATAGTACTGAATTTTCGGCAGGTTTAGACTTAAGGGCTAATTTAGACCACTCTATAGTTTTAAAACCATTAGAAAGAAAACTTATTCCTACAGGTTTATTTATTGAGTTGCCTGTTGGATTTGAAGCACAAATTCGCCCTCGTAGTGGCTTAGCTTTAAAACATGGTATAAGTGTTTTAAACACGCCTGGCACCATTGACGCCGATTATCGTGGTGAAATAGGTGTTGTTTTGGTGAACCTTTCTGATAAAGAATTTGTTGTTGAAAATGGCGAAAGAATTTGCCAAATGGTAATCGCAAAGCATGAGCAAGCTGAATGGATAGAAGTTGAAGAACTTATGGAAACAGAACGTGGAGCAGGCGGTTTTGGACATACAGGAGTAAAGTAAATATTAACTTTGTATTTTATAATTATGGGATTTTTTGACACCACAAACTTTTTTATTGACGAAAAAGTTAACTTTTTGAAATTTGCTAATGAATACAAAGTATTTAATGAGCACGCAGAACAAATAGGAGTAATTAAACAAAAACTTTCGGGAGGTCAAAAGTTTTTAAGACTTTTTATTAACAAAGCTTCTATGCCTTTCCGTTTGGATATTTTAAATTCTTCCGGAGCGAAAGAAGCCTCAATATCAAGAAACTGGACTTTTTTCTTATCGAAAATCTCTATAAATGGACCACAAGACGAAGTTTTAGGCAAAATAAAGCAAAAGATGCACTTTCTTAAACCAAAATTTCAAATTTTTGATAATAATGATAATTTAATAGCAGAGATTAAAGGAGATTGGAAAGCCTGGAATTTTGATATTACCGACACAAATGGACAAAAGATAGGTATAATTACAAAAAAATGGGCAGGAGTAGCAAAAGAATTTTTCACTACTGCCGATAAATACAATGTTAATTTAATAGATTTTAATTTACCTTTAGAAAAAAGAATCGCTGTTCTTGCAAGTGCTATTACTATTGATATGGTTCTTAAAGAGAATTAAAATATTTTAAATATGAGAATCAGAATACCCAAATATTTTTTGTTTGTTGTCTTATTATTAAGTTTTTTTTCTTGTTCTATTTTAAAGAAAAAGGAAAATCTTAAAGCCGACCCACGTATTCAAAACTTTAATTTCAATTATTTCTTTTTAGAGGCAAATAAGCAAAAAATATTAGGTAATTATTCTGACGCCCTGCAACTTTACGGTCAAGCACTTAAGCAAAACAATGAAGACGCTTCAACATATTATGAAATTGCTGGGATATTAAATTTAGCAAGAGATTACTCTTCAGCCCTAGCTTATGCAAAAAATGCAGTTAAATTTGATAAATTTCAAAATAAATACTACTTATATTTGTTGGCTATTGTTTATCAAAACAATAATATGTTGGCTGAGTCTATAAAAACTTTTGAAGAATTAATAAAAACTCAACCGGCTAATCTTTTATATTATTTTGAAATTTCAGATATATACAAATCGCAAAAAAAATATTCAGAAGCTATTAAAACTCTTGACAAAGCCGAGTTAGTTTTTGGGATTAATAGCATGATTTCTTTAGAAAAAGAGCAGATTTATTTAGAAAATGGTGAAAACGAGAAAGCTTTAGTTGAGGTTAAAAATTTGAGTGAAGCCTATCCCGAAAACTTAAAATATAAAACCATGCTTGCCGAAACTTATATTAGTATTGGTAAGTTTAAAGAAGCCGAACAAATTTATGATATGCTTTTAAATTCCGAACTTAGCGAGGGGATTCTTTATTTTTCAATGGCTGATTTTTACAAAAATATAGGAAATTATAATCAATCATTAAATCTTTTAGAAAAAGGAATTGTTGCAGAAGATGTTGATTTGAATATTAAGGTAAGCATGTTACTTTCTTTGTTAGAGAAAATGCAAGCTAATGAAAATGTAAATAAAAAGTTAGAAAAATTATTAAACAGTTTAATTGAACAATATCCTAACGAAGTTATGATTAGAGTTTTAAAATCTGACTATATGATTTTTACTAATAACCTTGTAGGGGCACAAAAAGAATATGATTATATTTTAGAAAGAGATAAAGAGAAGTTTGAATTATGGCGACAGGCTTTAAGCATTGACTTAGGCTTGCAAGATATGCAAAGTTTGTATAAACGAAGTAAAGAGGCAATTGAGCTTTTCCCATTAGTATTAGAATTTTATCAATATTTTGTAATTTCGTCTTATGCAACTTCAAATTATCTCGAACTTATCAAAGCAGTTGATTTTTCGGCGCCTTATCTTGAAAAAGATCAAGAATTATTAATAGAGTTTTTGTCTATGCAAGCCGATGCTTATTATAAAATTAAAGATTATCATAAATCTGACTCTGTTTTTGAATTAATTCTTTATAAAGATGCAGATAATTCTCAGGCTTTGAACAATTATGCTTATTTTTTGGCTTTACGAAAAGAAAATCTTAATAGAGCTTTAGAAATGAGCACAAGATTAATGAATTTAGAACCTAATAGACCTAGTTATATTGATACTCATGCTTGGGTTTTATATGAAAATAAGAAGTATGATGAGGCTTTAAATTTTATAAATAAGGCACTTTTACAAGACTCAAAAAATATTAATTTTTTAGAACATAAAGGCGATATTTTATTTAAACTTGGGGATAAAACCCAGGCTTTAGAATTTTGGGAAGAAGCACTTAGAAACGGTGCAAATAGTGAGGATTTGAAAGAAAAAATAGAAAAAAATAAAGAGATTAAATAGTGTTAAAAAAAAGAAATATCCTAATTCTATTTTTATTGTTTGCAGTTTTTGTTTCCTGTAAAGTTAGATATGTCGTTAGTGGAAAAACTGAAAATATTAGACCTCAAAAATTATATCGTAACATTGAAAACAATGCTTTTGAGTTTGAGAACCTTAGCTTAAAATTTTCAGCAGAAGTAAATTTTGGACAAAACACCGAATCTTTCAGTGGATTAATTAGAATTAAACATGATAGTATTATTTGGTTAAGTTTGAGGTCGTTTAATATAGAAGGAATTAGGGTTATTTTAAGTAAAGATAGTGTAAAATTTTTAAATAGACTCGATAATACTTATTATTTAGGCGATTTTTCCTTTCTTCAAAAAAAGTTTGAATTAGATATCGATTATAATACAATTGAAGCTATTTTAACGAATAATTTCTTTTTTTATCCACCTAGTTCTGATACCGCCAAAACAATTTCAAACTTTAAACTTTGTGATGACAGTATTTATCATTGTATGTCGTCTATTTCGAAACGAAAATATTACCGTTTTTTTGTCGATGAAAAAGGGCCTGAGCGGATTGAAAAAAAATTGGAGAAAGAAACTCAAGATAGTATTGTGAGATTTTGGCACAAAAATGAATTTGAGGACTATTTATACCAAACGGTGAGAGTTATGCCCGCTTTATATAGAGTTAAGCAAATGTATTTAGAAAACTATATTCAACAACAACGATTAATAATTAATTATGACAACCAAGTTTTGGAGAACAACCAATTTTTCCCACATAAAATAGACCTAGAATATGAGGCTATTAATTTTTATGTTAAGCTTAATTTAAGTATTGAATCTGTTGGTGTTAATAGTGCAGATATGAGCTTCCCATTTAAAATTACAAATAAGTATAACGAACTAAAATTAGAATGAATATATTGAAGAAAATATTGATAATTAGTGTTCTTATTTTGTGTGTTAATGCTGTTTTTTCGCAAACAAAAAAAGATTTGGAAAAAAAGAAAAATAAAACCCAAGACGAAATAAATTACACAAATAAGTTATTGCAACAAACAAAAGATAATCAAAAAACTTCTTATAATGATTTATTATTAATAAATAAAAACATTGAAGCCAGAAAGTCAATTATTAATGATATAAATAGTGAGCTTAGCTTTACTAGTCAAAAAATTAAAGATATTGAACTGATTATTAGTATAATGCAAGAAGATTTAGAAAAGCTAAAATTAGATTATGCTCGCATGGTTAAACTAGCTTGGAAAAATTCTAATAAATACAATACTATTATGTTTATTCTTTCTTCCAAAGATTTTAATCAATCATATTTAAGATTAAAATATATGCAACAAATCGCTAAATTTAGAGAAAGGCAGTTTAAGGCAATTAATTCAATAAATGAAATCTTAAAAATTCAAATTCAAAAACTTAATTCACTAAAAAAAGATAATATTAAATTATTAGATGAACAAAAAGGTGAAGAAAAGAAATTAGTTAATGACCAAAAAAAGCAAGAAAAAACTATTAATCAGTTAAAATCTCAGGAAACTGAATTAAAAAAGAAGTTAGCAGACCAACAAAAGCAAATGGCACAAATTCAAAAAGAGATAGAAAATATTATTCGCGAAGAAGCTAAAAAGAACACAAATGTAACAACAGGAAAATACGAGCTTACTCCTGCCGAAAAAATTGTTAGTACAAATTTTGCGAATAATAAAGGAAAACTGCCTTGGCCAGTCGAAAGAGGTGTCATTGTTGATGGTTTTGGGAAGAAAAACCACCCGGTTTATCCAAGTGTTGTTTTAGAAAATAAAGGAGTTGATATTTCTACTACTGTCGGTGCTTCGGCGCGCGCTATTTTTGAAGGCGAAGTAAAAAAAGTTTTACAATTACCCGGCGCTGTTAATGCTGTTATTATTGGACATGGTGAATATATGACAGTTTATACTAATTTAGATAATATTGTTGTAACTCGTGGCGAAAAAGTTCTAACAAAACAAGTTATCGGAAAAGTACATACAAACCAAAACGATAATAAAACTGTTCTACATTTAGAAATATGGAAAGCCAGCGATGTTGTTAACCCTGCTTTATGGTTAGCTAAATAATATGAATGATAATTTTAATATATTAATAGATAAGATTAATGCTTTTATAAAAAAGTATTATTTTAATAAAATTCTTAAAGGAATTATCTTATCTTTTAGTATTTACCTTTCTTGGTATTTAATAATTGTTATAGCTGAATATTTAGGTAGGTTTTCAAGCAATTTTAGAACAGCTTTATTTATTATTACTAGTCTATTATTTATTTTTGTTCTTATAAAAATGATAATTATTCCAGTTTTAAATCTCTTAAAAATTGGTAAAATTATTGACTTTAGAGAAGCAAGTGTTATAATTGGAAATCATTTTCCAGAAGTTGCCGATAAGCTACAAAATACCTTAGAATTAAAAGAATTATTAGAGTCGAACAAAGAGTTTCAAGATGTTTTAATAGCTAGTATAAACCAACGAACCGAAAGTTTAAAACCAATTCCTTTTTTAGCTGCTGTAAATTTTAAAACTAATTTAAGATACTTAAAATATTTTATACCCATAAGCGTCCTAACTTTAATATTTTTTATTATTTGGCCCAATATGTTTAGCGAGGCTACCGAAAGAATTATAAATTTTGAAAAACAATTTATTCCGCCTCCTCCTTTTAGTTTTAAAGTGCTAAACGATAGTTTATTAGTGAAAAAAGGTAAAGATTTTGAGTTGAAAATTAGTGCAAAAGGGCAATATTCGCCCGAGCAAGTACTTTTAAACTATGCAGGGAATAATTTTTATATGGAAAAAGAGTCCCAAGGAGTATTTATTTATAAATTTAAAAATCTAAATAATGATATTAAGTTTAATTTAACTGCTCTTGAGGTAGTTTCGCAACAATTCGAAATTAAAGTTTTACCCGCACCAATAATAATTGATTTTAAAGCTATTGTTAAAGCACCTGCTTATACTAATATAGAAGAAAAAAGATATAATAATTCAGGAGATTTTACCATTCCTGTTGGTTCGGAAGTTACTTGGAACTTTAATACTTCAAATTTATCATCTTTATTTATGATTTTTGATACTCTCACAATTAAAGCAGAAAAAACAAATGAAACTTATTTTGTAAAACGAAGAATCTTGAAAACAGGAATGTACTCAATTGTATTAATAAATGACTATTTCAAAGAAAATACAGGAGTGAATTATCAATTAAATGTTATCCCTGATTTATATCCGAGCATTAATGTTAAAAATATTGTCGATTCGTCTAACTTAACTATTGTATATTTTAATGGATTTATTGATGATGATTACGGCTTTTCTAGCCTAACATTTAACTGTGTTCCTGGCGAAAAAAGCGATAGTTTGATAAAAATTAATATTCCATTTTCTAAATCAATCAGCTCTCAAGATTTTTATTTTGCTTTCGACTTTTCCGAAATTAATGTAAAGGGGCGAATTATTTCATATTATTTTGAAGTTGGCGACAATGACGGTGTAAATGGTGTAAAACGTTCAAGGACCCAAAAAATGGAGTTCGTTATACCGAGTGCTGAGGATTTGCAACAGATGACTTCCAAAACAAATAAAGACACTGAATCAAAAATTGATGAGGCTAAAAATATAAGTTCACAACTACGAAAAGATATCGAAGAACTTCAAAAAAAATTGCTAAGCGAACAGTTAACTCCTTATGAACGCAATCAAATGCTTCAGCAAATTACCGAAAATCAAAGTCGCTTAGAAAATATGATGAATGATATTAAAAACGAACAAAATCAAATGCAACAATATAAAGACCAATTTTCAAAAAATGAAGATTTGCTCAAAAAACAACAAGAAATTAACGAGCTTTTCGATTCGTTAATGGACGAAGAGATGAAGAAAATGATGGAAGAACTCCAAAAAATGATGGAAGATTTTAATAAAGACGAGTTTTTTAAGATAGCCGAACAGTTAAAATTTGATTCTAAAGAATTGGAAAAACAAATGGATAATACTTTGGAACTTCTTAAAAAAACGGAAATAGAAGAAAGATTAAAAAATACTATTTCGCAATTAGACGAACTAGCCGCCGAGCATGAAAAACTTTCGGAACAAACAAAAGATAAAAAAGCCGACACTAACGATATTTCAAAAAAACAACAAGAACAGGAAAAAACTTTCGAAAAAATTAAACAAGATTATCAAGAAACTTTAAAGAAAAACTCCGAACTCAAAGAACCTTTAAATTTAGACTCTTACGAACAAGAGATGCAAGAAATCTCTGATTTATTTGAACAAACCGAAGGGGAGATTAATGACGGAAAATCTTCTAAGGCGTCAAATTCACAAAAGAAAAATTCGGAAAATATGAAAGAACTTTCCGAAAAAATTCAAAGCGATATGCAAGAACAAGAGGAGCAAGAAATGTCAGAAAATATTGAAGATATTCGTCAAGTATTAGAAAATTTAATTACTTTTTCTTTTGAACAAGAAGAGATTTTAGTCGAATTAAAACCTTTAAGCCCCCGCGACCCAAGATTTAAAGAGTTTATATTAAAACAAAAAAATATCGGCGACAATTTTAACATTATCAAAGATTCTTTAAATGCAATGTCTGGTAGAATACCTGAACTCGGACCTATTGTTGATAAAGAGATTAAAATAATTTACAATAACTTAAGCACTATAATGGATGAAATAGGGGAAAATAGACGCTATTTAGTAGAATCTTCGCAGCAACTAGTAATGACTTCGGCAAATAATTTAGCTCTTTTACTTTTAGAGATGATGGAGCAAATGCAAAATCAAATGGCAAATTCGAAAAGTGGTGAAGGGCAGTGCCAGAATTGCAAAAATCAAGGCGAAGGAAGTCCAAAAGGAAAAATGCGAGATTTGCAACAAGGCATAAAACAACAAATGCAAGACATGATTGATATGATGAAACAAGGCGGTAAGCAAGGCGGGCAAAAACAAAGCGAACAGCTTGCTAAAATGCTAATGCAACAAGAAATGATGCAGCAAATGATGAACGAAATGATGAACAGCGGTCTTAGCCCAGAATCTGCTAAAATTTTACAAGATATTAATAGAATGATGGAACAAAACTTGTCAGATATTATTAATAACAATATTACTCCTACAACTATTAATAGGAACGAACAAATTATAACAAGACTTTTGCAAGCGGAAAATAGTGAAAGGGAAAGAGAAATCGATAAAAAAAGAAAATCAAATGAGGCTAAAGACTATAAACTTAGCAATCCCGATAAAGTTTTCAAAGAAAAAGAAAAAGAAATCAGGTTTAATGAGCTTTTGCAGAAGTCTAATTTAAAATTAAAAACTTTTTATAACGACAAGTACAAAGAATACTTAAAAAAACTAAATCAAGAATAATTATGGCTATTAATTTTTTTAGCGAAGATGTTGAAAAACCATCTTTGAAATATAGAAGTATTAAAAATTGGTTAGTTTCTGAAATTGAAATTGAAGCTTGCAAACTCGGTGATATTAATTATATTTTTTGTTCTGATGAATATTTATTAAATATGAATATTAATTATTTAGAGCATAATTATTACACCGATATAATCACTTTTAATTATTGCGAGGATAAAGTTATTTCGGGCGATTTGTATATTAGTTTAGATAGAGTTCAAGAAAATTCGGTTATTTTAAGCACAGGCGAATCTGAAATTTATAGAGTTATCGTTCACGGTATTTTGCATTTATGTGGCTATAATGACGATCTCGAAGATGAAATAAGAATTATGAGAAGTAGAGAAGATGAGGCATTAGCTAGGTTGCAGTTGATATAATTAAAAATTTATATAACAATTATTTTGTAGTGTTCAGAATTATTTCGGTTAAGTTTTTGTTAAGAGGTAGAATTTGGTGTAAAAGACATTTTTTATGATAAAGGTTTTGTTTTTAGTTCAGTAAATACTGAGAAAAAACACCATTAAAAAAGTTCAGTACTTTAAGTTAGTCAAAAAGTCGAATTTGCCATTGACTGAAAAACGAAAATGAATTACTTTATTTCTTCTCACGGTTTATTTTTGCGAAACTTTATTGCTTCTGAGTAATAATATTCTGCTTTTTCGGGCTGATTGTTTTCTTTAAAATATGAACTTAATGTCATAGCAATATTAAAATTGCCTTTATATTTTTCAAAAGCAAGTTCCCAATTTTCAATAGCCTTTATTGTATCACCATTTAGCAAACAATAATTACCTTTATCCACATAATGTACGTCAACATTTGGTTGTAAGTTAATTTTAATATCAACGGCATTAATAGCGTGTTTATAATCTTTAATGCTAACAAAATAATTTGTAATATCATCTAATACTGCTGCTGTAATATTTTCATGCTTTAAATTTTCTAAAGCAGTTTTATAATCTTTTGTACTATTTACAGTGTCTTTAAGTTCAAAATATGATTTGGCTCTAAAAAGATAAGCTTTGTCTAGTTCTTTGTTTTTATAATTATGAAATTTTGTTAAATACTCAGTTATATCTAATATACTTTGTTCATAATTTCCAAGATGGTAATTTACTGTACCACGATTTAAATATACAGCCGCAACTGTCGGGTCGCATTGAATTGATTTCGTAAATTGATATTCTGCATCTTTAAAATTTTTATATAATACCATATTAATATAAGCCAGATTGTGCCATGGGTTTGAGTAAGTAGAATCAATATCAATGGCGTGTTGAAAATAATAAATTGCTGTTTCAACTTGAGTTTTATAATTTGAAATGGGCTGATTATTTTTTATTGCTGTATATACTTCTCCAATTAGATAATTTGCGTAAGTATTATTTGCTTTGGCCGAATTTTCTAAATATTTAATATCGTGAGCAAATAAAGTTTTTCTGTCTTTCCAATCTTTATTTCTTGAAATACTTAAAATTGAATTAGGTAAAACTATAATTAAAGTTAATGCAATTATTACATTTCGACTAGCTTTATTTACATGCTTTTGCAAATCTAGTTTAGCAATTTTAAAAATTAAACAGCTTATGATTATTGCAAAGCCTAGACTTGGAGTGAATAATAAGCGTTCAGCAATAATTCCTGTTAATGGAAAAAATGTATTTGAAACGGGAAAAATAGAGATAAATAAAAATAAATAGCCAAATGATATAAGTTTACGATTATTGAAATTTCTTAAAGACCAAAATAAAAGAACTAAATTTAAAATTAATGAGAATAAAACTATCGGATTTACTATGGTTACTTCGGGAATCATTTTATAACCATAGTAATAACGTAAAGGATAAGGGATTATTAATAATTTAAAATAATAAATTAAACTATAAAGAGCTAATGCTACTTTATCGAAAAAGTTTGCTCCATAACCAAATATGGGATTTTGCCATTTAAAAACAGGTGCATTTACCTCTGGTAAAGATTGTTTTGGAATATAATATGTAATAAATATTATCAACCCGGCAAGAATAGTAAAGATGAAAATAGGAATAATAAATTTCTTAGAAGATGTATCGATGAGTTTTAATTTTTTAAGATTTTCTGTGTTGTTATTTTGAAGGTTTAAAAAATAAAACATTGTAAACATGCTTAACAGACCAAAAAATTGAATTTTCCCAAACTTTGATAAGCCGAAGAAAATTATAAAAATAGACAAAAGAATAATGTTTTTAAGACTTAATTTTAACAAAGTTTTGTGATTTAATATTATTAGCGTAAAAACCAAAAAAAAGAATACAAGCCAAATTATCCCAGTCTTAAAATGAAAACCTGTGTTATGTAAATGTAAATAATGACCAAAACCTAATCTAAATTCTTGCTTACAAAGTATTAATAATAAAATTAATGTAGAAAAAATTATAATTATTAAATTATTAAATGTTTTATTATGTGAAAATTTTGGGAGCTTTAAGTTTGGTAAAATTTTTAAGTCTGTCTTAAAGAAAACCAATGTAAATGGAATAAGAATTATAAAAATAACCGTAGATTCTTTAGTTAGAAAGGCTAAAATTAACAGAAAAATTGAAAGTACTATATCTAATATTTTTTTTTCGGAATAATAATTGAAAGCAAACATTGTAGCCAATATTGCAAAAATAAAACTTAAAATTTCTTCTCTATTCTTTAAACTAAGCACTGCTTCGGAATGAATAGCATGACTTGCAAAAATTAAGCTAATTATTATAGATATTAGCATATAATTTTCGGGATATTTATCTTTTAATATTAAAATCAGAAATTTAAACAGCAAAATACAAGCTATTGCATAATAAATAATATTAAAAAAGTGAGCAGAATGAGGATTATTACCAAAAAATTCGTATTCAACGGCAAAAATTGCGATAGTTAAAGGTCTGTAACCAAAATACTGTTCGTCTTTAGTATTATATCTTGTTGAGAAAATTTCTGGAATACCTTTTATACCTTTTTGCACAAGTTGGTGATTTTCAGTAACATAGTCATCGTCAATATTGTAATTATTATTAATAGATAGTCCGTATAATAAAAATGATACCATTAATATTAATAAAGAAACCTTAATTGTATTTAGGTTTTTAGAAGTTGTAATTTTGTCAACTTTTTTACTCACTTTTAAAAAATTTAAGAGGTAAAAATAAGAAAAATTCCTTAATAATCTAATTTTTTTAAAGTTTTTTAAACTTAATTAAAAAATAATTTTGTGTTTAAAACCTTGTCTTACAACATGTTTACATGAGGGTTGAAAAATATTTAAAAAAAAAGTAAAAAAAGTTTTGGAGGGAATAAAAAA
>CAYRQZ010000020.1:4842-34478 GCA_964426585.1 uncultured Bacteroidales bacterium | reverse complement strand
ATAAATATTAATTTTATAATTAAACATAAAATTAGTTAGTAAAATATAAGTTTTAAAAAAGCAAATTTATATCTAAACAAAACTTAGCTAAAGCATTATTTCACAAAATAACCCAATATGTAAAAGGAAATTAATCTTGTATTCTTAGCAATAAGTCCATAATATCTTCTTCTAAACTCTTAATAGGTTCTTCGACTATTCTACAGAGTTCATTTCCTTTAAAATAAAAAATAAACGTTGGTACAAATTGAATATAAAGAGCTTCAGTATCAATTAGATTTGATTTTTTATTTCCGTCAACAAAAAAATATTTAATATTTATTCCCTGAAAATAATCTTGATCCATAATTTTTATAAATCTGGGAAGTTCGCGTTTTGTGTCTCCACACCAAGTAGCAGAGATAACATATATCGAATCAAATTTTTGAACAAAAGCTTCCTCAAATAGCTTATTATTCACAATATAAGACTCATATTCAGGGATAAACCAGGTTTGAAATTCTCCTGTTCTTAAAATTTCAGGCGTGCACTGTCCATATAAAATATTTTGAGATTTTAACTCATCATAAATTATATTATTTTGTTGGGAATAAGAACCTAAAAATAGTCCGACAAATAAAAATAAAAGATAATATTTCATTTTTTAGATTTTAAACTTTAGTTTTTGTGCAGATTTTAGGCCTGTAATTTTGCCATTATTATAAACAATTTGTCCATTTACAAAAGTAGTAATAACAGAATGATTAAACTCCTCACCTTCTAATGGCGACCATTTACATTTATAAAAAAGCTTGTCTTTTTCAACTTTTGTAATTTTATTTGGGTCGATTAAAACTAAATCAGCGAAATAGTTTTCGCGAATAAAACCTCTATCAACAATTTTGAATAAGCTGGCAGGGTTATGGCACATCCATTTTACCACATTTTCTTTTGAAAAATTTCCTTTTAAAGCAAGCTCAAGCATCACTAAAAGAGAGTGTTGAACCATAGGAGCACCCGAAGGGGCTTTAGTGTAAGGCAATAATTTTTCTTCTAATAAATGAGGAGCATGATCAGTAGCAACGACATCAATTTTGCCATCATTAAGAGCTTTTATTAAGGCTAATCTGTCAGTCTCTTGTTTAATCGACGGATTCCATTTTATTTTATTACCCAATTTTTCATAATCTTTGTTATTAAACCAAAGATGATGAACGCAAACTTCGGCGCTAATATTTTTTTCAGAAATAGGTTTACTGCTTAATAGTTGAATTTCTTTTTCGGTACTAAGATGAAAGATATGAAGTTTGCCACCAGTTTTTTTTGCTATTTTGACAGCTTTTGACGAAGAAGATAAACATGCTTCGGCAGAACGAATGTCGGCGTGATGTTTTGCAGGAATATTGTCGCCAAATTTTTCTTTAAAATAAGTTAAATTGTCTTTAATAATATCATCGTCTTCACAATGCGCAGCAACAACAAGATTTGTCGAGCTTAAAATATCTTCAATGGCTTTATCATCGTTAACCAATAAATTACCAGTTGAAGACCCTAAGAACATTTTAACGCCAGCGACTTCAGTTTCATTTAAACTTTTTATTTCCTCAATATTGTCATTTGTTGCTCCCAACATAAAAGAATAATTTACAAAAGAATTTTCGGAAGCAACATCAAATTTTTCTTGTAATAATTGTTTATTAATTGTAGCAGGGTTTGTATTAGGCATTTCAATAAAGGAGGTAACACCACCAGCAGCAGCAGCCATTGATTCGGAACGAATATCAGCTTTGTGCGTAAGTCCTGGTTCTCTAAAGTGTACTTGGTCATCGATAATTCCAGGCAGAAGATATAAACCTTTAGCTTCAATAATTAAGTTAGCCTCTGGGAGAACTTCGTGAGATTTAAAAACACTTTTAATTTTTTCTCCATCAATAAGCAAACTAGCAATTTGTGTTTGATTTTCATTAATTATAAAAGCATTTTTAATTAAAGTTTTCATAATAAAAATTAATTTATCCCGAACCAGCCCAAAATAATATAAAACAATGCAGCCAGGCTAGCGCTAACCGGTATAGTTAAAACCCAAGCCCAAATCAATCTTAAAGAGACTTTCCACCTGACAGCCGAAAATCTTTTTGCTGCACCGACTCCCATAATTGCTCCTGTAATTGTATGAGTTGTGCTAACAGGAACTTTAAGAATTTCTGTGAAAAATAAAGTTAACGCTCCGGCAGTGTCGGCACACACTCCTTCAAGAGTTGTAATTTTTGTAATTTTATTTCCCATTGTTTTCACAATTTTCCAGCCTCCAGACATTGTACCTAGTGAAATAGCGGAGAAACATACAATAGCAACCCAGTCGTGTATTTCGTGCATACCATTCATACTAAGCCAGTGAGGCATACCATCATTGCTCTTAGTAGCAGCAATCATAGCAACGGCAATTATACCCATCACTTTTTGCGAATCGTTTAGTCCATGACCAATACTAAATAGAGCAGAAGAACCTAATTGTAAATATTTAAAAATTGATCTTGCTTTTTTAATTTCAGTTTTTCTGAATATCCATTGGATTAAAATTGTAACTAATGATGAAACTACAAGACCCATAGTTGGAGCAATAACAATAAAAGATACTATCAATAGGATTGTTTGGGAGTGAATACTTGAAAAACCTTGTGACGCACAGATAGCAGCACCAGCAAAACCACCAATAAGAGCATGAGATGACGAAGACGGAATACCAAACCACCATGTAAACAAATTCCAAAATAATGCTGCACTTATACCTGCTAAAATAATTGGTAGTGTAATAAAACTTTCGTAAACAACCTTTGCAATAGTATTTGCTATTCCAAATTCGCCGATTATAAATCTAGCAACAAAATATGCAACAAAATTAAACAAAGTAGCCCACAAAACAGCTTGAACAGGGGTTAAAACTTTAGTAGTTACAATAGAAGTTATTGCATTAGCAGCATCATGAAAGCCATTTACATAGTCAAAAATTATAGCTAAAATTATTATAATAATTAATAAAGTCATATTTAAAAATTAAGCATATTTTACGATCATTAATATTAGAACTTTAGAAGTAGCATATATACCATTTACGGTTTCTTCTAATTCTTCGATTATTTCTTTTAGTTTAATAATTTCAATTGGGTCAATATTCGAACTAATTAAAGCGATAATCCCTTTTTGGTATTCAACGTCAGCCAACTCTTCTAAGCGTTTTATTTCTTTGCAACGTTCTTTGATAGGATTAGCGTTCTTTTTTAATTGTTTTAAAACTTTAATAGCTTCGGTAAGTTCGACAGCCACATCATAAATAATTTTTGATAGGTTTTTTATACAATCAGGAAAATGTTTTGGGCTATACAAAAATACTTTTTGTGATGAATAATTGATATGGTCGAGCGCTGCTTCTAACTCCTCGGTTATTTTTTGTATATCTTCTCTATCAAAAGGAGTTAAAAATGTTTTTTCGAGTTTTTCAGAAATCTGATTGGTTATTGCATCACCCTTTAACTCAAACTCTTTAATTTTTTTAATAAGTTCTAATCTATTTTCTTGTCCTTCGGCATTAAAAAGTTGAATTAATAAGTCAGAAGCTGCCACACAAAATTCGGCAGATTCGTTTAATAATGGGAAAAAGTCCTCATTTTTGGGGGCAAAATAGCTAAATAAATTATTAAAGCTCATAAATTATAATTTTAAATATTTTTTACATTTATATTTACAAAAATCCAAATTCTCGCAGATTATTATCATTGTCGCGCCAGTCTTTTTTTACTTTAACAAAAAACTCTATAAAAACTTTTTTTCCAAAAAAAGTTTCAATATCTATTCTTGACTGCGTACCAACTTTCTTTATTGCCAAGCCCTTATTTCCAATGACAATACCTTTTTGAGACTGTCGTTCAACAACTACAACAACCTTTATTCGAATTATTTTTGTTTCTTCTTTAAACTCTTCGACAACAACTTCACACGAGTAAGGGATTTCTTTTTGATAATTTTTAAAAATCTTTTCACGAACAATTTCTGATACAATAAATCTTTCTGTTTTATCTGTGAGTTGATCTTTTGGAAACCAGGCAGGACCTTCAGGTAAAAGTTCAATTAATTTGTCGAAAAGCCCTTCGATATTAAATTTATTAAGTGCAGAAATTGCATAAATTTCTGCTTTAGGTAAATTTTCTTTCCAAAAATCTTGCAACTCGTCTAATTTTTCGCTATTTGCTAAGTCTATTTTATTAATTAAACAAATTACAGGAACTTGAACTTTACTAAGTTTTTGAATATATTCAATGTTCTTGGAAGGATTTTCTATGACATCAGTAACATACAAGAAAACATCAGCATCTTCAAAAGAAGTACTTACAAATTCCATCATTTTTTCTTGTAATTTATATTTCGGTTTTATAATTCCGGGAGTGTCGCTATAAACGATTTGAAAATTATCGCCGCTCACAATACCTAAAATCCTGTGCCTTGTTGTTTGAGATTTTTCAGTAATAATAGATATTTTCTCACCAACTAATTCGTTCATGAGAGTTGATTTTCCAACATTTGGGTTACCAATAATATTGACAAATCCAGACTTATGCATTCAATTAAAATTTTTGCAAATTTGCAAAAAAAAATATGAAGTATAAATTAAAAAATAATATGTTTATGAACATAAAAAAAGTTGTGGAAGTTTTAAAGTTCACAAAGCTTGTAAAGCAAAAAGCCATTTATTATAATTTAATAGAAACATACTAACTTAGTGTCTTAGGTAAAAAATCATATTAAGAAAATAAGATTTGTAATTTTTAAAATCATGTTCACTGACTAAGTCAGAAAACATGATTTCTACGTTTTTAAAAAGACATATTAAAAAAATCACACCATTTTTTCAATATTCCATACAAAAGCACGAATCCCTACTTCTTTATTAATTTCGTCGATTTTTTTAACTTTTTCTAAAACAACATCTACTTTATCATCATCAACTACTGCAATAGTAGCTGTATTAATTTCGGGCCAAGTATGATTACCATAATGAGGGTCTCCGTCAACACTACCTCTGCCTTGCAACTTTTCCCACTGGGTAAAACCTCTTATTTCGAGTTTGTCAAGCATGTATTCAACTTTTTCGGTCAATGCATGGTTGAAAATTATCATTATTGCTTTCATAATCAATATATTAATTCATAAAATCAAATTCTTTTTGATGAGCTAACTTTTTACGCCTTCTAGCTCCGGGGCGTTCTAAAACTGCGTAAGCAATAGGAATAACTATTAAAGTTAAAAAAGTAGAAAACAACAAACCACCTATTACTGATATTCCCATTGGTGTCCAAATTTCTGAGCCATCACCTGTGCTAAGAGCTAAAGGTAACATACCCAAGCCTGTAGTTAAGGCAGTCATTAATACTGGTCGTAACCTCGACTTTCCGCTTAGAACAATTGCTTCGGTAAGTTCGAAGCCTCTATCTCGCATGAGGTTAATATAATCGACAAGAACGATAGCATTTTTAACAACAATACCTATTAATAAAACAGCACCTAATGCAGCTATAACACTAATATTCGTGCCTGTGATCCATAGTGCAAGCACAACTCCCGAAAATGAAAACGGAATTGAAAACATAATAATTAAAGGCACTTTGAAAGACTCGAATTGCGAAGCCATGACAATATAAACTAGAATTAAAGAAATAATCATTAAGAATGCAATATCTTTAAACGAATCTTGCTGGTCTTTATAAGAGCCTCCTAAGTCGATTAACACTTCACTAGGTTTGTCAACATTATTTACAATTTCTTGAACTTGTTTTGCTAAATCACCAAGAGAAGTTTTGTACGGAGTTGTTTTAACAGTAACAATACGTTCCCGTCTTTTATGATCGATATTCGGAGGCATCCAAGTTTCTTTAACTTCGCCAATATCAGCTAGCCTAACTTTTACTCCTTGTGCATTTGAAACAATTATATTTTCGATATCGGATATTGAATTTCTGGCTTCTTCGTTATAACGAACAACAACATTATATTCGTCGCCCTCTTCTCTAAACTTGGTAGCTGTAAGACCTAAAACTCTATTTCGTAAAGCCATAGAAACCATTGCAGTATTCAAATTGTAAATAGCCATTTTATCTTTATCTAAAACAAACTCGAGCTCAGGTTTTAGCTTATCACGACTAATTTGAACATCAGAAGTTGTGGGCAAAGCTTTAAGCTTTTCTGAAATTTCATTTGCAATTTTATCGGTAGTTTCAAAATCGTAGCCATATATTTCCACATCAATAGTATTATCGCCACCGACCTGCATCATACCGCCAGAATAAGAGACTTTATAATCAACAATTTCTGGAATTTTGTCTAACTCCGTTCTTAAATCATCTCCAATATCCCAACAAGACCTATTTCTTTCATTTATTGGGAATAATCTAATATTCATATTAATAATATTAGAGCCAGTAGAACCCCAAATCGAAGAAATTCCGCCCGATTCATTCGACCCCGAAGAGCTAGAAATTAGTCTTACTTCGGGATATTTTTCATTAATTATAGCTTCGATTTGGCGAGCAATTTTTTTAGTTTCTTCGACTCTAATCCCTGTTTGCAAATCAATTTTTACACTTAATTGACTTTGGTCGGCACTTGGCATAAATTCAGTTCCGAGTTTTGGAATTAACAACATTGATACAGCAAACAATAAAAATGAAACTAATAAGGACATTTTTTTTCGTTTTAAAACAAAACGAATACTTTGTTCATAAAAATTATCAAACCAATCAAAGAGTCGTTTTATAGTTCTATCATAACTAAAACGTTTTTTGCTAGGTGGAGTTAATTTTAATAATTTAGAACTCAACATAGGCGTTAGAGTAATTGCAGCAAAAGTAGATGTAACAACTGTGATAGTAACTAACCAGCCTAATTCTTTAAACATTAATCCTGTCATTCCTTTTACTAGAGTAAGAGGCATAAAAACAGCAACCACCACTAGCGTTGTAACAATTACAGCAAGCCACACTTCGTTAGTAGCATAAATAGCAGCTTCACGCGGGCTAGAGCCTCGTTCAATATGTTTAGAAATATTCTCCAGAACAACAATAGCATCGTCAACAACCATTCCAATTGCAATGGACAGAGAAGTTAAAGAAATGATATTTATAGAACTACCTGTTATGCCTAAAAAGATGAAGGCAACAATCAATGATATAGGTATGGTAAGCACAATAATAAAAGTCGCTCTCCAATGTCCAAGGAAAAATAAAACTACCAAAACCACAAATAAAAATGCATACATTAGTGTTTCGGTTAAATTGTTTATTGAATTGCTAATAAACTCAGATGAATCAAAAATTGGTTCAATAACTACATCTGGGGGTAAAGTTTTTTGTATTTTTTCTAATTCTGCCCTAACTTCTTTTGCAATTCTAACAGTATTTGCTCCAGATTGTTTTTGAACCATCATTCTAACTCCCGATTTACCATTTACTTTTTCATCAAGAGTTTGGTCTTTAATAGTATCTCTAACAACAGCAATATCTTTGATTTTTATTGTTTGACCATTATAGCTACCGAGAACAATATTTTCAATTTGTGAACTTTCTACAAACTCACCTTCTACTTTTAATTGGTAGTTCATTTGTCCCATTTTAACGTTACCTGCTGGCACATTAATGTTTTCAGCTTGAATCATACCACCAACCATTTCGACCGTTAAATTCATAGCATCAAGTTTAACGGGGTCAACTTCGACATAAATTTCTCTTTCGGGCATACCTGATAAGCCGATAGAGCCTACTCCTTCAATTCTATTAAGCTGATTAACGACCCTTTCTTCTAACAATTTCTCTAAACCAAGATAATTTTGGTCAGCAGTAACTGCGAAAAAAAGTATAGGCATTAAACTCGAATTAAATTTATAAATTACAGGAGTTTCGGCACCTTCTGGCAAAGATTTTTTCACAAACTCTAATGAGTTCCTAATATCATTTGCAGCCTCATCGAGATTAGACCCCCATTCAAACTCTATTGTAACAACAGACATATTATCTTTTGAGCTAGAATGTACTTCTTTTAAGTTTTCGATAGCGTTCAAAGAGTTTTCTATTGGCTTTGAAACATTTACCTCAATTTCATTGGCATTAGCACCTGGATAAATTGTTAACACGGTAATTGCAGGCAATTCAACTTTTGGATATAAATCAACAGGCAATTTTGAAAGAGAATATATTCCAAAAACCATTATTGCCACAAACACCATCATTGTGGTAATAGGATTTTTTACTGCACTTTTATAAATACTCATAATAAATCTTTTTTTTATTATTCATTAGAAAGTTTTATTTTATCGCCATCAACAAGATTGTTATGCCCTGCGACAATTAATTTATCTGCTTCGTTTATTTCGTCAGAAATAATCTCTACCATATCGTCGAATCGCTTGCCTAACTTAACATCAACTCTATGGGCAATACCGTCTTTGCAAACAAAAACATAACGTATATTAGTCCCACGTTGCATCAAAACTGTCGAAACTGGAACTACCATAGCTGTCTCTTTAGCGAATTCCATATTTACACTAGCGAACATACCTGGGCGTAATAGTTCTTCCCTATTTGCAATTTCAATTTCAACATTAAATGTTTTTGTTTGTGCGTTAATAGTTGGATAAATCAAATTAATTTTCCCTTCAAACTTTTTATCGGGATAAATATCAGATTTTACATTTACCAACAATCCCTTTTTTACAACTGGAAAATATTTCTCAGAAACACTAATTACAGCTTTTATTGGATTAATTTGCTGTATAACAAGGATTGCGGGCTTTCCAACTTGAGTGTTGGGTGCTCCAGTATAAAGTTCACCATTTTCAAAATATTTGGCTGTAACAACGCCATTAAAAGGAGAACTCAAATTTACGTTAGTACTCAAAAGTTCGACATTAGCTTTTGTAACATTATATTGGGTGGTGATTTGGTCGTATTGTTGTTTCGACACCCCGCCATATTGAATCAAGGTATCAAAACGCTGTTTATCTTTTTCTAAATTTGTTAATTGTAAAATTGAAGTGTTCAATTGCGTTGGGTCCATTTGTACAAGCAACTGACCTTTACTAACTCTATCTCCGATTTCTGGAACTACCTTTAATATACGTCCAGGCGTTGCAGGAGCTAAATATATTTCCTCGAATGGTAGCAAATTGGCAGAATAATCTATCTCGCGAGATATTTCCTCCTTGTTTAAAGAAACAACTTTGACGGTTTGAATTTTCTCTACGACTTGTGTTTCTGTTTTTTTATCACTTTTCCCAGCACATGAAAGCATTAAAAACCCAGACATTGTAATTAATAATACCCCTAATAAATTTGTTGTCTTCATTTTATGTAATATTTCAATAATTTATAATTAAATTTTGTTTCTTAATTTATCCAACTGAAGTTTTGCTTGCAATAGCTCCATAGACGCCGACACGTAAGAATTTTGCGCCTGTAATAAATTGGCATTTGCCTGAATTAGATCAAAACTAGAAGCAACGCCATTCCTAAACTTTAAATCAGTTTTTTCATATATTTTTTGGGCTAATACCATATTTTCTTTTTGACTATTATAGGATTCAATTGCCGATGTTAAATTAAATCTCAACTGCTTTTCCTGCATTCTCAGCTGATCTTCAACAATTTCTTTATTATTTTGAACCTTGAACAGCTCTAATTTTTTCTCTTGAACCTTTGCGTTTCTTAAGCCTGATGAAAAAATTGGAACAGACATACTTATTGCAAACATATTTTTAGGATTCATATCGAAACCTGTAGTCAAAAGTTTTTCATTATGACTGTATACTCCTGCAATTGTAGGTGCATAAGACCATTTTTCCATGTTCAACATTTTTTCGGAAATTTCTAACTGTTTCTCTAACATTTGTATGTTAATGTTTTCTGTCAAATCAAATTCCGAAGCTAAAAGTTCAGCTATATTAACATTGTCAATCACTTGGTCAAATGTTTCAACTAACACAATTTCAATATCCTCATCTATACCCAAAATGAATTTCATAATATTATTATTCAACTCAATATTCCTAAAAAGCGAGCGACGTGAGTTTTCTAACATTATAATTGACATTTGTAATTGCTCTACGTCAGTTTCTTCAATCATACCCGCATTAAACAAAGCTTTTGTTTGTTCTAAAGTTTCTTTTAAATTTGCTAAATTAGCATCTAGTAATTCAACAGACTTTTGTGTTAGTAATCCTAAATAATAAGTACTAATAACAGACTCTTTAATATCTTGTTCCGATTTTTCAATATTTTTATCAGCCAATAATTGGGCTATTTTTGCAATTTGAATACCTGCAATATATTGTCCCGAAAAAATTAATTGCGTCAATTGTAATTTTGCAGTCGATTGATTTTTCATTTTTATGGTGGTAGAGCCACTTCCCATAAAACTTTGTAATAACTTAATAATTTCTAAATCTCCTGCATCGAGCTTTGTGTAATCAACTTGAGGCGTAGTGCCACTGCTACTACTACCAAATTGAATTTCATAATTAAAGAAATTTGTATAATCAACGCTAGCCGAAGCCTGAGGTAAACCTTGAGCTACAGTTTGCCAATACTTGTGCTTATAAATAGTTTGATCAGTTTTTATATTTTTCAAACTTTTATTGTTTTCCAAAGCATAATCTTGTGCTTGTCGAAGATTTAATCTTAATTCAGACCTTTCTTGAGAATATGCAAAAAACGCATTAAAAAACAAAATAACTAATAATAAATTCTTTTTCATTATTTATAAAAATTAAATATCCCTATATATTTACTAATCAATTCCTTACCTGCCGAAGTAGCTATACCATTAAAATATGGAAGCATTATTGACTCTGATAAAGCTTCGCTACCAAAACGTTTAAAATCATCTTCGTGAAGAATTTCAATAACTTTATGAAGAAAGCTATTAACTAAATCAATATTCAAATTAGGCAAAAATACCCCTTGCTGAATACCTTTTTCGAACAAAGATCTTGCTAACTGCATATCTTCAAAACCACCTTTACATTGAAAACTATTGTAAACTTTAAAATGAAACTTTTTTAAATCTTCAAAAAATAAAGGATTTATTTTATTAAATATTTCTACATTAAGCCGTCCAATTCGAAAAATAGACTCGATAACATTTTCACTTGATTCAATCTCTTTAATGAATAAATTTTTATGTGCTTTTAATCCTTCTTCTAAAACCTGCCTAACAAGCTCATCTTTATCTGTAAATAGTTCGTATAAAGTACGTTTTGATATACCTAAATCTGTCGAAATTTTATCCATACTTACGCTTCGAATCCCATAATGAGAGAACATTTGAGCGACATCTTTCAAAATTCTTAAGCGGTTATCCATAAATATTTATTTTAAGTTGGCAAAATTAAAAAACTTTTATCGTTTTCAAAGTTTTTTACAAATCTTTAACAAATTATTAATATTTCAAATTTTTATTCGCTAATGTATAATTTTGCATTTTTATACTAACTTTGCAATTCAAAACTTAAAGAAATGAAAAGAATAAAAATAGCTACTTTATTGCGTAGTAAAGATTTTGGAAAGGAAGTTTTAGTACAAGGATGGGTAAGAACAAAAAGAGAAAGTAAAAATATTTGCTTTCTTGCTTTAAACGATGGTTCGACCATTAATAATTTACAAGTTGTTATTGACATAACAGCTGAAGCTGAGAATATTTTATCTAGAATTCATACTGGAGCCTCAGTGTCGATTATCGGCAAAACTGTTGAATCTCAAGGAAGTGGTCAAGCTATTGAAATTAGTTGCAGCGAGTTAAAAGTATTGGGCGAGGCTAATCCAGAAGAATATCCACTTCAGCCCAAGCGTCATAGTTTAGAGTTTTTAAGAGAAATTGCACATTTGCGTTTTCGCACTAATACTTTTTCGGCTATATTTAGAATTAGGCATGCTATGACTTATGCGATTCACAAATTTTTTAACGACAAAGGTTTTTGCAATATTCATAGCCCAATAATTACAGCTTCAGATGCAGAAGGGGCAGGCGAAATGTTTCAGGTAACGACTTTAGATTTGAATAATTTACCAAAAACTGAAGATGGCAAGATTAATTTTGAAAAGGATTTTTTTGGAAAACCGACAAATCTAACGGTATCAGGACAATTAGAAGCCGAATTAGCAGCTTTAGCACTTTCTGAAGTTTACACATTCGGTCCTACATTTAGAGCAGAAAACTCAAATACAGCTAGACATTTAGCCGAATTTTGGATGATAGAGCCTGAAATGGCTTTTTACGATATTCAAGACGACATGGATTTAGCGGAAGAAATGTTACAATATCTTATTAAATATGCTCTCGAAAATTGTCGCGAGGATTTAGAATTTTTAAACAAGCGTCGAGAAGACGAACAAAAGCAAAAACCTCAAAACGAAAGAGACGAAATGAACCTAATTGAAAAATTAGAGTTTATAATTAACAATAAATTTGTTAGAATTAGTTACAGCCAAGCAATAGACATTTTAAAAAACTCTAAAGCTAATCAAAAAGGTCAATTTCAGTATCCTATTGATAAATGGGGAATAGATTTGCAAAGCGAACACGAAAGGTATTTAGTTGAAAAACATTTTCACAAACCTGTTATTTTAACCGACTATCCAAAAGAAATTAAAGCATTTTACATGAAACTCAACGAAGATAACCAAACTGTTAGAGCAATGGACGTTCTTTTTCCTCAGATAGGCGAAATTATTGGCGGTTCGCAAAGAGAAGAGAACCACGACAAACTTATTGCTAGAATGCAAGAAATGCATATCCCCGAAAAAGAAATGTGGTGGTATTTAGAAACTAGAAAGTTCGGAACAGTGCCTCATAGTGGATTCGGACTAGGCTTTGAAAGACTAATGCTATTTGTAACAGGTATGGGAAATATTAGAGATGTTATCCCTTTTCCTCGAACACCAAATAATGCAGAATTTTAATCAACTATTCAAATTAATAGTGTATATTTGGCAATAAACTCTTTGAATTATGTTAAAACAAAGTTTACAACAAAAGTTACTTCAGAAATTATCTCCTCAACAAATTCAAATGATAAAGTTATTGGAGTTGCCGACTTTGCAATTAGAGGAAAGAATAAAAAAAGAACTTGAAGAAAACCCTGCACTCGACGAAGGCGAAAACAACGAAGATGATTTATACTCTAACGACGAAAACAACGAAAGCGAAAACGATAACGAAAATGATGATGAGTTTAGTTTTGAAGATTACATTGGTGATGATGACGAAATTCCTTCATACAAATTAAATACTAACAATTATTCCAAAGATGACGAGCACAAAGAAATCCCATTTTCTGCTACAAAATCTTTTCATGAACACCTTACCGAACAGCTAATTTTAAAAGAAGTTGATGAAAGACAAAAACTTTTAGCAACCTATATTATTGGAAATATTGACGATGACGGCTATTTAAGGCGTGATATTGAAAATATTGTTGACGATATAGCTTTTTCACAAAATATTACAGCTAGTGAAGATGAATTATATAGAATTTTAACTGTTATTCAAGAACTAGACCCTGCAGGAGTTGGTGCAAAAGACTTGCAAGAATGTTTATTGCTTCAGCTCGAAAGAAAAGAAAATAAAAACGGAATCATTAAAAATTCTATTAGAATAATTAGTCAATGCTTTGAAGAATTTACAAAAAAACATTATCCAAAAATTTTGAATAAATGCGAAATTAACGAAAGTGAACTCAAAGATGCAATAGATTTTATTCTGAAACTAAACCCAAAACCTGGGTCTTCGTATGGAGAGCCACAAACTCGCTCTATACAAGCAATTATTCCTGATTTTATTTTAGAAATTTCTAATAACAAAATTGAAATTTCATTAAACTCGCGAAATGCTCCCGATCTAAAAATTAGCAAATCATTCGCCGAAATGCTTAACCAATACAACACAAGCAAAAAATCTAATAAGAATGAAAAAGAAGCTTATGTTTTTATAAAACAAAAATTAGATTCCGCAAAATGGTTTATTGACGCAATAGAACAAAGACATAACACTCTGCTATTCACAATGAATGCAATAGCTAATTTTCAGCAAGAATTTTTTCTTACAGGAGACGACACTAACTTAAAACCTATGATTTTAAAAGACATTGCAGAAAGTACAGGTCTAGATATTTCTACTATATCAAGAGTTGCAAACTCTAAATTTGTATCTACTCCTTTTGGGATTTATTCTTTAAAGCATTTTTTTAGCGAAGCAATGCAAACAGAATCTGGCGAAGAAGTTTCTACTCGTGAAATTAAGCAAATCCTTAAAGACTGCATCGAAGTCGAAAATAAATCTAAACCTTTAACAGACGACAAACTTGCAAAAATATTGCAAGATAAGGGATACCAAATAGCTAGACGAACAGTCGCTAAATATCGCGAACAACTTGATATTCCTGTTGCAAGATTGAGAAAGGAGCTTTAATGAAAAAAACAGCTCTGCTCCAACATTTAGCAAATTTTATAAGTTTATTAGCTCACCCACTATTAATTTTAACTTATACAATTATATTTTTTTTTAACTCCGACCACTACCTCGGCGCAATTAACCCCGACATTAAAAAAACTATTTATTCTATATTCCTTATCCTGACCTTCGTCTTACCTGCTCTTTTTATCCCAATTTTATACTTCTTTGGAATGATTGCAAACTTTTCTTTTAAAAACAGAAAAGAAAAACTTTTTCCACTCCTAACAGTAGCTATAATGTATTCCTTAGCTTGGTATTTTATGAATAGAGTTTTTATGCCCCCAATTTTATTAAACATTGTATTATCAAGCCTTATTACAATTATCGCAATAGGTATAATTACAATATTTTGGGATATTTCTGCCCATGCAACTGGAACAGGAGCTTTATTGGGGTTTCTTTTTTATATGTCTATTATTATGAAACTGCAAGTGTTATTCGCAATTTTAATAGCAATTTTATTAGCTGGCTTAATCGGTAGTGCTAGATTATATCTAAAAAAACATAATCAATTGCAAATATATTTGGGTTATTTATTAGGCTTTATTAGCGTATTTGTTTCATTACTAATTCTCTAATTATGGAAAAAATTTTAAGTTTCCTATTCATCTTATTATTAATCTATTTAATATTTAAAATTACTTTTAGATATGTTATTCCATGGCTATTAAAACTTTTTGTTAAAAAAATGGCAAAAAAAATGAACGCAAATTTCGAAAACCAAAACCCAAAAATTAACAAAAAAGAAGGCGAAATAAATATTGACTATATTCCAACTGATAGAACTGATGACAACAACTCATCTGGGGGTGAATACGTAGATTTTGAAGAAATTAAATGATAAAAATTATTAAAAATATATTATTCAAATTTTTTGGACTAAAAACTTATCTTAAAATTGTTTCAAGTTCTTATCTTTTTCTAATAAAACTTGGCTACGGGAAAACATTATATCCAGAACTTCATAAACTAAAAGACTTAATAAAACCAGGGTTCCATTGCATTGATATCGGTGCAAATATGGGCTATTACTCAGTTTTTTTGTCAAAATATTGCGGAATAAATGGAAAAGTTTTTGCAGTTGAGCCTGTACCGCTTTTTTGTGAAATTTGGAAAATAAATACAAAAAAATGTGCAAATAATAATCTAATTTTGCTAAATTATGCCTTAGGGGAAAAAGAATCCCAAGTGGAAATGGGAATGCCTTTTGTCAAAGGAGAAATTCATCACGGAATGACAAAAGTTATTTCTAACAATAAAGAAGAATATATTGAAAAGTTTAAAGTAGAAATGAAAATTCCAGATTTACTCTTTACTGAAATTCCAAAAATTGATTTTATTAAAATTGATGTGGAAGGTTACGAAAGTTTAGTTTTTGAAAATATGTTAGGCACAATCAACAAGCATAAACCTTTGATACAAAGCGAATTAAGTGGAATAGAAAATAGGAATAAAGTTATTTCTACTCTTGAAAACATTGGTTACAAAACATGTATCTTAACAAATAACAATATCGTTGAAATAGAAAAATCGAATATAGAGAATTACAATAAGGATTTTTATTTCAAACCAATTATTGATGAATAAATTTAATTATATATTATTAATTTTTGTTTTTACTTTAAGTATTAATTCTGTTCAGGCTCATAAAAGGGCAAAATATAATATCGTAATTGATTCTGATGGTAGTATAGAAGATTTTAGAGCAATTTCCTTATTTTGTGCTTCTTTAGAGTTTAATATTAATGGTATCACGAGCGTAAACGGTAGCCTAGAGGCAAATAAAACTGTAAATTTTTTAAATAAACTTTTAATAAATTACCATCATGAAGGAATACCACTAGGTGAAGGAGAGAATAAGAAATTAGTTAAAGATGAAAAAGGAAAACAGTTAAATTTATTGGAAACAATATTTTCTATTACCAATTTAAAGTTTACAAATGCAGCAGACCTTTTAGGCTGCTCTATTTCAAATGAAAGAAAAAGAACAATAATTATTGCCTTAGGACCTTTAACGAATATTGCTGAAATGTTAAAAAAGTATCCTGATAACATAATTAAAACCGAAATGATTTTATGGTATTGCGATTTTGAAAATTTGGATAAAGATTTTAATTTTAAACAAGATAAAAAAGCATTTGGAGAAATTAAAGATATGCAAGTTCCAATAAAGTATGTTTATGCTAATAATTTTAGTTTTTCTAATGATTTTACAGAATTTATCACTGAAATAAATAGCAATTATGCCAAAATGTTTAAAACATTTGTAGAATTAGAAAAAAATGTTAAAATAGGAAAAGAGTTGACAGCTTTATATTTACTTTATCCAAGTATTTTCGATGAAAAAATTGTGGGAGATTTTGCTGCTAATTTAAAGCTTCAAAAAAATAGCGAGCCAGAAATATTAATCAGTTCAGTTTTAAACAGCGACAAGCCCCAAGCAAGCGTAGTTTTTAACGAAATTCCCACTAGCGGATATATGATAATGAAAGATGTTGATAAATATAGTGCAAAATTGATAGAAAAACATGGATATAATGAGTTTAAAATTACAGCTCTTTGTTCAGAAATTCATTCGCATATAGGGATTTATAATATCTTAGGAGCAAAAGTAGGTTTAAGAATTCTTGAATATTTACACGCAGGATTAGACGAAATTGAACTAATATCTTATGCAGGTTTTCAACCACCAATAAGTTGTTTTAATGACGGACTACAAGTCGGAACAGGCTCTACTATCGGTTACGGGACAATAAGTGTTGATACTAGCAAAGGAATTTTACCGGAAGTATTAGTAATTTACAATAAACGCAATATTCTTTTTAAAATTAAACCAGAAATAATTGAAATGGCAGCAGAAGATATTAGAGTTTTAGTACAAAAACATGGGCTAGAATCAGAAATGTATTGGAATGTTTTACGCGAAATTTCTATAGAAAAATACTGGCTAAATATAAGCAGATATGATTTAGTCGAAATTGTGGAATTGTAAATTTACTCCCCTATAATAAATAATTTTAATCAATTTAAGCTTATAACTATTAAAATTCAACACTTTCAGTATTAGGAGCATAGTGGGTCAAAATGTCAACAAAATATACTTTAACTAATTTTAAGTTGTTTCAAATGTTTTGAAATATTTTTTAAAAATTAGACTTAGAAGTTTACTTTGCTATTACAAGTTTATTGTATCTAATATTGTCACAATTTTTACATTTGAGAAAATATACTCCATCTGCCAATTCTGAAATATCTAATACTGTTTTTTGAGAATTTACACAAAAACTTTTGAGCAAGTTGCCTGAACTAGTATACAATTCAAAAGTTTTCTCCGAAAAATTATCAGAAATTACTGTAAACAACCCGTCACTTGGGTTTGGGAAAACAGATATTTGTGAATTAGCGAAAATTTCGTTTAAATTTTGAACAGACGTTACATCTGCTAAAACAGCATTTGTTGGATTTAAAATAACTTGAATAGGTTCGCCAGAAATTTCAATATCAAAGCTCATGTCGTTTTGCGCAATATCCTTACGAACTATTTCAAAATTATCATTATCATAAATTATCATAAACTCTAAAGGAGTAGTAAATAAACTTGTTGCTGTCGAACTTGTAGTCTGGCTTAATTCTATATGCAAAATATTTGAATTTTGAGTCCACCATAAGGCAGAATAAATAGGATAACCTTGCCCATAATACCATTCTTCAAAAAAATTATTGAAATTTAAGCCTGTCATTTCTTCTAAGACCATTTTAAAATCTTCGGCATCAGCTGAAGAATTTGCATATTGCTGAATAAATTCCCTCAGGCTTGCAAAAAATAAATCGTCGTCATCTATAATATATCTAATAATATGAACTAAACAAGCTCCTTTTTTGTAACTAAGTCTAGAATCAAAAATTCGTGATATATTATTTAATTCATTAAAAGGCACATAAACAGAACTATAATTTGATTGTTTAGCAAGACTTTGTGCTTCATCTAACCAGCCCATTTCAAATCCTTCGGGTTGAATAAACTCTTCGCCCAAGTATTCGCCATAGCTAGCAAAACCTTCGTTTATCCATATATCTTGCCAAGTTTTGCAAGTTACAAAATTGCCAAACCACGAATGTGCCAGTTCGTGCAGAACTAATCTAAAACTAAAAGATTTAAGGCTTGTCATCGTTTGATGTTCCATTCCTCCGCCAAGCGGTGCAATACAATGACCGTATTTTTCAGAATAAAAAGGATATAATCCCCATTTTTCGGACAATAATTGTAACATTTCTTCAATTTTATCGATTTTAGCAATATTTTGGTCGAAATAAGTTGTATTATTAGGAATAAAATTTTGCACTAAAACTTGAGTATCATAATCAGGAATATCAACATAAAAAGAATAATCTTGATAGTCAGCAACAGCAACTGAAATTAAATAAAAAGCTATCGGGAAATTAGATTCCCATTCCATTCTTTTGTTGCCATTACCTAAATTAACAGTGTTTTTGAGCAAACCATTAGAGCCAGCTTTTAAATTTTCGGGAATGCTAATATAACAATACGAAGAATCGGCTTTGTCGCTCAAAACTTGTTTGCAAGGAAACCAATATTTAGCTAAATAAGGTTCGGAAAGAGAATAAGTCATTGAATATTGAGCTCCACCATACCATTCCGAGGAGTTAAATAATCCGTCGCTTGGATTCCCTTTATAATAAATTATTGCTGATGCATCATAGTCAGAATTATATGGGTTTATGTTTTCATAATTTATTATTATCAAATCATTTTGAAAGTTGAAGTTAACCAAGTTATCATTAATTTTTATAGAATCCACAAGCATATTTGATTTAAAATCGAAAACTAATTCGTCATTATAATTATCTTCAAAGTTTAAATCTATCCTTACGCTTCCGTAAATAAAATTATTTGTGTTATTCAAATTAATATCGAGGAAATAAAAGCCCACATCATATTGCAACATACGCACATCAGTCTCATGGTCGTCAATTAAACACAGGTTTGTAGATTTATACTCATCTTGAGCAACAAGATTAATTGAAAATATTATTAAAAATACAAAAACAACAATTTGTAAACAAATTAGATAATTTTTCATAAAAGTATTACAATTAAAAATATTCTAAAAGCCATTTTGGGCATCTTCTAGCTCTATAATTTTCGGTACTAATAAAGCCAAGAGTTACTACAGCCGAGTTCAACAGGTTTCCATTTTTATCATAGATTTTTTGGTGGAAAACAAATTTTACTTTTGGAATTTCTTCTACACTTGTTTTTACAATAATTTCCTCATCGAATTTAACAAAGCTAATATAATCAATATTCACATTAATAGCTGGGCAAGCTATACCTTGGGCTTCGGCTTCGGAAAATGAAAAACCTAATTTTCGCATAAAATCGCTACGTCCAGCCTCATAAATTCTAAGGTAATTTGCATAATACATAACTCCCATTGCGTCAGTGTCGGCATACAGGACTCTATACTTCATTTCATGTGTTATCATTTTCAAAATATTTTAAGCGTAAATAGATTTCTCTGCTTATCCACGAGTCGGTAGCAGCATATTTAATTTGTTTTTCTGTTAACTCGTCTGCTGCCCAATTGCTAAGTTGTTGCGATTTAGAAATTCTAACATTAAGAACTATAGCGGCAAGTTTTTTTAGGCTTAATTCCACAATACCAAATTTATTAGCATAATCTTGCAAATCGAGAAAGCCTGAAGGTGCAAACTTATGCAGTTTTTGCAATGCTTTAATATCATCGCGGATAGATACACCAACTTTAGTATGCTTTGGCGAAGCCAAAAGTTGCACTACTTCGTTTTGCAAATCATACTTGTTTAAACGAAAAAGATAAGTCTTTTCAGCGCTACTTAACTGTAATAAAGACACAGGAGTTAGGTTTGCAAGTCCTTTTTTAAAGCAAGGTTTTGTTTCGGTATCAAAGCCCCAAATAGGTTCTAAAAAAATTTCTTCTTTAATTTTCTTAAAAGTTTGTAAATTATCAATAATGGCAACTTCGCCTTCAAAAGAAAACAAAGCTAATTTTTGAACTTCCTCTTTGCTAATATTTGCTTTAAAACTCAATGCCTTTGGTGTTTTTAAAAATAATTTCGTGTAAATGTTTCATTAAAACAATATTCCGTATTCCCCAGTAAGATTTAAAATTTTCTTGACAGTAAAATAATGCCGAGAGCATTAATTCATCAGTACCTGTGCGAAAAGCACCAATAAAATCACCAAGTTCTTGATATAAATCAGCAAACAACTCAGACAAGCTTACGTTCAAATAATCTTGGCTATTCATAACGCTACTATCTTGAATTTGCACAAACTGGTCGTCTTCGCCTAATTTTGCTGCAACAACTTGTTGAATATAAGACCATGTTGATTCGTCGACAAATTTTTCGCTAAAATCTTCATCAAAATCTTCGACTTCGGGTAGCAATAGTCCTTTTAAATAAAGTAATGGTAATATTTTTATTGAGGTATCTAAAAATTCTGGCTTTGACATTTTTGAAGAAGACTCTAAAAAAAACAGAAACTCTTTTGCAACTGTCGCAAACTCAATACTTTCTTTTGAATATACTAATTCTAAATCATTCATATTTATTGCCCATCAACTAAAATCCAAAAATATACTTGATTAACAACCTCATCCATGCTTGGGTGAAATATAGTAAAATAAGGTGCAATAGCAATTACACGTTTATTAAACTTTCCTTCAGCAATATACCATTCCTCTAAAAATCGTAATTTAGTAATGTTAGTATGGTCAATATCTAGATGTATTTGTTTTACTGCACCAGATTTTGAGGTCGAATCAACAACTTCAAACTCATAATGTAAGGACTTTTGCATATATTCTTTTAATTGAGTTTGAGGAATTTCCTCAAAACTGTCATAACTGCCTGTCATATCATAATAATAAGTTTTTAATTTACCGGTAATGGCATCGTCAAGCAATGATTTTAAAAATATATTATCCTCAGGACTTGGTAAATTTTCCCAAAACCAATCTGGATTATTTTTACTCCTATCACCAATAATTTCGTTATGTATGGGCACGTCATACATTATTTTATTAGTAACATTTAGTTTTTCACCTTCATAATTATTTGCTGAAGGGCTAACTGTTTTACCATTTATTTTCACTTCATTTTTGTTACCGCAAGAAAAAAATGCTGAAAATAAAAGGATTACACTTAAAAATATAACTATTTGTTTCATAAGTCAAAATATTTTTTCCAAAATTAAATAAAACTTTTGTTAAAATAAAAAAAACCTATTGTAAATCTCAACAATAGGCTTAATATTTTTGTGATCTAGTCAGGATTCGAACCTGAGACCTACGGCTTAGAAGGCCGTTGCTCTATCCAACTGAGCTACTAGACCATTTTATTTGGTTTGCAAAAGTATAAAATATTATTTCTTAAGCAAAATTTTTTTAAATAATTTTTATAATATTACAGGTTAACTATCCGTAAATTAGTATATTCCGAAACAAAACTACATAAATTAGCTCAAATAAATATTAGTAATTTAAAAAATGGAACTTACATTGTTCTTGTAAAAAATGATAGCTTATTACAAAAGCAAAAACTTATAATTAGTCGCTAATTTATTAAATTACAAATATTTACAAAAAAAATCTTCATGAAAAAATGTATTTTCATGGAGATTTTTTTTAATAAAGCACCACTTAAATATTAAATTTAAAAAAAATATCCTTATTAATTTTGTGTTTTAACATTTATCAGTTGAAAACTAAGGTTTTCAATAGATAATTGGAATAAAAATTCAATATATTTTTACATAAAAAATTTATCTATGGTAAAAACCGGTATATGTGGTCAAGTTAACGATTATTATGAGATTTTGGAAAATGTTTTAGATATTCCCGAATTATCATTAGTAGGTTTTTATAACCCAAATTTATTAAATACTAATGATTTTAATAAAATAGATAATAAAATAAAATCATATAAACATGTTGACACATTGCTTGATGACGTTGATGCAGTTATAGCACTTTCGCCCTTATCCGACTCCAAAAGTTTAGAAACATTGGTAAAAAGTTCAAAACATGTATTTTTTGAGCCAAATAGCAGATTTTATTCCGGAGATTTTAATAAGCTTACTAATATTATTGACGAAGCCAACGTAAAAGTTCAGGCTGGTTTTCATCACCGTTTTAATAATAGTTTTTTATCAGCTAAACCATTTATTAAAAAACCAAAATTCATACAATCACAAAATTTTAAACAATATAGGCACGAGTTTGATACCAACACGCTTTTACTAGACCTATTAATTAAAGATATTGATATTGTTTTAAGCGTGGTCCCTTATAATATAAAAAACATTAAAGCCAATTCAAATAGCCCAAACATAGCAAACTTAGATATTATTAATGTAAGAATAGAATTTATGAACGGAAGCGTTGCAGACCTAACAGTGGGCAAAATAGCAACAGAAGACTATTCAGAAATTAATTTTTATTCCGACAAAGATTTAGTACAAATAAACTTCAATAAAAATACAGCTAAGCACATTAAAAAAAATGATAATATACATATAAACTCTTTATTCCAAACAAACATAGGAGATTTAATTATAGATGATATTCCTATTAAACCGAATAATTTTTATTTTGACGAAATTTCTTCTTTTGCAAAATCAATTATTTACAATAAAGAACCAGAAGTTGATATTAATGAAGTACTAAAAACTTATGAAATAATGGCTTGCATCAAAGAAAAATTAAAATTGAATGATTTTTAAAAAATAAAACCTTATTCATGCAATATACATAATATATTTGCGTTTTAATTTTTATAAATTAAGAAAAATATTGTGTCGATAAATTTTAGAATACTATTTGGAATTTTGGTTTTATTTTTATTAAACCTTTCATCTTGTGATATTATTAATCCACCAGAGAAAATACCTTCTTTTATTTCTGTTGATACAATTAAATTAAAAACAACAGGACCCCAGCAAGGCAGTTCAATTCATGCAATAACAGATTGTTGGGTTTATGTAAACAATAAACTTATAGGTAGTTTTGAAGTCCCTTTTACAATTCCAGTTTTAGAGTCTGGGATGCAGGAAATTCAAATTGAACCAGGTTTTAAGAACTCGGCTAGCGACTCTAAAAGAGAAATCTACCCACTAATGAGGGGCTGGGCATGCACAAAAAATTTAGTCGAAGGTGGAGTAATAACACTCGAACCAGAATTCGAATATAGAAATGTAGTATTTGATTTAATCGAAGATTTTGAAGATATCGGAATAGAGTTTGAAACAAGTTTAAATAGCGACACTAGCATCATGCTCATTTCCGACAGCAGAGCCCTCCAAGGAAAGTCAATGTATTTTGCATTAGACAATGTAAATAAAAAATTTGAATGTTTAACTAGTAAACTTTATGAAATTCCTAAAAATGGGCAAGCATTTTTAGAAATTAGCTTTAAAGCAAATACAAATTTTCAATTCGGCGTTTTTTCGGTAGAGTACAACGGGTCTACAATTTCTGAGGTGAGGAAAAATATTTTCAAATTTAACCCTGTCGATTCATGGCGAACTATATATATAGATTTAAATTATGTTATTAGAAATGCAAATGGAAAAATGTTTAGACTATTTTTTACTTGCGCAAGGTCAGCTAATGCTAGCACCGAAAAATTAGAGGTTTTTATTGATAATGTTAAACTTACTTATTTAAATGCTCAATAATGAACAAATCTAAACACAATTTTAAATATATATTTCTTGATTTCATAGCTGCGGTTTTGGCATGGACCCTATTTTATACCTATCGTAAAATTAGCATAGAACCCGTATCTCTTGGCATTGACATTCCTTTGAGTTTTGACTATAAATTTTATATCGCCCTAATAATTATTCCTGTTTTTTGGTTAGTATTACACGTAATGAGTGGCTATTATAAAGTGCCTTATCGTAAATCGAGACTTCAAGAACTTGGACAAACCCTTCTTACTACATTAATCGGCGTTACAATTTTATTTTTTCTGTTCATACTCGATGATTGGGTGGGTAATTACAAACAATACTACAAAATGTATCTAATGCTTTTTTGTTTGCAATTCTTTTTCACTTATTTACCAAGATTAATTATTACAACTAATGTTAATAATAAAGTTCACAATCGCAAATTATTATTTAACACTATTATAATAGGTAGTAATCATAAAGCTGTTAAACTTTTGGAGGAAGTCGAAGCTCAAAAACTTAGTTCAGGGTTAAAGTTTGTAGGCTTTGTATATGTAGAAAATACAAAATCTTATTTATTAGAAGAATATTTGCCAAAATTAGGAGGAATTGATAATATCAAACAAATTATTGCAGAAAATAAAATTGAAGAAGTTGTTATTGCTATCGAATCCAGAGAACATTCAAAAATAAAAAATATAATAAACAAACTTCAAGGAACTAAGGTTATGATTAAAGTTATTCCCGATATGTATGATATTTTAATTGGAAAAGTTAGAATGTCTTCTATTTTTGGAATGCCATTAATAGAAATTAACCACAACATAATGCCAGTTTGGCAACAACAAGTAAAAAGATTTCTAGATATTTTTCTCAGCATCTGTGCTATCATCATTTTATTACCATTATATATAGCCTTGGCAATCGGAGTTAAATTAAGTTCACCGGGACCAATACTCTATTCTCATTATAGAATAGGAAAAAAAGAAAAACCATTTAAAATTTTAAAGTTTAGGTCAATGTATACCGATGCAGAAAAAAATGGACCAGCTTTGAGCAGCAAAAATGATAGTCGTGTTACTAAGTTCGGAAGATTTATGAGAAAGACACGTTTAGACGAATTTCCACAATTTTTTAACGTGCTAATCGGCGATATGAGCTTGGTCGGACCACGCCCAGAACGACAATTTTATATCGACCAAATAAAACAAAAAGCACCCCATTACGCGCACTTATTGTCTGTACGACCTGGCATAACATCTTGGGGACAAGTAAAATATGGATACGCCGAAAATGTTGACCAAATGATTGAAAGACTAAAATACGACATTATTTACATAGAAAACCGTTCGCTATATATTGATTTTAAAATTTTAATTTATACAGTTAAAATTATTTTTCAAGGTAAAGGCATGTAGTGTATTAAGAATTAAATCGCTGAATTTCAACTTTTTCATTTAAATTAAAAATAATTTTTTATTATTATTTTCTTTTCAAAAAAATTTCTATATTTGCAATCTCAAAATAAAATTATATTAATTTAATAAAAACATATTAGACATGACAAAAGCAGACATTGTAAACGAGATTTCAAAAAATACTGGCGTTGAGAAATTAGTTGTTCAAAAGACAGTTGAGTCTTTCATGGAAATAATAAAAGATTCATTGTCAAAAAATGAAAACGTTTATTTAAGAGGTTTTGGAAGTTTTATAGTTAAAGCAAGAGCGAAAAAAACTGCTCGTAATATTTCAAAAAATATTACAATAGAAATACCAGCACATAAAATTCCTTCTTTTAAACCAGCAAAAACATTTGTTTCACTAGTTAAAGATAATAATTAAATTTTAGAATTATGCCAAGCGGAAAGAAAAGAAAAAGACATAAGATGTCAACTCACAAAAGAAAAAAACGTCTTCGCAAGAATAGACATAAAAAGAAAAAATAAACATTTTTCTTTGTTTTTAATTTTTAGTCAAACCTTTGGAGCCCCAAAGGTTTGATTTAATTATAATACCGTGTTATATCGTGGATTTGCAAAAAGAAGATAATCAGAACGAGCTTTTCATTGATGTTCGAAGTTCTGATATTAATATAGCTTTACTCCAGAATAAAAAACTCATAGAGTTAAACCGAGAACATGCTAACATTCAATTCTCGGTAGGAGATATTTATTTGGGCAAGGTAAAACGATTAATGCCTGGATTAAATGCAGCTTTTATTGATATAGGGTACAAAAAAGATGCATTCCTTCATTATTTAGATTTAGGAGCTGGGTTTCAAACCTTAAACAAATTTTTACACATAGGCTTGCAAACAAAGCAAAATCCAATAAAATTAAATAAAATTACTTTAGAACCCGACATTGACAAAAACGGAAAAATAACAGACGTATTAAGTGTTGGGCAATATGTGTTAGTTCAAATAGCAAAAGAACCTATTTCTTCAAAAGGACCTCGACTTACTTCTGAGATTTCTTTAGCCGGGCGAAACCTTGTTGTAATGCCATTTAATGCTAAAGTTTCTATTAGTCAAAAAATAAAATCCTTAGAAGAAAAAACAAGACTAAAAAAACTTATTGAAAGCATAAGTCCAAATAATTTCGGGGTTATTGTGCGAACTGTTGCCGAAAAGAAAATGGTTGCCGAACTAGACAAAGAGCTTAGTAACTTAGTCGAAAAATGGGATAAATTATTTAAAAAACTCCCTGGCGCAAAACCACCTCAATTAATGATAGGCGAAGTTAATAGAACAACTGCCATTTTAAGAGACATTCTTAATTCGTCTTTTAATCAAATTGTTGTTAATGACCAAACTGTATTCGAAGAGATTAAATTTTTTATTGAAGAAATTGCACCAGAAAAAAAGAAAATAGTAAAATTATATTCGGAAAAAGAACCTATTTTCGACTTTTACGGCATAGAAAAACAAATAAAAACAGCCTTCGGAAAAACTGTTCCAATGAAAAATGGAGCATATCTTATTATCGAACATACCGAGGCGGCTCATGTTATTGACGTAAATAGCGGTAATAGAAGCAATTCCGAGCAAGGACAAGAAGAGAATGCTTTTGAAGTTAATATGATAGCTGCTGAAGAAGTAGCCCGACAACTTCGCTTGAGAGATATGGGGGGAATTATTATTGTCGATTTCATTGATATATTAAATGAAAAAAACAAAAAACGAATATACGAAAAAGTTAAAGACTGTATGTCTGAAGATAGGGCTAAATTTCATGTAACACCGCTAAGTAAATTTTGCATTATGGAAATTACTCGCCAAAGAGTAAGACCCGAAATGGAAATTAAAACCGCCGAAGTTTGCCCACTATGTAAAGGCTCCGGCAAAATCAGTGCTAGCATTAATCTAATTGATGAAATTGAAAATAACATAAAATTTATTCTGAAAAGAGAAAAACATAAATTCTTACGAATCAAAACACACCCTTTTGTATCGGCTTATTTAAACAAAGGCTGGTTCAAATCCACACGTAAAACCTGGCAAAAACAATATAAATGTAAAATTGAGATTTTACCAATGATAGCATACTCATATATGGAATATCATTTTTTTAACTCTCAAGATGAAGAACTTTTTTATTAATTAAACAAATTAAACAATGAATCTACGAATGAACCTTAGAACTGCGTTTTTGCTAATTAGTTTAGCTTTTATTTTTTCTGTAAAATCTTATGCGCAAATTGAAGAACCTGTAAAATTTAAGTATAGAACAGAAAAAATTGACGAAAATTTTGTTAATTTAATTTTTGAAGCCTCAATTGACAAGGGCTGGCACTTATATTCTCCATATATGGAAGTCGGTGGACCAAAGCCTTTGTACTTCGATTTTGAAACTTCAAAAAATTATGAGCTAATTGACAGCCTTATCGAGAGCTCTGCCCCCGAAAAAGAATATGACGATGTTTTTGAGGTAATGACTATGTATTTTTCAAATAAAGCAACATTTACTCAAAAAATTAAAATTTTAAATAAAGAAGGTTTTGTTATTAAAGGATATATCGACGGGCAAGCTTGTATAGAAGGAACTTGTATTCCTATTTCGGCAGATTTTGCCTTTGGTATGAACGGTGCTAAAATAGAAGACAAAATTGAAGCCGAAGATTCTATGAAACAAACTCCTATTTTAGTGAACGAAAATAATTTTGAAAACCCAACTGAAAAAGAAAGCCTTATTTGGTTCTTTTTAATTGCATTTGTAGGAGGGTTAATTGCTATTTTAACGCCTTGCGTTTTCCCAATGATACCAATGACAATTTCTTTTTTTATGAAAGAAAATAATAAAATTAAAGCTAGACTAAATGCTTTTGCTTTTGGTATTAGTATTATTTTAATATATACCCTCATCGGTTCTTTATTAGCAATAGTCTTTGGACCTTCTATTGGTAATTGGTTAAGCACACACTGGATACCTAACATTTTATTCTTTTTAATTTTCATGGTCTTTGCTGCTTCTTTCTTTGGCGCTTTCGAGATTGTAATGCCTTCATGGATGATTAATAAATCAGACTCAAAAGTTGATAAAGGGGGAGTACTCGGTTCTTTCTTTATGGCATTCACCTTAGTATTGGTTTCTTTTTCTTGTACAGGACCAATTGTCGGTAGCATTTTAGTAGAGTCTTTTGGAGGCTCTTTTATTAAGCCGATTATCGGAATGTTGGGTTTTGCACTTGCTTTTGCTCTACCTTTTACGCTTTTAGCCTTATTCCCTGGCTGGTTAAAAAATATGCCTAAATCTGGTGGCTGGCTTAACTCAGTAAAAGTTGTCCTTGGATTTATTGAAGTCGCATTAGGATTTAAGTTTTTAAGTATTGCCGACCAAACATATCATTGGGGATTATTAGATAGACAAGTTTATCTTGCAATATGGATTGTCGTTTTTGCAATGTTAGGGTTTTATTTACTTGGAAAATTAAAATTTAAACATGATGATGATCTACCTCATATAGGAATAGGTAGGCTAAGCATGTCTATTCTATCATTTACTTTTGTTTTATATATGATACCTGGAATGTGGGGCGCTCCTTTAAAAGCTCTTTCGGGATATCTACCGCCAATTACTACTCACTACTTTAATATGCCACAAATTATTTCCGATAATAATTCATATTTATTACAGAAAATGGGTATTGAAGACAACAACGCTCTATGCGAAACTCCTAAATTTTCTGAAAAATTACATTTGCCTTTTGGATTAACGGGATATTTCGATTATCACCAGGCGTTTGAATGTGCAAAAAAATTAAATAAACCAATTTTTATAGATTTTACAGGACACGGTTGTGTTAATTGTCGCGAAATGGAAACCGCTGTCTGGAGCGACCAAAGAGTTCTAGACCACTTAAAAAATGA
>CAYRQZ010000020.1:0-4742 GCA_964426585.1 uncultured Bacteroidales bacterium | reverse complement strand
AAAAAGCCCAATTAACGGGCTTTTTTTATTTTTAGTTTTCTAACAGAATTTTTGCGTTAAAAACTATGCAAAATTCATAATATTGTCGGGGTGAGAAGACTCGAACTTCCGACCTCTACGTCCCGAACGTAGTGCGCTACCAACTGTGCTACACCCCGAAGTTTGGACAACAAAAATAATACTTTTTAAACATTTATTTAAAATTTAATTTTATAGCCAATATCTTTTGTTATGCTAAAAAGTAAAGAATATTTATTGCCTAGTTGAGTTCCGTTATAATAGTTATAAATAGGTTTTTCAAAAATAAAAGAAAAATTCCAAACCATCCGGTAATTAAAATTAATTTGAGGGGCAATATAAAGTATATTACTCCCCGAAGCTACTACCACTCTGTCGTTCAGCAAGTTTTGTTTTTTATATTCATGTCTAAATTGACAAATAATTGTTATATCTTTTGTTAGCTCAGTATATTTATTTGCTAAGTGTTTTGAAATAAAAAGAGAGTTTGAATAAGAATCTCCAAATTTATAACCCATCTGATTAACTGTAAAGTAATTATCATAACGAGAAAAAAGAATAATTCTAGTGCTAATATTTTCAAATTCCTTTACAAACAATGCCTGTAAATTAAAACCAAAATTTCCTGTAGATGGTTGCACATCAATATCTAATCTAACCCCGTTTACATATTTAGGTTTTAAGCTAAAAGGAGCTTTAAGTCCGCCACCTATTGTTAATTCAATCATTTTAACATTATTCTTTAAAATATTGTATTTAGCTGTTATTCCGAAATTTGACAAGCCATAGCCTCGTAATTGATAGGCAATATCTTTATAATTTTGAGTTTTATTTATAAAATAGCCCAAATCCATTTCTAAGCTAAGTTTTGGTATGAGACCGTAAGCCAAACTAATTCCGGAAAAATTATAATTAGCATTCTTAATTGCCGCAGGATAATTGTATTCGTTAATTTTTGAGCCTGAATAATAAGTATCGGAATATGTAAACTTGTGGAAAACAACTAAACGCATTATGCGAGGTTGAAGTACTCCAATATTAGCACTCCCAGCCACAGGATTGCCTGGTGAGGCAAAACATTGAGCATATAAACTTAAGTCCTTTAAAACAAAAATTGAAAAAACCACACAAACTAAAACTGCTTTTCTTTTCATCACTGAACTGTTATAGTGATAGATTTTGTCAAGCTTTTTTTATATTTATCTTCAACTTTACAAACTATCGCAATTTCGCCAGTAATACACGGAGTTGGTGTATAAGTAACAGTTTTTCCCGAACCAATTAGTGAACCAGAAGTAGCTGTCCATTGGTAAATAATATCTTGCCCACTTGCTTCGGCTGTAATCGTTGCCGTTTCGCCAGGGTTTAAAATGTCTTTATCGGCTGTCAAAGATGAAAAAACTAGTTCAACTGTTGTTTCATCAGGTCTGTTCTGATCATTGCCATTATCCTCAGGCTTGCAAGTAACAAAAACAAAAGCTATGGCAAAAAATAAAGCAAATACTAATTTCAAATTTTTCATAATGCTCGTGTTTTATTAATTTTCTTCGAAATTAACCCTTTTTATTAATTAAACAAAATTAATATCATCAAAGAACGTATAATGGCTCTTCGTCTGCGCTCAGGCGAAGAAATAAAAAATATCCTTTTGGTTGTTCAATGAAAAATTATTTTAAATGCTAAGATTAATTTTAAAATTATGCCGATTCTGGATTTGCTGGCTACAAGTCGATATAAGTATCTGATAAACAAGATTTTACAACCCTTATTTAACAACTAGCTTTTTTGTTAAAATTAAATCCTTAGTTTTTATTTTTAAAAAATAAATTCCTGAAGGAATATTGTTCAATTCAAAACTAATATCACCAATATTATTACTAAACTCTTCAATAATGCGTGAATTGACATCTAAAATTGTGATATTATACAATTCTAAATTTTCTGTTTTAATATTTACTAAACCACTACTCGGATTTGGAAAAACAGAATAGCCATTTTTATGAAAATTTGAAATATTTGAATAATCGCTTGAAAGACTAATATCGTCTAAATACAAATTAAACATTTGAGCCTCGCTATAACAGTGAAAACCAATATAATAAAACCCTTGTTCTGGAACATAAAAGTCAACTTCTGCCTTTTGCCAAGAAACGTTAAGGAGATTAGGGAAATCTAATAGAGAATTAGACATAAAACCTGAGTTAGCAAGTTTTCCGAATTTAACTTCCAAACTTTCGGGCCATTGAGCATCTTCGATTTTATGAAAAAAACTTAAATTATACTCAAAACTTGGCTCAAGCCAAAAACATCTAGTAAAAAACCAATCATCAGCAGCTTTAAAGTCGTTATATTCATAAAGCAAACACCCATTATTATTATGTCCGCCATATTGGTAAAATTTCCAATATCTATTATCATTATTAGCGTTTTCAATTACACAAAACTCTAAATCTTCTACTGAATTAAACTCTAAAATATATGGTAATTGAGCTGAAAAATAATTATTAATTATCACTATAAGAGTATCATTACTAGTATCAGCATCATTTTCGACACTAGAAAACAACTTTATTTCATATTCACCAGCTTGGCTAAAATCAAAATTTTCAGAAAATTGGAAAGTAAAATATTCTCCGCTAGCAATAACATCAGAAATTGTTTCTGTTATCACATCTTGAGAATTAATAGAATATGAAATTTCAAAATTTGAGATTTCAAATGAAGATAAATTTCTAAGTTTTACTTGAATAGCCTCCAGCCCCAAATCGCATTGTTCTATTGGCGAGACAAGCTCTACAACAGCAATATCGGGTTGATTTAATTCTTGAATATTGATATTATCAATGGCTAAACTTGACATTCCCGCTTCACTAAAAGCTCTAAAACCAATATAAGAATGTTCAAAATCTTGACCAGAAAAATAAATATGCTTGGTCAAAAAATTTCCATTATTAAAATGCAAAATACTATCAAGCAAAACGCTCATAGACGATGATTCGGGAGAACTTCCTAAATATATTTCTAAATTTTGATACCAATACATTCCAGTCGATGTATAATCATAACTTAATTTATACATTTTATTTGGGTCTATAGCAATACATTTAGTAAATAACCAATCGTCGGCTATATTCGAGTTGCCCGGATAATAAGCAACATGTTGTAAATATCCCTCAATTAAAGGCGTCATTCGCCAAGTAGTACCGTCTTGGTTCACATCTTCGATAAACCAACCCTCTCTATTTTCGTTTACTGAAAAACCCATAAAAAAAGGCATTTCACCACATGCTAAATTTGAAATTGTGCAAGTTAAAGTATCATTATTGTGATAGTCGTCGCAAGCCAAAGCAGAAAATACTTTTAAATGATAAGTTTCGCCGTAATTTACACTAAAATCGTAATCTTGATCAAAAGAAAACTCAATTTCTTCATTAGGGTTAATAGGTCCTGCGATTACCTCGGTATGAATAGCTTCATCATTAATTTGATACGAAATTGGAATATTTTCCAAAATTTCAGAACTATAATTGGCAAGTTTCACTTTAATAAAAGAAGATTCTGTAAATGTTTGGCTTACCGGAGACAATATTTCTTTTAGAGCTATATCACAATTTGCAGGAGGCATAATTTCAATTATTGCGAAGTTGGAGCTTGGAAATATGTTTGTACTGGCATCATAAAAACCACCCAAACTATTCCAACCCCAATTAAAATGCAGTAAGTCGTTTTCATCGTAGCCATCACAAACCCAAGCATGACCTTCCTGCATAATATCAGAAAAACCAACATACTCAACAGGGCGTAAATTATCTATTTCATTTTTTAAAATATCAATCCATTCCGCTTGGGAGAAATCTACTTTGTAAATGGTTTTTGCATTTTTGGAATATCGAAAATGATTAGTAAAACTCTGAGGACTTATCGAAGCAGAAGAAGCATAAGCTGAATAATTCATATTTACAGCTACACCACAGTGGTACATTAAAGTTGCAATAGCATTATTTTCTTCGTATATATAATTAGGCATTGTCGCCCATTGATATTGGGTATTGGCAAAATCTACTGATAATTGACCATAATTATTTGACTGATAGGTATTTGAGCCGAAACCTGTTTCGGGATAATTCCAATATTTCATTATCATAGCCATTGAAGTTGCAACACAACCTGTAATAGCATGACCACATTCTCCATTAATATCTTCAGGACACAAAGAATTATAATAACAGCCTTGCCCCCATTCTGTGCTTAATAAAATTATTTGTTCGTCCGCTTTTGTTTCAAAATTTTTAGTTAACAATTTATTCCATTCGTGTTCGGCACCAGTAAATCGTATATTATTTTTCTCAATATAATAAATATTATTAGCAAGTTCTTCAAACCAAGTTAGGGCATTACTTGGGATATTTTGCAAATCGTGTTGTCCAACTAAGGAATAAGCTAAAACGGGCTTTACACCCTGCCAAAGTGATAAGGCAATAAACCCAGCATTCTCGAAACTAATAAAACAATTTGAGCTTGCCCTTCATGCTCGATAGTCAAACTATCTTTTATTGTAGGGTTTTCTGTTTTACCGGTTTTTAATGAATAAAAATTTATAGCAAATTTTTCAGCCTCATCAATTCGGATACGTTGAGAATAAACTGAAAAAACTGAAAAAAACATCAAAACAAAAACAAAAAATTTCATAAGCACAATAATAAATTCATAAACTTTTCAAAGAT
>CAYRQZ010000019.1:14143-34664 GCA_964426585.1 uncultured Bacteroidales bacterium | reverse complement strand
TACGCTGATAGTTATAGAATCGACAAAGATGCTGTTACCATTTCTTCTATTGGGGCAAATACAGGTGCTATCTATTTCAGAGACGCATTTTTTACGCCAATAATTAGGCTTAAAGTTGTTATCCCTAAAAATCAAGATTTACTGCCAAGATACTTATTTCACTATCTTTGCTCAATCACTATAAGCAGTAAGAGTTCTAGTGTTCCTAACATGAATGCTTCTGATGTGAAGAAAATCAAAATCCCTATTCCATATCCCAAAGACCAAAATAAATCTCTCGCCGAACAAGCCCGCATCGTCTCTATCCTCGACAAGTTCGACACGCTTACTACATCCATCACCGAAGGTCTCCCTCGTGAGATCGAGCTGCGGCAAAAGCAGTATGAATATTATCGGGAAAAATTGTTGAATTTTAATGAAGAATGAAAAATGCAGAATGAAAAGATAAATTTCATATCGTTGATTGTCAGCTGATTATGCAAACCCGTAAAACCATGTTAAAAACAGAAAACTATAAATTTGTTTTCATGTTAATAATTTCTGATGAATAAGTATTTTTTAACTCAATAAGTTTAAATTTATCAAAACTAAGGAAGAATATTACAAATTTTCCGTATTACAACCGATGCACAAAAGCAGCCAAAAATAATTGGCATATAACTAATAGTTCCGGAATTTGATTTTTTGTTTTCACTTTCTTCTTTTATTACAGTATTTTTATCTGTTTGTTCTTCTGAAAACACAACTTTTATTCCTTTTTGGATACCAACGCGATGCAGTCGTTTACGTAATGTTCGGGCTAAGCTGCAATTATAAGATTCGGAAATGTCGGCAATTTTAATTTTTGAGGGGTCGCTTTTACCGCCTGCACCCATTGAACTCACAAGTTCAATTTTATTTTCATAACAAGTTTTTATTAAGTGAAATTTTGGCGACAGAGTGTCAATTGCGTCAACAACAAAATCCCAATTTTCTAATAAAATATTATTTAAAATCTCGTCTTTTAAATAAATTTGGCGTGCATCAATATTAATTTTGGGATTTATGTTTATTAATCTATTTTTCAGCACTTCTGTTTTATATTCACCAATATTATTATGGTTTGCAATTATTTGCCTGTTAATATTTGTTAAATTTATTGTGTCTTTGTCTATTATGCACAAATTTCCTACTCCCGCTCTTGCAAGTTGTTCAGCAGCAGCCGACCCAACACCGCCTAAACCACAAACTAATACTTTTGCTTTTTGAAGTTTTTCAAAGTTTTCTTTACCTAAAAGCAATTCGCTGCGATCATACCATTTCATAATCCTATATCTTTGAGGTTTTTATGTATTTGTTCCGAAATTGTTTTAATATCTGCTTTCAAAACTTCTGAGGCTAATTTATAAATATCCTTAATTTTCAATTCAGAGTTGTCAGTTTCTAAAAAGAAATTTTTTGCTTGAACTATTTTTAATATTTTTTCTGCTTTTTCTTTATTTTGGAATAAATTATTTGAAAACGAAAAATAAAAGCCTGATTTATGCAAGTCTCTTGCTATTTCAACTTTTGAGTTGTAATTGTGAATAATCCATGCTTGGCTTGGCTTAATTTTTTGTTTAATAACTTTGAGCAAATGAAAATATTTAACGCAATGAATAATTAATGGTAGTTTATACTTTTCGCTTAAATTTACGTGTTCGAAAAATATTGCCTTTTGTTGTTCTATATTTAATGTCGATATAGGATCAAAGCCTGTTTCGCCAATTGCTACAATACTTTTTGAGTTTGCAAGTTTGTTAATAATTTCAATATCACTTTTAAAATCTTGTTTATAATACCAAGGGTGCAAGCCACAAGACAAGATTTTATTCTGAATAAGATCTTGATTTGGAAAAATATTTATTATTCCACTTTCAGTTTCTTTATTGTGAGTATGAAAATCAAAATACGACATTGCTATTTAAAATACAAAGATAAAAAATATATTAATAATATATATAGATGTTTTGCAGTTAGGCTTTTATTATCAATAATTTATTATAATAAAGAGTCTTAAAAATAATTAGATTTTCTTGTATTTTCTCTTTTTGATGTTTAATGAATATTGTATGTTTGCATAAATTTTACGAAATGGAAAAAGTCGAGGTTTTCGCAACAAAAGTTGTAATGCCAAAAGATTTGAATTCAAATTTCAGTTTATTTGGCGGTCAGTTACTAAAATGGATGGATGAACAAGCATATATTTGTGCAAAAAAGTCTTGTTTGTGTGATGTTGTAACAGTTCGTATCGACCAAGTAAATTTTCAAACTTCTGCAAAAAATGGTGATATTATTGATATTTGCTCTAAAATAGTGAAAATTCATGGTGCAAGTCTAGAGTTAGATGTTAAGCTGTTTTAAATTCTTCTCATGGTAAAAAGGAAATTGCAAAAGCTCGTTTTTTAATGGCAGCTATAGATGAAAATGGTAAACCAAAACGTTTGACTTAAAACTTTCCACTTATCCAATAAATAATATAGCCTGAAACTTCGTGAATTAGTAGTGTCCAGTTTTGTAAAATCTCTGATTTTGGAATAAATAAGTCGAGTGAAAAAATTCTTTTTCCAGCATATCTGTCTGTAACATAAATATCAACATCAAAGCCTTGTTTTTTGAAACAAGCTTTAGACCTTTTCATGTGATAAGCTGAGCTTATAAGCAAATATGAATTTTTGTTTTCATTTGGTTTTAGTATTTTTGCGGTTTCAACAGCATTTTCGTAGGTATTTCTCGAATTAGTTTCAATTAAGATATCTTCTGAGGGTATTCCGAGTTTTATTAAATAATCCTTTAAGATTGCCGATTCTTTAAATTCTTGATTAAAAACTTCGCCAGAGCCTCCAACAATTATAATTTTTTTTAAATATCCTTCTTGATATAAATCTATTGTTTGCCATAGTCTATCGGAAGAAGATTTGAAATTTATTCTTTCATATTTTGTGTCATAAGTAATCATGCCGGTTAATAAAATTCCGTAATCGTAAGATTGTTTTAATTCGGATTTGAATTTAGCTTTTGGTTCCCAAGCCCTCATAAATTCATAAAAAACAAATGGGTTTGAAAAAAACACAAGCATTACGAAGGCAGTTATTCGTAAGATTTTAATTATTTTTTGTTTTTTTAAAATAAAGGAGAGCAAAAATATTATTATTATCCAAAGAGTAGGAGAAAAGAAGTGTTGAAATATTTTGGAAATAATAAAAAACATAAATTATTCGTGTTTTTACAAAATTATAAAATAAAAATTAGGCTTTTAAACTTGTAAAGCCTAATTTTATAATTATTGTTATTTTTAAATAAAAACCTATTAAATTATTTAGTTGCTATTGTTTCAATTTCTACCATAACCCCCATTGGGAGTCCTTTAACCGCATAAGCAGCTCTTGCAGGAGGGTTTTGCGGATAATATTTTCCATAAACTTCGTTCATAGCTTTAAAATTTTCCATATCGCTAAGCAGACAGGTTGATTTAATAACATTTTCATAAGAATATCCAGCTTTGTTAAGAATTGCCCCGATGTTTTTCATTACTTGTTCAGTTTGTTCGACAATTCCTTCCGGTATATTTCCTGTTTCAGGATTCATAGGGATTTGTCCGCTAATAAAAAGCATTCCATTAGCTTCAACAGCTTGGCTGTATGGACCAATAGCTTTTGGAGCTTTTTCAGTACTTATTATTTTTTTCATAATTTCATAATAATTAAAATTTATATTCTTTTGATTTTAGTTCGCCTTTTAAAACCATTAGTCCGTTCATTGCTAATGCTGACATTTCGTCTTCACCTGGGTAAATTTTCATAGGAGCAATAAAGTTTGTCATCTCGTCTATAAAAGAACAAAACTGCTTATTGTAGGCTATACCGCCGGTTAAAATAATTGCATCAACTTTTCCTTTTAGCACTGTAGCACAAGAGCCAATTTCTTTAGCCACTTGGTAAGCCATAGCATCAGAAATAAATTGAGCTTTTTCGTCTCCATTTTTAGCTCTCATTTCTACTTCGTAAGCGTCATTAGTTTCAAGATAAGCAGTAAAACCGCCTTTGCCTTTGAGCATTAATCCAATTTCTTGTTTTGTATATTTACCACTAAAACACAGTGATACAAGTTGCCCTGCTGGCAAAGTTCCTGAGCGTTCGGGCGAAAATGGTCCATCACCGTTTAAGGCGTTATTAACATCAATTACTTTTCCTTTTTTATGTGCACCAACAGAGATTCCACCCCCTAAATGGGCAACAATTAAATTTAATTCCTCATAATTTTGGTTTGTTTCGCGTGCATATCTTCTTGCAGTAGCTTTTTGATTTAATGCGTGTAAAATAGAGATTCTTTCAAAAGCTGGGTGCCCTGCAATTCGAGCAATATCTTCCATTTCGTCAACAACAACAGGATCGGCAATATAAGCGTCTACATTTTTAAGATTTTTGGCAATATCGTCAGCAATTAGGGCGCCAAGGTTACTGGCATGTTCGCCAAGAGGAGAGTTAATCATGTCTTTTTTAATTTCATCGTTTACCTTGTAAACTCCCGAAGGTATTGGTTTGCTCAAGCCACCTCGTCCCATAATGCAATTAATGCTAGTAATATCAATAGAGGCTTCTTTTAATTCATTTAAAATAGTCTCTTTTCTAAATTCGTATTGGTCGGTAATATTTATAAAAGGTTTTAATTCTTCAGCAGAATGTTTAATATTTTTTAAGAAAATATTTTTATCATTTTCAAAAATTGCAATTTTTGTTGAAGTAGATCCAGGATTGATAGCTAAAATTCTGTAAATCATAAGTTGTTAAAATTAAATTAATATTATTTTGAAGATAATGCAGCTAATGCAATAGAATAAGTTTTTGTTTCAGCCGAATCGCCACGCGATGATAAAACTGCGGGACATTTAGCTCCAACAAGTATTGCACCTAGTTTAGCATTTGCAAATTTACTTGAGGTTTTGTAAAAAACGTTTGCTGATTCAATGTTTGGAAAGACTAAACAATCAGCTTCGCCACCTACAACAGACTTTAATTTTTTAATTTCTACACAGTTTTTATCAATGGCAACGTCTAAGGCTAAGGGTCCGTCAACTAAAGCATTTTTAATTTGACCTCTATCAGCCATTTTGGCAATAATTGCAGCATCAACACACGAAGGCATATTTGGCGACATTTGTTCGGTAGCTGTTATTAGTGCAACTTTTGGTTTTTCAATTCCTAAGGCATTAGCGGTGTTAATAGTATAATTAGTGATAGCGATTTTTTGTGTTAAATCTGGATAAGGTATCACGGCAGCATCACTAATTATCAAAAGTTTTGGATAGTTTACAAGCTCAATTACTACAATGTGGGATAAAATTGCTTTAGCAGGCAAAAGACCAGTTTCTTTATTTAAAATTGCCTTCATGTATTTATCTGTACTTACCAAACCTTTCATCAAAAAGTCGGCTTTACCATCATTAATAAGTTTAACAGCAAGATTAGCAGCTTTCATCTCATCAGCTTCTTGAACTATTTCAAACTTAGTAAAATCAATATTTTCTTTTTGACAAATATCTTTTATTATTTTTTCATCTCCAACCAATACGCCTTCGACAATTCCTAAGTCAATAGCATTACTAACAGCTTCAATAGTATGAGAGTCGTTTGCAAAGGCAACAGACAATCTTTTCTTTGGTTTCGATTTTACTTTTTGGATAATGTCATCCAGTTTTGTTATGTTCATCAATTAATATGCTTTATTGTTAATAATAATTAAAATTTAAAAAAGCGGATATATTTTGTCCGCTTTTTATATTTTATTAAGATAATTGTTTTTGAAATACTAAATTCACCGTATCCATTGCAATTACTAACTCTTCGTTTGTAGTAATGCTCATTACTTTTACTTTAGAATTTTCGTTTGATAACATTTCGTCTTTACCTCTAATATTTGAGTTTTTGTCGAAGTTAAAATCAATTCCGAGATAATTCATATCTTTAAAAACAAGGTCTCTGACGTGGCATGAATTTTCTCCAATTCCTCCGGTCATAATAATTAAATCTACACCGTTCATAACAGCGGCATAAGAGCCGATGTATTTTTTCACTCTGTGTGCATACATATCTAAAGAAAGTTTTGCCTTAAAGTTTCCAGCTTTGCTTTCTCTCTCTAAATCTCTCATGTCAGATGAAATTTCTGACACGCCGTTAACTCCGCATTTTTTGTTAATAAAAGAGTTAGCTTCTTGTATGTTTAGGTTTTCTTTTTCCATGATAAATAAAAGAGCTCCTAAGTCGAGGTCGCCTGTTCTAGTACCCATCATTAGTCCTTCAACTGGCGTAAATCCCATTGAAGTATCAATAGATTCTCCGTATTTAATCGCAGTTATTGAGGCTCCGTTTCCAAGATGGCAAGTTATAATTTTTTTATCTTTAATATTCCATCCTAAAATATCGCAAGCTTTTTGAGCAACAAATTTATGACTGGTTCCGTGGAATCCATAACGTCTAAGTTTGTAGTCTTCGTACATTTTGTAAGGGAGAGCATACATGTATGAGCTAGCAGGCATTGATTGGTGGAACGAAGTGTCGAAAACTGCTGTTTGAGGCACCTGAGGTAAAATATTTTGAATAGCTCTAATGCCGAGTAGGTGAGCGGGGTTATGCAAAGGTGCTAAGTCGCAACAAGCTTCAATTTTATTTATGGCGTCTTGGTTTAGCTTAACACTTTTAGTAAAATATTCGCCTCCGTGGGCAACGCGATGTCCGACTGCATTTATTTCGTCTAATGAAGAAATAACGCCGTGTTCTTTACTAAGTAAGGCTTCTAAAACTAGGTTAATGCCGATAGTATGGTTTGGAACTGGAGTTTCAAAATCATAAGCTTGGTCTTTATTGTTTTTATGACAAATCATACCACTAGGCAAGCCAATTCTTTCTACTAATCCTTTGGCTTTTAAAATAGGTTCAGCACTCATATCAAGAAGTTGATATTTTATTGAAGAACTACCGCAATTTAGAACTAATACATTCATTTTTTTAAGATTAAAGATTATACAATTATATTATTTTTTCATTCCGGCAGCTTGATTTGCTGTTATAGCCACCAAATTTACTATATCACTAATAGAACACCCTCTTGATAAGTCATTAATAGGAGCAGCCATCCCTTGCAAAACTGGTCCAACTGCTTCGGCATGTGCCATGCGTTGAACTAATTTGTATGCAATGTTTCCGGTTTCTAAAGTAGGGAATACAAGTACGTTTGCATTTCCTGCAATTTTACTACTAGGAGCTTTTTTCTGTCCTATTTCTGGAACAATTGCAGCGTCGCTCTGTAGCTCGCCTTCTATCATCATGTCTGGAGCCATTTCTTTGGCAATTTTAGTGGCTTCTACAACTTTATCTACCATTTCGTGTTTTGCCGAACCTTTGGTAGAAAAGCTTAGCATAGCAATTTTTGGTTCAAAACCTGCTATTGCTCTTGTAGTATGACCAGTAGCTACGGCAATTTCGGCAAGTTCGCGTGCTGTGGGGTTTGGGTGAACAGCACAGTCGGCAAAAACTAATAAGCCATCTTCGCCAAATTCTTTATCGTTTAGTATCATAATAAATGCACCTGAAACAACCGAAATGCCGGGTAAAGTTTTAACTATTTGAAAAGCAGGGCGTAGAACATCGCCAGTGGCATTGTCGGCGCCAGCAACTTCGCCATCAGCATCGCCAGATTTTATCATAAGTGTGGCTAAATACAATGGGTCTTCAACGAGTTTTGAAGCATCTTCTCGACTCAAGCCTTTAGATTTGCGAATTTCTACAAGCAAATCGGTGTATTTTTCTTTATTTTCATGATTTTTTGGATCAATAAGTTTTGCCTTAACGATATTGTTTAAATTATTTTCATTAGCCATTTTGTTAATTTGTTCGGGAGAACCAATTAAAATAATTTTAGCAATTTTTTCTTCAATAATCTGGTTTGCAGCTTTTAGCGTTCTTATTTCTGTACCTTCTGGTAAAACAATACGCATTTCGTGCTTGCGTGCATTTTCTTTAATTTTATCTAACAATTCCATTTTTTTAAAGTAAATTTAATTTTTATACTATTATTTAATTTTAATATTTAATAATTCTTTGTCTTCAATAAAAGCTGTTAACTCGTCGCCAATTTCTATTTTTCCAACACCTTTAGGAGTGCCTGTAAAAATAATATCTCCAATTTTCAAAGTTAAGAATTTTGAAACGTATTCAATAATATCGTCAATTTTGAAAATCATGTCTTTAGAATTTGCAAATTGAACTTCTTGATTATTTTTCAGAAGTTTAAAATTAATATTATTAACATTTTCAATTTCTTGTATGGGTATCCATTGCGAAATCATTGCCGAACCGTCAAAAGCTTTTGAAATTTCCCAAGGTAGTCCCTTTTCTTTACATTCTTTTTGTAAATCGCGTGCAGTAAGGTCTATTCCTACTCCGATATGGCTGTAATAACGGTGGGCGAATTTTTTGTTGATGTGCTTCCCAAGTCTATTAATTTTAAAAATTATTTCTAGTTCGTATTGAATATTATTTGAGAAATTAGGCAAATAAAAATCTTTACCTGTTTGCAAAATCGCAGAGTCAGGTTTAATAAAGAAAACAGGTTTTTGAGGAATTTCTGAGTTTAATTCCTTAATATGTTCAGTGTAGTTATGTCCTATACAAATAATTTTCATCTGCTGTTAAAAGGAAAAAGACAAACATAAAGTTTGTCTTGGGATAATTATTTTACACTTGGAATTTGATTTTTGAAAATAGGAGCTTTCACTAATTTGGCTTTTAACTTTTTATCTCTAACTGCGATAAAAATTTCTGTTCCTTCTTTCCAAAAACCTCTATTAAGATAAGCCATACCGATACCAATTTTCATGCTAGGCGACATTGTACCGGAAGTAACTTCACCGATTTGGTTTCCTTGTTCGTCATAAACTAAATAATGTTGGCGTGGGATACCTCTATCAACCATTTCGAAAGCTTTAAGCATTTTGCTAGCACCTTCTGCTTTAATTTTTTCGTGATATTCGCGATTAACAAAGTTTTTCCCTTCAATAAATTTTGTTATCCAGCCTAATCCAGCTTCAATTGGCGAAGTTGTGTCGTTAATATCATTACCGTACAAACAAAATCCCATTTCTAAGCGTAAAGTATCTCTTGCTCCAAGTCCTATTGATTTAATTCCGAACTCTTCGCCTGCTTGCATTACAGCTTTATATAATTTTTCTGCATCTTTGTTTTTTGCATAAATTTCGCAACCTCCTGCGCCAGTATATCCTGTGATGGAAAAAATAACACTATCAATTCCAGCAAATGAAATTTCTTTAAAAGTGTAATATTCCATATCAATAATATTTTCCTGAGTTAATTTTTGCATAGCTTTGATAGCAAAAGGACCTTGCACAGCTAATTGACAATATTCTTCGGAAGCATTTATTAATTCTTCGCCTATTTTTAAGCCCATATCTTTTGCAATAGCCGAACACCAAGCCCAATCTTTTTCAATATTTGCAGCATTTACTACTAATAGATAAGCTTCTTCATTAAATCGGTAAACTAAAAAGTCGTCAACAATTCCACCTCTGTCGTTAGGAAAACATGAATATTGAATTTTACCATCTTTTAGGTCTGCAACATTATTTGATGTAACTTTTTGTAAAAAGTCAACAGCTTTTGTGCCTTTAACCCAAAATTCGCCCATGTGAGACACGTCAAAAACTCCAAGTTTTTCACGACAAGTTGTGTGTTCATCATTAATCCCAGAAAATTCTATAGGCATATTGTAACCCGCAAACTCAACCATTTTAGCCCCTTTTTCAATGTGGAAATGTGTAAATGCTGTATTTTTCATTTTATAATATATTTATTTGGTTTAGTAATTTTAATGGTAGCAAATCTAAGAAAATTTATTTTACAAAAAAACAAGATTTAAAACATATTTTAAAAATATGCTAAACATTAATATTTAAAGTTTTTACAAAAGTAAATGATTTGATTTATTTTTCTTTTATTGTTTTTTAAAATTGTAAAATAAAATCTTTATTTATCTTTGCCTGTAAATTATTGGGTATATGTTTTGTTACTTAATTTACAATAAAATTATTTAGTTGAAAGTTATAAAAAGAAAATGTATGAATAATAAATGTTTTTTTACCTGTCTTTTATTTTTGTTTTTTTCGCTTAGTTTATTTTCTCAAAATTCTAAAACGAAAAATGATTCTATTGTGAATTATGTTGATATTAACATGAATAAGCAAGGGAAATGGGTAAAAAAATATGCAAATGGTCAAATTAGATACAAAGGATTTTTTATTGATAATATTCCTTCAGGTGTTTTTACATATTATTACGAAAATGGGAAAATCAAATCAATATTGAATTATGACGATAAAGCTGGTGCCCAAGCGGAATTGTTTTTTGATAATGGAAATGTTGCAGCAAAGGGATATTATGATAGTGAGCAAAATCGCCATTTAATTTGGAAGTTATTTTATGAAGACGGTAAAAAATCGGCGATTATTAATTATGAACACGGTAAAGCTAATGGTAATGTTCAAATTTTTTATCCTTATACTGAAAAATTGGTTTTAGATTGCAATTATAAAAATGGAAAATTGCACGGAAAATATACAAAATATTTTCAATCGGGAATAAAAATCGAAGAAGGCACTTATGAAAACTCTACTCGCCATGGATATTGGAAGTTTTATTCTACAACAGGTAGTGTTGATGAGGAGGGAATGTATATAAATGGTGAACGGGATGGCCTTTGGAAGGATTATACAAAAGACCCTAAAGGCGAAACCGTAACTTACAAAGATGGTATTCCAGATAATTGGGACGAGCTAATGGAGGAATGGAAAGAAAAAGAAAAATGGGCAAAAGAAAATCAAGATAAATTTAAACAACCCGAAGATTATTTTGATAATCCAATTGAATTTTTTAAACCTAGCAAAGATCCACATACACAAATGAAATAAAAATTTTATTTCATAAAATTTAAAATAAATATATAGCTAATTAGTGGCATTCATTCATTAATAAATAAATTAGTAAAAGTCAGTTTTAATATGAATGCTTTTAAGAAAATATTTTATTCTACAATTTTAACAACAGTTTAAATATTTGCTTAATTATAAAGCGAAAACGATTAAATCCCAGAATCAAAACTGTCTCATATTTTTTTGTTAATTATAGTTGAATTTTTTAATGTTTTTTTGGAATTTTTCTTCTTAAATTTTTACCAATTTTAAGAATTATTTATGAAATATTACAACAATTATTTATTACAATAATGAAAAATAATTAAAATTTTCAATAAGTATTTAATCGGGCATAATTTTTATAGTATTGGTTTTTAGCGTTTTAAATAATTAAACTTTTCAGAATAGTAAATTTTTACTAAATGATAAAACAAAAATTTTAAAACGGTTAAATAAGACTTTATATTTGTATCGATTTAAATATCATACTTGTCAGAAATTCTTTGAAATACTTATTCTCCCCGAGTTGGTAACACTCTCTCAAATCCTCATGCTATCTCTTAGCAAGCAACAGCAAATTATCCTCTTAATTAAATTTACAACATTATCAACAAAAGGGAGAATTTTCTGACTAGTTAACAAGAAGAAGACTTATATTGAGTATTAAATGTGTGGAAAAAAAAGGTTTGTGATTATTAACAAACCTTTTTTTATTTATGTTTATTTAGAAGTCGTTATTTCCAGTATTTTTGATAATTGAAGAGCCTGGTTGTCCTTTTTGTTTTGAGCCGTCAGGATTTTCTTTTATTTTATCTTCTAGTCCATATTCTGTTGAGATAATACTAAATTCAGTTCTACGATTTAATTGATGGGCATCTTCTTTTTGTTTATTATCTTTAATTTTATTTATATAGTCTTCGGTTAAAATGTCTCCTTCCTTGAAAAAAGGAAATTCTTTTTCTAGTTCTTTGGTAATAAGTCTTGGGTCGGATTCTCCAAAGCCCTTAGCAGTAAGTCTATCAGGTTTAATTCCTTTAGAAATTAAATAATCGACACAAGATTTTGCTCTATTTAAAGAAAGTTCCATATTATAATCGTCGTTTCCTCTAAAGTCTGTATGAGCTCTAAGTTCGATTGTAATATTTGGGTTGTCATTAAGAGTTTTCACTAATTTATCAAGTGAGACAGTAGATTCTGGCAGTAAGTCTGCTTTGTCGTAAGCATATAGGATATTAGGTAAAACAATAACTCGAGGTATTCTGGCAACATTTAAAATAACATTAATAACAGTGTCGTATTCAATGTTCATGGTAGTGAATTTAGCTGATGTAGCGAAATAATCTTTTCCAGGTTCAACTTTAATTTCATAGTTATTATTAGGTTCTAATTTGTAATTAAACGAACCATTTTCAAGAGAGACAAATTCGCCAACAAGTCCTTTGTCGTTCATTAATGTAAGTTTAGCATTGCTAAGCATAATAATTTTTGTCATGTCTGTAGTATCTCTAACCAAACCGTTTAAAGTAACCACAAGAGGGGGCAAAACGAAAGAATAGATGTCGTCTCCTCCTTTTCCTCCTTTTCTGTTTGAGGAGAAGTATCCACTTTCTTCTTTACCATTAAAAATAATACTAAAATCGTCATAAGATGAATTAATAGGATATTTTAAATTTTCTATTCCAGTAATATTGTTTTTATCGTCTCTAAGAGTTTTGTAAATGTCGAGTCCGCCCATTCCTTTATGTCCGTCTGACGAAAAATACAATGTGCCATCTTCTCTAACGCTAGGGAATACCTCGTCTCCTAAGGAGTTGACTTCTGGGCCAAGGTTAACGGGTCTTCCAGCGTTTTGTGCATTAATTGTAGCCATATAAATATCCATTCCTCCATATCCTTCTGGTGCTTCGGCAGAGAAAAATAAATATTTATCGTCTTTAGATAGGGCAGGGTGTCCGACTTCATAATTTTCAAATCCTGGAATGTTAACAAGTATTGCTTCGCTCCAAACATTTCCTTTTTTATTAGCGTAATAAATTTTGCAAGGTTCATCAACTTTTTTGCCAGCTCTACATCTTGTAAAATACATATCACTACCTTTACTCGATACAGTTGAAGCTCCTTCATCATCTTCGGTATTTATTCCACCAGCAACTGGTATAGGCTCAGCCCAAGTTCCTTTGCGGTCTTGGGATACTTCAAATATATCAGTAAATTTTTGCCCAGTTTTATAATTACTTCGTGATCCAATAGTGCCTTCGCGTGAGCTTGTAAAATACAATGTTCTGTAATCTTTAGACCCCCAAGTAGGCGAGAAGTCAAAGGACAAAGAGTTAAATTTAGAAACATTTGTAACTTTATATCTAGTAGGTCGACTAATCCATTTGGGGACGAGAGAGCATGATTCTATGCCTGATGTAGCTCTATGGTCTTGGGGTGAAACTTGAATGTATTGTTTGTAAATTTCAATAGCGTCTTCGTATTTTCCGTTCATTCTGAGGGCATCTGCATAAAAAAGAAGTACATCGGGTTTAATAACTCCCTTAACATAATTTTTTACAGCAACTCCAAAATACAATTCAGACTTGTCTGTATCGCCAAGATTTTTAAAACATACTCCAAGTTTATAATTTACACTAGCTTTGTCAGCTTGCGAATTTAGCATAGGTATTGCCTTTAAATAGTAATCTTTTGCAAGTTCGTATTGAAAGGTGTTGTAGTATTCATCGCCTTTTGAGATCAAAGAATTTTGTGCTAAAAGAAGCACTGGAAAAAGGCTAACTGCAATGAAAAAAATAATACGTCTCATAGTATAAGGTTTTTATTAAAAAACTGTGTCAAATATAATAACTTTATTTTTGTAAATATACATCTCTTATAAATTGTTTTGAATATTTTAAATCTTTTGTATTAACTTGTTCTTTACCAACTTGATAGCCGTTATGTTTGTAAAAAATAATATAATTATTTTCGGGTAATAAATCAATTTCATAATCTCCGTTGGAGTCAGAACTTTGAGAATCCATTAAAATATATTCATCATTCATAACTTGTATATCAACATTTGCAATCCTATCTTTAGTGTAATTATCATAAACCGTACCATTAACTGTAAACTCTATGGAAGGTAGAACAAAATGATATAAATCAAATTTTCCCATACCTCCTGTTCTTGTTGACGATAAAAATCCTTCTTCTTTCATTCCTATAAACACAATCCCAAAGTCGTCTTGAGTTGAATTAATAGGATATCCTAAATTAGAAATATTATATTGAGTCCCAGAAATATGTTTAGCTTTAAAAATATCAAAACCTCCCATGCCGGGGTGCCCGTCTGAAGAGAAATATAAATCGCCATTACTTCTAATATAAGGATGCACCTCGTCCGCTTCTGTATTTACGAATGGTCCTAGATTTTGGGGAGGAGAGAATGGGGTGTTTTTTCTTTCTCTAACGACTTTGTAAATGTCTTTACCGCCCATACCTCCAAGTAGAGAGTCGGCGACAAAATATAAACATAACTCATCGTCGCTAATTGCCGGATGACCTATTGAGATATTGTCAGGAATGCCAGGAATTTCAACTTCTTTAATTTGCCCCCAATATGAACCGACACGCTTGGCAACAAAAATTCTACAGCCTTTGTCTTTATGTTTGTCGTATTGACATCTTGTAAAATATAAATTGCTAGATTTATGATTTAAACAAGCAGCTCCTTCTTCGTCTGTGGTATTAACTAATCCGGGTACAATCACAGGAGTTCCCCATTTTCCAAATTTATCTTGCTCGGAATAAAAAAGATTAGAACAATATTCACCCGACTCCGGACTAATACTTATGTGGGTAGGGGCATAGCGTCCTGAAGTGAAGTAAATTTTATGTTTATTTTTAACTTCATAAAATGGACAATAGTCGTGTTCGCCAGAATTTAAAACAGCAAATAACTCTACTTTATGCCTTGTTGGATCTTTTAATGAAGCGAATGTAAAATCAATACTTTCAACTCCTTTATTGGATAATTTATGTTTTGGGTCTAATTCTTTGAAAAGCTCATAATGTATTAGAGCAGTATCATATTTTTGTAACATCTGTAAAGCCTCGCCGTAATATAAATGAATAATAGGGTCGGAGTAGCCTAATTTTATGGCTTTAGAAAAATTTTCAGCTGCCTCGAAAGGTAAAGAAAGTTTTTTGTAGCAATATGCTATTTTAAAATAAGATTCGGATTGAATGTTTTTTTTATTTTTTGATTTTTTTATTTGTGCATTATACAATTTTATCGCCTTGCCATATTGCTCTTTATCTAAGGCTATATTAGCTTCCTTTAATGATTTTTGCCCATAAGAATAAAGCATAAATATTAAAAAAAATAATAAGGTTAATATTTTTATTATGCTTGTTTTTTTCACATTGTAAAATAATATAAATTTTATGTGTTTTACAAATAAATTTATATAATCAAATATTTAGCCAAACATAAAAAACTCATAATCGTTTAAGTTATATATTTAAACGATTATGAGTTAAGTGCTTGTAGTGTAATTAAAATTATGTAGCTAGTTAAAGAGACTGAACTTTTTAATTTAATAATTTTATTACTCTTAGTTTAATCCTGACATTAGTTTTGAAATTAGCTTCTATTCGAGTTCTTTAAAGTCTTTTAGTCAATCAAATCTCAAAAAAGCACCATCCTTTGTAAAAATGATTTCACTTTCATTGTCGAGTTCAACTTTTTGCTCGTTTCTTTCTTTTTTCCAATCTGTTATAAAATTTTCAGCAAACTTATCGGCAACATACTGTCTAATCTTTTCAGGAATTACACTGTCGGGAAGTTTGTTAGAACTTTCAATTTCTATAATTTCTTTTTTCCTATTAAACTCTAGAAAGATTCCACCTTCGAGATATATTTCATATTTTTTAAAAATACCTTCTTTTTCTTGTGTTGCTTGTAAAATTTTAATCCCCATAAAATGAGTATTTACATAATCGACTATTTCGCTTGGTATTTCAGAATCTGAAATATTAACCTCTTTTTCGCAGCCATAAAATAAGCTTATGCTTATTATGAAAAAAACACTAACTATAATACTATTTGCTTTCATAATTTATTAATTTAAAAAATTAGTTTTTATTTATATTTATATTCAAAATTTTTATTTTATTTATTTTTTATTCAATTCGTTTCAAGTAAAATATTTCCCCTTCTAAAAAGCCTTTTTTTATACCTTCGCTTGAAATGTATAGGTCTCCATTTTCTGAAAAATCTAGTCCTTCAGGTTTATAATATATTTCAGCTGGTAATGGGTATAGCTTAGAAATTTTTCCATTTTCATAAATAGCCAACATTCTCTCGTTTGCTGAAAGAACGTAAATTTCTTTGCTAATAGGATGAATTGCAATTGCTGAAGGATTAAATTCAATTTCAGTTTTTTCAAATTCGGGATATAAATTTGCAATATAAGTTTTTATATCTTCAATGTCAATTTCTAAAAAAACATCCAAAGTAATCATATCTTTTTTAGAAAAAGAGTAAACTATTCTTTTGTTGGTATCGCCATTTATTAGCTGATCTTTGCATGATATGAGAAATAGGTCAGTATTTTTTTCTATGAATAGACCTTCAATATTTAAGCAATTTAAAGGGAGTGTTGTTTTTTTATATTTCCCATTAAAATTACGATGATTAAGCCAAAATATTGTTCCATCGCTTCTTAATATGTAAGCCGTATCTTCTTTTATTGCAATGTCTTCAAAATCTCCTAAGTCAGTAAAACGAATCATTTTTGATAGGTTTTCGTTTTTTAAATCATATTTGAATATAGCGCCAATATTGTCTTGTACAGAATAAATATACCTATTACAATCTATTGAAATTCCCGATATTTCTTTTAAAATTTCTGGCATTTCGTAGATTTTCTGCGGTGATAAAAACTTGTAATTTGCTTTTTTATAATAATCAGACTCGTTTAAATTACTAATGTTCCAGGTTTCATTACTATTAATATCTTTTGCTTTAAAATATTTTCCATCTAAGGTAAAATATAGGTTTTCAACAATGTTGTTTTTTATTATTTCAAACTTATAAAGTGTTGTGTCGTCAAGTTGATAATAGCTCATTTTATTTATCTTCCAAGTATCATATTTCTTTTTTATTTTTTTTTCTATTACATTTAAAATATCATTACTTATGATAATTTGAGTTTGACGGTAGGAAATTTTATTATTATTGTTAAAGCCAACTTCTGTTAATATATTTTGGCAAAGATATTCTACAACTGTAACTTCTTGCTTTGATTCTATTTTTATAATCTGAGAATTTGGACATATTTCTGTAATTTTTTGTAGATAGATATTATTATCTACTTGCCCTTGTATATACATAAAGTATAGTAATCCAAGCAAAGTTAGTCGAAACTTCATCATTATCCAAATTATTGCTTAGGTTCTACGAATATAACTTCTTTAACTTCGATTTCAACAGGTTCAAACATGTCATAATCAACTTCGCCTATCAAAATTAATTCTGTTGTTTCGTCGAATTCACGAGCTGGTAGCTTTTTATTGCTAATATCAACACTGATAACGCCTGTATTATCTTTAAACTCGTAACTATCTTTATTTACTTGTTTAATAATGTGTCCTTTAACTTTAACTAGTGCATCAGATCTATCAAGTTGATAAGCATTTGCTTTTATTTCTTTAACTGTATGATACTTTGGTTTTGAATTTGGTCCTGTAAATTGGGCATAAATTTCACCATAGCCTAAAATTAGGATAATCATAGTTAAAATCTTTAATTTTTTTTCCATTTTTTTATCTTTTTAATTGTAAATAATGAAGCAAAGATAATTTTGGATTTTGGAGAAATTTTGGAGATTTGTTAAAAAAGAAAATTTATAGTTATTTTATGAATTGCATTTTGATTGATTTGATATGAAATTTTAAATTTGTATAACTCGCAAATTTGTTTTACTATTGATAATCCAATTCCCAGATTACCTTTTTTACCAATTGTAAATCTTTCCAAAAGCTCATTCGGATCTCCCTTATATTCTAATCCACTATTTTCAATTGAAAAACTTACACTATTAAGTTTTATCTTAATTACCCCATCTTGATAGTTGTGTTTTACGGAATTTTTAATAAGGTTATTTATCATTATTTTGGCTAGTCCAGAGTCCATTTTTATTAAGCAATCTTCCAAGTCCCTTGCGAGTGTGATATTTCTAATTTCGATAACTTCGTAAAAAAGTTCCAGAGACTCTTCTACTAGTTCTTTGATATTCAGAGTGATACGATTGTTGTATTCTAAATTTCCAATTTTACTATATATAAGAAGCGATTTTTGTATATTGGATAAGCTGATTGTTGTGTTAAGTATGGTTTGTACTTGTGTAGTATTGAGAGTATTGCTATTTAGAAGTTTTTCTGAATTAGCTCTAATCACAGCCAAGTGAGTTTGTAATTCATGAGATGCGTTTTCGTTAAATTCTTTTGTCCTTTTATAGTCTGACGCAATTTTATGTAATAATTCGTTCACTCCACTGTTCAGCCTATTGAATTCGTCAATATCTGTTTTAGGAAATATTGGTAAAGGTTCAGTCATTCTATAGTTAGTCAATTTATTTAAGGTAGTGTAAAAGGGTTTCCAAATATTTCCAGAAATAGTTTTTATCATAAAAAATAGAGTAAAAACTATTAGAAGAATAAGCCCGATAACTATCATCAAAGTTCCTAGAAAAATGTCGTCATTGCCGGGTATTAACTGCCTTAGAACTATTGTAAAATCGTTATTTTTATGTTGAATTGAGAAAAAGAGTTCTCTGTACGGAACAAGTTCATTATCGCCAGTTTCTAGCATTAGAGTATCTTTGAAAAAAGGCTTTTCTATTTTTTTATTTTCAATAATATAAGCAACTTTATGAAATTCGGGGAGATGTTGTTCTTTATTGTGATAGTTAATAAGTCTGTCCATTTCATAAGTTAAGAACTCATCAGTTTCTTCATAGATAATATATTTTACCATGTAAAAACTAAATATTATTCCGACAATAAAAACTGGAATAATCCATAATGAAGCATGCAGATATGTTCTATTAATAAGTTTCACTTTTCGAGCTGTAATTCTAATTTATAACCAATTCCATATATTGCTTTAATAGGATCTGAAATGTTTTGTCTCATAATTTTTTTACGTAAATTTTTAATGTGAGAATAGATAAAGTCAAAGGAGTCAACTAGGTCCATGTTGTCGCCCCAAATGTGTTCTGCGAGGGCTTCACGAGTAATTACTCTTCCTGGGTTTGAGAAAAAAAACAATAAAATATCAAATTCACTTTTTGTTAAATCTATTTTTATATCATTTACATAAACTTCTCTTTTGTCAGGATGTATTTTAATTCCTCCAAAAGATAAATGCTTGTTTCCGGAAAAATTTCTTCTGCGAATTAATGCTTTAACTCTTACAATAAGTTCAGCCATATCAAAAGGTTTAGTAATGTAGTCGTCTGCACCTAATTCCATTCCTTCAATTTTATTATCTAAGGAGTTTCGTGCAGAAATTACAATTATTCCCGTTTCAGGAGACAAGAGTTTTAATTCTTTTATAAGGTCTAAGCCAGACCCATCTGGGAGATTAATGTCTACAACTAGGATGTCGTAATTGTATAGCTGTATTTTTTCATTTGCTAGATTAAAATTAGATACGGTCTCGCATACAAAATGTTCATCATTTAGTGCGTCAGTTATTGATTGAAGTAAGTTGTAATTATCTTCTACTATTAAAATTTTCATTATTTGAAAATTATAAAAGGTAAATTAATTATTAGGCTATCGCTAGTTTGATAATTTAGTAGCATAAGTAATAAATTAAATCTTTTGTAAAGATAATGTATTTTGATAATTAAAATTATTATGTGTATTTAAAGTTTTAAAAAAAAAGAAAATACAAAAAAAGGCTGTCAATTTCTTAACAGCCTTTTTGCTAACTATTACTTGAATCTATTTTTTTTTTATTTAAAACTTTGTAAATTTTCCATTAATTGACGGCGAGCGAAAAATATTCTACTTTTTACTGTGCCTATTGGTAGGTTTGTTTCGTCTGCAATTTCTTTGTATTTGAAACCATCAACAAACATTTGAAACGGTATGCGATATTCATCATCTAATAAACTTATTGTTCTTTGAATATCATTAGTGTTTATGTCTGTTTCGGCTGTATGATCTTCATACATTGTATTTTTAATAATATACTCATCTTCCGACTCATCATTAATGGTGTTCTTGGCTGAAAGCTTGGTTACTTGATTTAAGTATGTGTTTCGTAAAATTGTAAATAACCATGCTTTAATGTTGTTGTCGGAGGTGTATTTATCTCTGTATTGAATAGCTTTTACAAATGTATCTTGAACTAAATCTTTTGCATTTTCTTTGTCTCTGGTTAGGCTAAGAGCAAAATATTGCAAGCTCTTTTCCATGCCTAATAATCTTGTGTTAAATTCTTGTGTGCTCATATCTTCGTTTTTT
>CAYRQZ010000019.1:6225-14043 GCA_964426585.1 uncultured Bacteroidales bacterium | reverse complement strand
TTTCTATTCTTGCATTTTCGTCAGAATCTGATCCGTGAACTGCATTTTCTTGTATTGAGAGAGCATATTTTTTTCGAATTGTACCAATTTCTGCTAATTCTGGGTTAGTATTTCCAATTAATTTTCTAAAATCGGAAACGGCATTATCTTTTTTAAGAATCGCAGCGTAGATAGGAGCCGATGACATAAAATCGCATAGGTCATTATAAAAAGGTCTATCTTTATGAATTAAATAAAATTTTTGAGCAAGTTCTTTGGTTAATTTTATTTTTTTTAAGGCAATAACTTCAAACCCTGCGTTTTTAATATCATTTAAAATATCAAATTCTTTTCCTTGTTTAACAGCACAAGGTTTAATCATAGTAAAAGTGATGTTTTTGTTTTCCATAATTTAAAATTTTAGAAATAAGCCAATTAGTCCAATAAAAAGTCCGACTAAGATATTTAATATTTTCATAATAGCAAAACTTTTCTTTGATTCGGCAAGAAGAGGTAAAGAACCATGTCCGTTTTGCACTATACTATTTGCCAATAAAATGCTAAATGGTATTGTTCCTTGTAAAAATAGGATTAAGAAAACTAAATGAGGTCCTGATTGAGGGATAATACCTATTAATATAGCTATTAAAAGAACAATAAATAAGTGGTCGTATATCCAATTTCCAAAATCAGCAAATTGTAATAAAACGTTAATTGCTAAAAGTGTAGCAAAAATCCATAATAAAATTTTTGGCAAATGTTTTTTTATTAAATGTTCCCAGATGTGCATTTTGATAAAGTGGTCTTTCGTAAATAGGATGACTATAAGTGCAAAAAACGCACTAATAAGGATAGTAAATTTAACCCAATCAATACCGTGATTGTGTTCGTGGTGATTGCCATCTGAGTTAGAAAGTTCAGTATGCGTTTTGTGTTCGTGTTCGCAATCATGATTATTGATATTATGAGTTTTTTGCATTTCAATATTCAGATCGTTCATTTCCACATTTTTATTAGAATTTTGAGAGGGGAGGCTAAAAATGAGTTTATCTGAGTGTGTATGACCGATAACTCCGCCGATGGTTAATCCAACAACTGTAAGAATGATTGAAAGGATTATTAATCTTTTAGGTAATAATGAAAAGTTTTTAATAGAAAAAGTATTGTTTGGTTTGTTGCAGCAATCATGTTCGTGAACGTCAAAAGAGAATTCTTTGTCTGCGGCATAATTTTTTATTTTAAGATATTTATCAATTAAGAATCCTGAAATAATTGCTAGAATTGCTAAAATAGCGAAAAGTAACAATGCCGTTTTAGGCATAAGAGCGAGCATAAAATATGCTTCGTCTCCTGCTGTTGCAATCATGGCAGCGAACATTGCCCCAAAAGTAAATAATCTATGAGTATAAAGTGATACGGCAGTAAATGTTCCCATGCAACCGGGTATAAGTCCTAATACTGTTCCCGTGAGAATTTGTATAGCTGGTTTTTTACTAATAACTTTTGTAAGTTTTCCTTGCGAAAGAACATTAAAAAATTCAATTAATAACATTACAATAATTACAAAGCTTGTAATCATCAATGTTTCTTGAATAATTCCGTACCAATTAATATTTGTCATATTCTGATAAAATTTAACATTAAAAACCGTTTATTATTATTATTGTTCTATGTTTTCGACTGAAATTGCAATTATTTCGATTTTTCTTTCTTTTGAAGCTTCAGGGCTATATATTGAGTTTCTGGGATCTTTTGGGTCGTCGCTAACTTTGCCGTCTGATAATGTTTTTCCGAAAGCAAGAAATTCATATTCCATTTGCTTTGATTCGATAAATGGCAAAAACCAAGCATTGTCGTATTCGGCAAAATAATTTACTAAACTCGAAATTCTTCGTTTTGCTAGATTAAAGTTATATTCGGCAGTATTCAAAGGGCTTGTATATCCTTTTATGGTTATAATTACTTTTTGTCCTTCAATTAATAGTTCTTTTAATAAGTTTGTAAATTCAACAAGTTTATTAAAATTATCTTGAACGTAATACGAGAAGTAATAATCTACACTATCAATAGCAGTAATTTTTTCTGACTTTTGTAATCCTTTGGAATACATTTTTCTATAATCATCATGGAGTTTTATGTAGTCATAGTAGGTAGTTGAGTAATTTAGCGAAGTAACAGTATCCCAAGAGTTTGGGACTGGTTGATCGTTGTGAAAGTATAATGTTATTGGAACAAGCAATTTTGTTTTTGTAATAATAGTTGTAATTTTTTGTTCGGTAATAAGCTCGGGGATAATTTCTTTTTCGAGTTCGTGGTAAAATAAATCGTTGCAACAACTTTGTTTTTTTAAGGCAAAAGCAGATTTTCTGTTACTAGAAAAAAATGCTAGTCCATTTTTAGGATAAATTCTGTAATAAAAATCATTTTGAGCAGAGTTAATGGGGTAGGCTAAGTTTTCGATATTTTCCCAAAGTCTGAAATTACCTTTAACTTTAAAAATGTCGTATCCTCCTAGGTTATCATACCAGTCAGAAGAGAAATATAAGCAAGAATCTTTATAATTATAAAAAGGAGTAATTTCATTACCTGCTGTATTAATTACAGAACTTGTGTCGAGGAAATTTGCTAAAGTTTTATCTTCAATAATTGGTCTGCCAAGGTTTCTGACGTATCCCCACGAGCCGTCATTTAACACTTCGACATAATATATATCGTAACCTCCTTCTCCTTCGGGTCTATCAGATGAAAACATGAAAATATCATTTTTATTCTCGCGTTCTAACATAAATGGGTGAGTTGAATTATAGCCTGGTTTATTAATTATATCTGGGAGTTTACTTGGTTCTGACCATTGTCCGTCAATATTTTCTGAATAATATATATATGAATTTCCATTTTCGTATAGGTCTGATTTAGTGAACCAAATTCTTTTTCTGTCATTTGAAAAGTGAGGGTTTGCTATGTCAAAGTTTTGGTCATTAATAATATTATCAAATAATTTAGCAGTATCTTTAGACAATAAAAAATTAATATAATAAATTTTAGATTTATAATTTCGACTAGTGTCGTTACAAGGTTTTATAGATGCAAAATATAAAATTGAGTCTCCGCCAAAAGAGCTAGAAAAGTCGCTGTAAATTGAGTTAATGCTTGAGTCGCACTGAAGAACTTGGATTCCGCTAGGATTATTGTATGTTTTCCATGCTCTTTCGCAGTTTAATATTTCTTGTTTAGATTTTTTAACTAAAACATTATTTTCGTCATGATTTTTTAAGTCAATAAATTTTTGATAGTTATATTGAGCCTTAATAAATTCTTCGTTTGCTTTCAGCATTTCAGCGTAATAAAAGAAAGCGTCAGAATATTTTTTAGCTTCTTTTTCTGTTAAAATTCTATAATATTTTGCTGCTCTAATGTAGTCATTATCAAAACGATATGCTTGTGCAGTATTCCAAACTATATCATACATTCTTTGGTTTGATTTTAAAGCTTCCTCGTATAATTGGGCTGCCCCGTACCAATTTTTTTCTTTAAAGGCTTTGTCGGCTGAAATAATGAGGTTTACTACTTCTTTATTTTGTGAAAAAGTGTTTATTGTAAATACTATAAATAATATGTTGATAATATATTTTTTCATTAAATAAAATCTGGGCATTTTTTATATTCAGGAGCTTGAAAAGGTCTTGGTTTTAGAAAAATGTAAATGAGAGAAAATTCTGCTCCACCTTTTCCTCTGCTAATTGTACTTAAATTTGAAAAATTTATATCGTAATTAAAACAAAATTTTATATTTTGATATTTAACACCAAAAACGACTATTCCAGCGTCACGAGAGCGAAGTAGTAATCCAAAATAAATTGATTGAAATGTAATTGGGTTATAATCAAATCGCATAATTGCACCAGTATTTAGTTCTTGATGTTTTTGCTGGTACATGTGTAAGGCGTATGCTTCGAGCCAAAAGCCTTCTTTAATATTATATTCAGCAAATCCCATGCTTGCAAATTTTATTGGTAAAACTGCTTCTGAAAATTCTAAAAAACTACGTTTAGGCTCAAATATATGATTAGTGGCAAAACCAAATTCGAGATTAAATCTTTGACTTTGTTTATATTTTAGTTTTATACCTGCTCCAAAATCTGGATATGATATTTTTTGATTTTCAATTAATTCGTTTGAGGGCATGTCAGCATTAAATCTTTCGCCATCATATTGGTCGCCAAAATATAAATTAGAAAAATTAATGCCGTGCATAACATATCCTGCATTTATGCCAATACCGAGTCCAAATTTTTTATTTTCTCCGAAAAAGAATAAATTAGCTAGGCTTAAATAAATTTGAGTAGTTCCAAATCGACCATCTCCAGCTATGTCGTTGTTTATTTGTAGTCCAATTCCTGTTTTTGATTTATTATTAATAAGTTCGTTAAAACTAGCGTCAACAGACCCTGCGAAAGTAGAATAAGCGTCAGTAAAGGAATTCCATTGGTTTTTATTATTTATAACAAATCTATAATCACCATTAAAGTCTCCTGAATTTGCTGAATTTATATAAAGAGGTGCAGAGAAAAATTGGCTAAAATGAATATCCTGTCCATATAGTTTATTTATTGTGGATATAAAACAAAAAGTCAATATTACAAAACTTAATCTTCTCATGTATTAAATGTAAAGTTAATAATTTTTGTAATAATGAAACTAAAAATTATAAAATTTGATTTTTTTTATTAGTGTTAAAACTTAGGGAAAAGCATTTTTTGTAATTCGATGGCATTTTTTTTAAGTTTTTTATCTAGCCAGTATCCAGATTTTTCGCATTGTTCGAGCCAATAAATTACATTTTTTAAATTAATGATAATGTTTTGTTCATTTTCAATTATTTCTTTTCTTTTGTCTGCTGAGCTTTTCTTTTGATATGAGCAGGCAACAGCCATAGTTGATGTTAAAACACGTATTGCTATTGGTTTTTTATTTTGATTTAGCATATATTCATAAAAATTTAATATATCTAAACAAAATTTGAATAATTTTCGTGCAGTTTTAATGTCAATATTTGTTTCCATGGTTGGAATTTTTCAACAATATACGACATTATTTATAAAAAACCAAATAAAACTTAATATATTTGTTAAAATTTTTAGTTTAGCAAGTTGGGCAAAGTTTAATAGCTTGATGTTTACAAGCTTCTATACATTTTCCACACGAATCGCAAAGATGGTATTTAAAGCTGTATTCGTTTTCTTTGCATGGAACATCAAAACTAACGCAGTATTTAATACATTTAGAACATGTGTTAAGAGACTCTCGACTAATGACTCCGTGTGGGCATGCTTTAATACATTCTTCGCATTTTACACATTTTGAAAAATTTATAACAGGAATAAGATTTGCTTTTATGTCATTAAAGTTTGTTTTCATTGTAATTCGTTATTATATTATTTGCAATTTTTTTAATAATTTTGTATGAAGAGCTTTCGGGATACATTTCGCCAATAGTTTTTGCATTTACCATGGATTGCACAAATTTAGTATCAAAATTTATTTCTGCCAATAATTTTTGATTATTTTCGTTACAATATTTTTTAATTTTATTATTAATGTCGTAGTTTAGGTCTGCTTTATTAATAATAATTCCGATTTTTAGATTAAATTGAGAAGTAAGTTCTATTGTTCTAATTAAGTCGTGTAATCCTGAAAGAGAAGGTTCTGTAACAATAATAACATAATTTACGCCTGTAATTGTAGAAATTACGGGGCAGCCTATTCCAGGTGGTCCGTCAATAATTATGTGTTGAATATTATTTTGTTTAGCAATTTGTTTAGCTTTATCTCTAACAAGGTTTACAAGCAGACCTGAGTTTTCTTCGCCAGGAGCTAAATGTCCGAGTACGATTTTTCCGAATCTAAAGTCTCCATTAATCATCTTGCTTTCTGTCGAATTTTGCATATTAATAGCATTTACGGGGCAAATTTTTTCGCATAGTCCGCAACCGTCGCAAAAAATATCAGAAATAGCAACTTTATTAGTTTTTGTTTTACTAATTGCATCGAAACGACAGTAAATTTGGCATTTTCCGCAATTTGTGCAAATATCATAATCTATTACAGCTGTTTTGGCACCAATAAAGCTTTTCTCTTCTTTAATTTCGGGATTAAAAAGTAAATACATATTTGCTGCATCTACATCACAGTCTGCAACGACAACATTTTGAATAGCACTTGCTATTGCTGCTGTAATGCTACTTTTTCCTGTACCTCCTTTTCCACTAATTACTGCAATTTCCATAATTTTTTAATAAATAATTAAAAGTATTTGTTAATTGATTTTCAAAATCAGTATTTTGTTTTGAAATAATTTCACCTTCGGAATATTGTTTAGCAATACTTTTGTCGAAAGGTATTTCCATTAATATTTCAATGTCTTCGTCGGATAAGTAGTCATAAATAGCAGTGTCTCCAATGCCAGCTTTATTTATAACAACACCAAAATATTTGTTCATTTTTTCTAAAGTAGAAATCGACTGTTTTAAGTCTGAAAGTCCAAAAGGCGTTGGTTCAGTAATAAGTATAACATAATCGGCAGTTGCAACGGTTTGTATAAATGGGCAAGAAGTTCCCGGGGGGGAGTCAATAATTCTAATTTTATGATTTTTTGTAATTTTATGGCTAGCTTTAATTACTTTTACAGGTGTCATTACTCCTTTATGCATTCTGCCCTCATAAATTTTTGCTTTTTCCTCATCTAAATATTGATTTACTTTACCTAAACCTACATCTTTTTCTGTAATAGCACCAAATTCGCAAGCAATAGTGCAAGCACCACAGCCATGACAAAGTTCTTCTGTTACTTTAATAATTTTTGCTTTTGGGAGAATGAAAATAGCATTGTAATTGCACCAATCATGGCATTTACTGCAATATTTACATTTTTCGGTATCAATTACAGGAACTTTTTGAGTAATTTCTTTTGTATTTACTAGTTTAGCGTTGAAAAAAATCATATCGTTTGGTTCTTCGGCGTCAGCATCTAGAAGAATAACATCATCAAATTTATTTTTAATAGAATGAAATAAAGATACCGAAAACAAAGTTTTTCCGGTGCCTCCTTTACCACTTGCAATTGCTATGCTAATAGTATCTTTTTTATTATTTATCATAATTTGAATTTATAACTACGAAGCTATTTTTGTCAACTTTAAGTTTATCAGCAATAATTTGGCATTTAATCATAAGCAGAAAAAATAGTCTCTCATCTTTTTGGTTTATTAAGCCTTCTAAATTTCCTTGTCCTTTTGAAATTATTAAATCTGCGTTTTTATAATAATTTAAAAACTCTTGGCTAGATTTTTCTAGAATTGTTGAAGGGGCGTCAAATCCATTAGTAATTACTTTGGCGACATTATCTATGCCTACTTGCAGAGCATCGCTCATAGTTACATCATTTAAAATAGGAGCGTTTTTTACAGCGTATACAACTTTTTTTGTCATGCAGTTTTGAATAAATAATTTATCAAAAACAATTTCGCCTGCATTATCTCCTAAATATAAAATTAGTTTTGCATTTTGAATTTTTTCATATAATTTATCCGATTGATTAATTGCAAACTTCATTTGTAAGGCTTTATCAATATTTTCTTTAATATCGAAATTGTTAAAAGCTCCATAATCCATTATATTCCCAGCAATAGAGTACCTCAACATAGCATCAAACTTGTCTTTTGCATTTTTGAAATTAGTATTTAAATTTTTCACTAAGTCCATAGCAATTTTATTTGATTGTTGTTTTTCAAATTTATGTAAGTCGCACTGTTTGCTTAGCTTAATTAATTCTAAATTTGC
>CAYRQZ010000019.1:0-6125 GCA_964426585.1 uncultured Bacteroidales bacterium | reverse complement strand
AGGTCTATTGCTTTTTGTCCCATTCCTCCTGCTATAACGTCTGTAACTCCAAATTGAGCAACCCATTTTGGATAAAGTCCTGGCACATGTTCTGGCGGTGTTAACTCTTTGATATTAATAATTTGCTTATTTTCGACTTCTACTATTGCAAATTTTTCGCAATGTCCAAAATGGCTACATAAAACTCCATTTTCTAATGGAAAGGCTAATATTTTTTTCATAATTTAATTTTTATTTAAAAAAGCAGGCGAAATTTAGTAAAAAGTTAATAAAACAATTTCGCCTGCTAGAAAACCGTCTTAAATTTTATTGTTCACTATCTATTTCTTCCAAGACCTCTACCGAGACCGTTTCCACGTCCCATTCCTCTTCCGTTAGTTTGGTTTCTTCTGCCTCGTCCAAAGCCTGAGCCTTGTTCTTGTTGTTCATTAATTTGAGAATTTTGGAAACATTTTCCGGCTTTACGTCCAGTTCCGGCACCTTGTCCGTTTGGACCAGTTTTATCAAAATTTGGCATAATATAAAATTTATTGGTTGTTTATTAAATCTATAATTTCTTGAATTGTTTTATTATGATCTTTAATTGTTATCATTTGAATTTTTAAACTGTCGCACAGTGATTTAACTTTACCTCCAAATTCACCTGATACAATTTTAGTTACTCCTTTTTCGGCAACATATTGCACTGCAGATGGTCCTGCACCATCTTCTGCATTTTTGTTTGGGTTAGGGCTAATTTCAAATGATTGTGCTTTTTTGTCGTAAATAACATAATACGAAGCTCTCCCAAACCTTGGGTCGATAGTTGAACCCAAACTTGTTCCTGTTGATGTAATTGCAATTTTCATAGTTTTATTTTTATTATTAATTATTAATTCGTTTTAATTCTGTATTACATTTTTCGCAAATTATACTTTTGCAAGGTTTTTTGGAAATATGTTTTTCCTTATATCCACATTTTGGACAATAGCAATAATCTGAAGTATCATAATTAGATTCCTCTTGGACATTGTCGGCATAATTTGATTTTTCAATATTAGTGCTTCCACATAAAGGGCAAGAACTTGGAGTTTCTTCCTTATTCGGATTGCTAAATGTAGAATTACAATTATTGCAACCAAACCAATCGCTGTCGAAATATATTTTTCCACCTTCTATTAATAATTGTCGCCCTTCGGTAAGTGCTAAAGCTATTTTTTGACGAGCCGATGAGTAGATTCGCGTAAAAGTAGGCCTTGAAACGTTCATTAATACAGAAGATTGTTCATGAGTAAGTTTTTCATAATCGCATAATTTGATAGACTCATATTCTTCATAAAACATGATTACTGCTTGACTTGAATTTGCTCCGATGTCTCGCCCAAAAGGTGTAAACCCCTTTATGGTTGGGGGATTTATTAGTTTTCTATATCTTTTTCTCCAATGATTCATATTAAACTTATGTTCAATGCAAAAGTAATGAACATAAGTTCAATAAACAAGAATTAATATAAAAATTAATTAACTATTCGACTTGTAGATGAAAATATAGGTTAAAGTGATTTTGAATTTATATAAAATATAGTTATTCGTAAATTACACTATTATTTTAAAAGGAAAGAATTAATTTTGTTTGTCTAATTTTCTTAAAATAGATAGGTTTATTGTCCAGTAAATGCAAAAAGCAATAATTCCTATTATTGAAATTTGTATTAATTCGTTTATTCCGAGTTTAGTTTCCCAAAATATAAGTCCGAAAATTATTCCAGAAATGACGCAAATTATTATCAAAAATTGAAAAAGTGTTAAGTTTGCAATTTTTCTCTTTTGTTTGAATTTTTTCCAAAAAGGTATAGTAAGAGTAATTTGAATAATTATTGCAATAATTAATGCGATTGGAACAAAAATTAAGAAAAAATTTGCATCAATTTTGCAAAAAGCGTCTCCATTAAAAAGAAAAAGATTATAAACAAATAAAATTGCAATAACTGTAAATATTCCGAGTGTTGTCGGCAAAATTATTTTCATTATTCTATTAATCATTAAATTTTGGTTTTATAAATAACGTATATTTTAAAAATATAGTATTAAAACTTAAAAAAATGTTTAAAAAAGTTGAACGAAAGATTATTTTTTTAATACAGTCAATTCTCTTATTCTTAACTGTTTAGGAGTGTTTTTTCGTTATAAATAAAAAAGTTAAATATATTTAAAATATGCCTAATTTTATTTTATTACTTTTGCAAAAAATTTCTTTTATTATAAAAGAGATTTAATGAAGATTAATATTTAGTAGAATTTGTATTTTGCGATTTATAAAATGATTAAATAAAAACCATTAAATTATTATTTAAGTAAAACCTTTTTAAATTTTTTATAGAAAAAAATAATTTTATTTTTAACTGCATTTTTTCTTGCACTTGCGAGTATAAATGCACAAATTGACATTTCTGTAGGTTCATTTACTCAGGATTTTTCTGCACTTACAAGTGGAGGTATTGCCACTAGTTCTGGAGCTACAGGTCCAAGTACAACAGAAATTAATTTATCAACTACCCCATTAGTTGGAATTAGTACATTTACAAAAGGCTATTCAGCTGGTGGTTATGCTAAATTTGGTTCGAGTAGTGCTGTTGGTGGCTTAAGCACTGAATTAATTAACACAGGCAGTTATGATTCTATTGTTGTATCATTTGTTGTAGCCGCATGGCCTGCTACCACCCCTAAACCAACACAGCTTATGGTTTCATACGATGGTGTAGATTTTTTTGTAGATATTGACCCTACTTCAGGAAATTTTCCTTTAACTGCTAGTGATTTTCATTTTTATTCTTTAAAATTTAAGGCAGCGGCAAGTGCTGATGGTGTTACAATTACTTCTACTAATCCCGGCTCCTCTTATGATAGACGCTATTTTTTAGATGAGTTTTCAATAGCTGGTTATGTACCACAAAATTGCCATACTCTTTTTTTAAGCGAGAGCTTTGAAGGGATTTACCCTCCTTTAGGCTGGACGCCATATTCTACTGCTTATATTCAAAATTCAAGTGAGGCAGCAGATGGTAGCAAAAGTATTAAGTCATCAAGTTCGTCAGCCTATAATACTTTTGGTTTAATATGCCCTCCGATTAATCTTGATACAAATTTGCCTTTAACTTTTAAAATTTTTACAGATTATTATTACGGAACTTCTTCTTATTATGCAGTAGTTAGAGTTAAAGTTTCTACAACCGATAACCAAACATCATCTTTTACAACGCTAAAAGAGTATTCAACTTATTCAGAATATACTGGCACAAATGTTAGTTCTCTAACATCAGCACAAATAGATAATGTGTGGTATCAGTGTTCTGTTGATTTATCTGCTTATGTAGGACAACAAATTTATATTGCTTTTGAAGTTTATGACCATAATGGTTGTGATATTTATATTGATGATATAAGTATGGAATCACCAAAACCATTTGATGATCTTGCCATAATTAGTTTAAGTCCTATTGTTGGAACTATTGATATAGCTTTTGCACCTGAAGTTACAATAAAGAACATAGGGTTAAATTCTGTAACGGCAGGCGATTATACTGTTGAACTTTCTGATGGTGCAAGTTACAATAAGTCAATTTCTGGTATAGATTTAGCATCAAATTCGAGCACTACTTTTACTTTTGACCCTTACACAGCTACCGCAGAAGGGACATTAAATTTCACTGCTAGTATTAATTTTAGTGCAGATGAGTGTGTTTTAAACAATGAGCTAATTCAAGATATTCCTATAAGTCCAATAAGTTCAGATTGTGATATTTTAAGTTTTTCTGTTGCAGGAACTTCTGGAATTATTGATGGAAATGATATTTATGTTACCGTTTTAAGTAATACATTAAATTTATCTAATATAATACCTACTATCTTAATATCACCTTTTTCAACAATTACTACTCCTACTCCTTTTGTAAGTGGCACAACTTCAGTTGATTTTACTACTCAACCTGTTCAATTTACTGTTAGTGCACAAGATGGAATAACAACAAAAACATATAATGCTTATGTAGTTAAATATTGTTTGCCAGCGCCTTCTTCATGTGATGGTTTAGGTATAACTAACGTAAGTTATGGCGTTTCTCAAATTGTTAATAATACAACAGGTTTAGAAACTGGGAATTATGGCAATTATGCAAATTTTGTTGGTGATGTAATTTCAGGGTCAATAGCAAATGTTTCTATTCAATACAGTACAGGATATACTTATGGAACAAAAATATGGGTAGATTGGAATAAGGATGGAATATTTGACGAGAGTACAGAATTAGTATATTATGGTCTATCTACTAATTCAAACCCAGCGGTATTAAATGCCTCATTTTTCGTACCTACAACGGTAGTTGCTGGTAATTATCGTATGAGAATAGGCGGGACGGATGCTGATACAGGACCTTCTTCATCTTGTTATTCTGGTACTTACGGAAGTTTTGAAGATTATTCCTTGCAAGTTGTAATTCCAAGTTGTTATTCACCATCTTCTGTAACTGCTGTTGCAACATCAAATTCAGCTTCAATATCGTGGGATGCTTCTTTATCTAACCCCGCCAACGGTTACGAGTTAGTGATTTCATCTACAATACTTTCAGATCCAGCTTCAGGTACTATAATTGATGTTCCTACAGGAACTTCCTATAATGTAAGCTCGTTGGTAGAACAAACCACTTATTATGTTTATGTTCGTAGCAATTGTGGTGGAGGCGATTATTCTGTTTGGACAAATTATAGTTTAAAAACCCAATGTTCAGCTTATTCCTTACCTTTAATTGAAACCTTTTCTTCTGGGTTTACAACTGGCTCTGGTAATTGGGGAAATAATTGTTGGTATAAATACACAGGCTCGGGTTCGTATACTAGTACAAGTTATCCTTATGTAACTGCTACTGGAACGCAGGTTGGTACAGCTCCTTATATGTATATGTATAATTCGGCAACAGCTTTTAATGCGTTTTTTACACCAGAACTTTCAACAGCAAAATCATTCTTGAGATTAGAATTTGATGCCAAACTTTCAACTACTAGCGAAAGACTTGATATATTATCAACACTAGATCCTTCTAATTCAAGTTCTTGGACAGTTTTGCAAACTATCGTTCCTGTTAATACTAACGCAAACCATTATTCATATATTATTCCGTTTAGTGCTGGTAACAAAATAGGATTTAAATCTTATAACGCATTAGCTTATACCTATTTGGATAATATTTCTATTAGAGAACTATATAGTAATAATGACATATTGACTTTTTCATTTGCAGAACAAACAGGTTTAGCAATTATAGATACAGATAATCATACAGTTAATGTTGAAGTTGCATACGGAACTAATTCATCATCAATAGTTCCTACTATTACTGTTTCTCAATATGCAACAATTAGCCCATTATCTGGTGTTGCTAATGATTTTTCTTCAGCAGCAACATATACAGTTACAGCAGAAGATGGTACAGCACAACAATGGACAATTTATGTTAGTGTTTCTACTACCCAAAGTTCTGAAAAAGACATTTTAACTTTTAGTATTCCACAGCAAATAACTTGTGTAATTGACGAATCGGCAACACCAAACCCAACAATTACAGTTACAATGCCTTGGAATTTAACAATAGCAACTCATACTCCAACAATTACGACATCTGTTTTATCAAGTGTATCACCAGAAAGTGAAACAGCTCAGACTTTTACAGCAGGAACAGCAGTTCAATATATTGTTACCGCCGAAGACGCTACGACAAAAATATATGAAGTTATTTTAGTAAATGCGCCTATGCCAATAGTTTCAGTTCCATTCACACGCGATTTTGAAAATCCAGCTGAAAATTCTGATTTCACTATGGAAGTAAATACAGGCTTAAATTTGTGGTCTATAGGTTCAGCAACTAGTAATCCTGCCGGCGGACATTCGCTTTATGTTTCTAATAATGGTGGAACTAGTAACGTATATAATGTGAATTCACTTACTAGGTCTATATCTTACATTATCTTAGATTTTGGTAGTTTTGATGAATATAAAATTTCTTTCGATTGGAAAGCTAAAGGCGAAAGTGAGAGTTATGACTTAATGAAAGTTTATTTAGTGCCAATTGATTATAATATTGCAAGTAATTTTA